>JBIKVK010000079.1:0-13131 GCA_044356835.1 Burkholderiaceae bacterium
CAAATGCAAGTCTGACCAGATCTGATCGGAAACGACTCTATCGCCCACAATCCGCAGACACCCATCGGACGAACGCCCACAGACTTGAGCAGCAAAAGTGCGCTCAGTCGATCCGACCACGCATCGTGGGCCACCCGAAGTGCCGGGCACAAAAGCAATAGAGCGGCCCCATGCTGACCACCAAAATGATGTATCGGACCAGGTGAAAAACTGCGACGACCGGGACGCCTAGTCGCAAGGCTTTGGCCGTGAGGCTCATCTCGGCCACACCGCCGGGGGCCGTGGCCAGCACCAGCGTCGCAAAGGCGACTCCGGAAGCGGCAGCAAGCAACCATGCGAAGCCGATCGTGAGCGGTATGGCGATCAGGGTGCCCACCGCGATCACGGCCAGATAGCGTGGAGCCGATCTGAAAAAGCCCGGGAGAAACCGACTGCCCAGGGACATGCCGATCAGCAGCTGTCCGAGATTGATGAGTGCCGTGGGCAAACCACTCCAGTCCACCCCCGCGACGCCGGTGATTGCGATGCCAAAGAGGGGCCCCAGCACCCAGGCATTGGGCAGGCTGAAACGGGCAGCAGTCCAGCCGGCGACGGCTGAACTCGCGAGGAGCGGCAACAACCCGTACGGATTGAAGTCCCGAGCGGTCTGCAGGGTCGCGTCACTGCCCTGGATACCCAGAAACTGGTACCCGAAGGGGATGACTGCCACTACAATCAGCACCCGAAGCGAGTGGCCCGCGACCATCAAGGGCATTGCGCCGCCTGCACGCGCGCCCTGCAGGGACATTTCGGTGGCGCCACCGATCGAGCCGCCAAAGAAGGCCGTCGCCGGGTCGGCACGACCAAAACGCATGAGCGCCCAGGTGAAACCCGCCCCCATGAAACCTGCATAAACAGTCGCTGCGGCGAGAAAAGGCCAGAGCGAGGCGATGCGCGCAGCGGCATCGGGAGAGAAATAGAGACCAAGCGCGGTGCCGACGACCCACTGCCCCACCCGGCGCGGCCCGGGTGATACTTCGAGACCCGCACCCGCCAGGTTGAGCGCAGCGCAGATAAAGAGGGGCCCCAGAAACCACGGCAAAGGAAAGTGCAGCCAGGAGGCTAGCAGGCCGCCGACTGCGCCCGCAGCCAGCGCGCGCAGGAGCATCCAGACAGAGGCCCGATCGATCATCGGCCCAGCAGTGGCAGCGCCCCCTCGCCGCCCTCGCCGATCAGGCCGGTTCGGGTGTAAATGCCGAGCTTGTCCCGGGTGTCCGCGATATCGAGATCGCGCATCGACAACTGACCAATCCGGTCCGCCGGGGTGAATGCGCCCTGCCCGCTCTCCATCGTCAGGCGCTCGGGGTGATAGGTCAGGTTGGGGCTCGAGGTGTCGAGAATCGAATAATCGTTACCGCGACGCAGCTCGAGTGCCACTTCACCCGTAATTGCCCGCGCAACCCAGCGCTGCGCCGTTTCGCGCAGCATCAGGCTCTGCGGGTCGAACCAGCGACCGTGATAAAGCAGCTTGCCCAGCCGCCGGCCATTGGCACGGTACTGCTCGATCGTGTCCTCGTTATGGATGCCGGTCACCAGCCGCTCGTAGGCGATGTGCAGCAGCGCCATGCCTGGGGCCTCATAGATGCCGCGGCTCTTCGCCTCGATGATGCGGTTCTCGATCTGGTCGCACATGCCCAGCCCGTGACGGCCGCCGATCCGATTCGCTTCCTCGAACAAGGCCACCGCGTCGGGAAATGAATGGCCGTTCAGGGCTACGGGCAGCCCTTCCTCGAAGCGCACGGTGACCGTCTCGCGCGCGATCGCGACATCGTCGCGCCAAAACGCAACGCCCATGATGGGATTGACAATCGAAATGCCTTTGTTCAGGAACTCGAGATCCTTGGCTTCATGCGTCGCGCCCAGCATGTTGGAATCGGTCGAATAGGCCTTCTCGACACTCATCTTGTAGGCAAAGCCGTGGGCGATGAGGTACTCGCTCATCTCCTTGCGCCCCCCCAGCTCATCGATGAACCGTTGGTCGAGCCAGGGCTTGTAAACGCGCAGCTTCGGGTTCGCGAGCAGGCCGTAACGATAAAATCGCTCGATGTCATTGCCTTTGAACGTGCTGCCATCCCCCCAGATATTGACGCCATCCTCCTTCATTGCGACCACCAGCGCCGTCCCGGTGACTGCGCGCCCCAGGGGAGTCGTGTTGAAGTAGGTCGCGCCGGCCGTCGAGATGTGAAACGCACCGCACTGGATGGCGGCAATGCCCTCGGACACAAGTTGCGCCCGGCAATCGACCAGGCGGGCGATGTCCGCACCGTAGGCCCTGGCCCGTCTCGGGATCTCGTCGTAGTCGCTCTCGTCGGGTTGACCCAGATGGGCGGTGTAGGCGCAGGGAATGGCCCCTTTGGCGCGCATCCAGTGCACGGCGGCCGAAGTATCGAGGCCCCCGGAGAAGGCAATACCCACCCGATCGCCAACGGGAAGCGACTGCAGAATGTTCTGGCTCATGACAGATCCGGATCAGAGAGACGACAAACCTGTAACAGTACCACGCCAGAGACCGCTCACCGGGACGCCGGCCCCGTGGGCCGGGCCCGCTCAGGCGCGCCCGGTGCCAATGCCCCGATGCGGTCCACGGCCACACGGTGCGCCGAAACGCCAGAGGCGGTTTGACGATCGACCCACCCAGCCTGCAGCCAATGAAAATGCGTTCTTGAGAAACGCCATGGGATCAGGAACCCCTGCGTGCCGATCGGGAAAACGGCTCCAGTGAGATGGTCCTGCCAGACGCCCCCGCCCCCCACCTGCTCGAGCAACCAGTCGGTCAGGGCCGCGCCAGACCGGACGACGGAAGCGCTGCCCGCCGCCGAGCCCGCTCGCCCGGGCCTGGCATGCGGGGTCCCCGGCGCGCGAACCGTCGCCATCGAAGGCGCGAGCGCGACGCCCGCAGCGGTCCTTTCGAAGCACAAGGTCTCGAAGCCACCGTCTGTTCGGCTGCTCTGCAGACCATTCGTCGGCCCGGACAGCCAGTCATGGACACTTCCCCAGGTGCGCCCCGACAAGCGCTCGGGCAGCGCCGAGAGCCAGCGCTCCAGCCGATCGCCGTCCGAGTAGCGATAACGCTGCTGCCCAAGAAGGTTGTCAAACAGGATCAACGCCTCCGGCCACCGACCCAGCAGTTCGTCGATGTGCGCGATCGCATCGATGCAATGCCAACGCCAAGGGATCCCGGCTCGGCGCAGCGCCCGCCCGTGTCGCAGGGCCAGAATGAGTCGCGCCGAATGATCGATGTCAATGACATCGATCTCGACAAATTGCTTGAGGAAACGGGTCGGCAACATCCAGCCGGCACTCGCCCCAACCCAGAGCAGGCGAGGCGGAATCGGGCGCGGCACAGATTCGAGCCAGGTATCGATACCCCGCCGGGCGCAGGACCAGCGTGCCCCGGCAAACATCGCCCTGCAATGCCAGCGCCAGCCGCCGGTCGAATCCGCCGTGGCATTGGCGAGCGGTCCCGGTCCGTCAGGCGCCTGGGGTAACGTGCTTTCCGAAATAGAGGTCTCGTTCGATCGCATCACGGTCCTGCTTGCCGGTGTAATGCGCCGGCCAACGTACTGCCACCAGTCCGCGATCCGATGCAAACGCGGTACAGCCGTCTATTCTGACCGGACGTCCCGAAGGATCGACTTGATCAGGTCGCGCCATCCGGACCTCAGCGATCGCCTGGTAGGCGGCCGTGGCCATCGGAATCAGCAACTCCATGAGATGAGTGCAGCCCTGCGCTCGGCCAAGCCTCTGTTTGACCGCAAAGCTCCAGCCCGCGCCAATCTTCAGGCCGATCAAACGATCGAAGTTCGACCCACCTTCGGCACACATCGGGTAGGGCCGAGCATCGCTGGAGGTTTCCACCCCGTGCACGACCAATTGATCGTCAACGATCAATCGCACCCACAGATCGTGAACGAATTCGCCCTCCTGGACCACCCGGTCGCCTGCAAACAGCTTCATCGCCTTGGCCCGTTGGTCGGTCACACGGCCCTCGACATCGATCAGTCCGTCCTGCCTCCGGAAGGCGCGCATCTCGATCTGCCGCAGGTGCATCTCCTGCCGCCCCACCTGGGCGGGCCCTTGGGTCAACGGCATGTCAACCTCCGGGCGCGGTTCGGCCGGGGCGAACAATGCGATTGCGGAGCACGCCGATGTTTGCAACTTCGAGTTCGACCACATCTCCCGGCGCGAGAAACCGATTGAGCTCCAGACCGCATCCGGTCGGCACCGTGCCCGATGCAATGACCTCGCCCGGATGGAGCGTCTCGGACTGGGACACGAACGCAAGAATGTCGGCAAAGCTGTGGTGCATGTCGCGCGAGTTGCCCCCACCCCAGCGCTCGCCGTTGACCCGCACGGACATTTCGAGCGACTGCGGATCTCCTATCTCGTCGGTCGTGACAATCCAGGGCCCGAGCACGTTGCCGGTGTCGAAGTCCTTGCCCTTCATCGGCCCCATGCCCAGAGGTCGCTCAACCATCTGGACATCCCGGGCCGAGAAATCATTGAAAATCGTGAAACCGAAGATGTGACTGAGGGCCTGATCGCGCGAAATATCGACCCCCTTGCGTCCGATCACGCACGCCAGCTCGAGCTCGAAGTCCATCAGCTCCGAATAAGGCGGCCAACGGACCTCCGTTTCATGGCCAACGACACTGAAACGATTGCATTTGTACCAGGTGGGGCGTTCGTACCAGACCGGCGAAATCGGCGCAGAAGGCCGACCTGTTCGCAGCTCCCAGGTTTTCATGGCATTCAGAAGATGCTGCTCAAAGACCAGGCAGTCACGCATTTGCCGAGGCTCGGGTAGCGGCGAAAGCAGACGGGTCCCGGTCAGGGGCAGACTGTGCGCCGCCGGCCAACGGCGAGCCCATTCGCGGGCACGCGCCAGCCCGGGCTCGCCGGCGTCGATCAGATCAAGCATCGACGCGAATGCGGGATCGGGCGTGCCCGCATCCCGGGCTGCCGCCTCCAGATCGAGCAACTGGCCCCGGTCGGTATCCACGACCGCGAGGGCAGGCTGGCCGTTGGCACGCAGGATCGTCGCGAGCTTCATGCAGGCTTATTCCTCAATCGACGATCGCAACAGCCCGGGTGAATCCAGCCGAGGCCCCGCGAATCTTCACCGGAAAGCACGCGATCTGAAAGCCGTGCGGAGGCAGGACCTCGAGGTTGTGCATTTTCTCGATATGGCAGTAACCGATCTCGCGACCTGCCTTGTGACCCTCCCAGATGACCTTCACGTCGCGGGTTGCCGCGAAGGTCTTGGCCATGTGCTTGAAGTGCGCATCCCAGGACCAGCAATCGGTGCCGGTCACCCTGACGCCACGGGTGGTCAGATACAGCGTCGCCTCGCGGCCCATGCCGCAGCCGGCCTCGACATAGTCCGGATCCCCGAATCGCTGGCCCGCCGACGTATTTACGACCACGATGTCGAGCGGCTTGAGTTCATGCCCGATGCGACGCAGCTCGTCTTCCACTTCCTGGGCACTCACCACATGGCCGTCCGGAAAGTGGCGAAAGTCAAGCTTCACAGCACGCCCGAAAAACCATTCCAAAGGAATCTGGTCGATCGTCGCCGCTGGCTTGCCCCGGTCCATCGTGGACGCGAAGTGCCACGGCGCATCGACATGGGTTCCGTTGTGGGTATTGACCTTCAGAAACTCGATCGCATAGCCCTCGCCGTCAACCAACTCCTCGGGCGCGAGCTCCTCGTAGCGGCGCGCCACGATCGGCGCGGTCTCCTTGTGATTGCGATACTCGATGCTGGGCTCCAGGCCCGGCGGGTCGGACTTCACATCGTTTTCGATGGGGACCGACAGGTCGATGAAACGGCGACTCATGTCTGCAGCTCCGGAAAACCCGCAACTTAGCCTGAGGTCAGACCATTGTGCAAGCCGCGAGCGCAGCGTAAAGACAGGTCCCCGACGGACCCGGCGAGCGACGGTCAGGCCGCTCAGTACTCGACCCCGTGCCCCTTGATGTAGGTCTCGAGGTATTTGATCAGCTCACCCTGCTGCTGCATGATGTCTTTGACCACATCTCCGATCGAGATCATGCCCATGACCTTGCCCTCTTCCACCACCGGCAAGTGGCGGATGCTGCGCGACATCATGATCTTCATGCACTGGTCGATGCTGGCACTGACGCCTACTGTGATCGGGTCGCGCGTCATGATCGAGGACACCGGCGTCTTGGCCGCATCGTGCCCGGGCAGCAAGACCCGGATGGCGCAATCGCCCTGGGAGACGATGCCGCTCAGCCGGCCCTGATCGATGATGAGCACCGAGCGGATACGACGATCGCGCATCGTCTGCAGCGCAAGCTGCACGCTGTCATCCGAGGTGAGTGAGTGAATTTCGCCACTTTTGCGGGCGAGGCAGGCCTTGACAGAAGACATCGTGCACTCCCGGATGCTGCATTGCGCAAGACCGGAACCCACCGGCCTGCGAAGATAAATCCCAAGACGCGGCATTTCGCCCGTCAGGACAGGAGGAGCTTAGCCTCAGGACCGATGTGCGACTGCAATATCCGAGAGCCGCGTTCGGCTTTCTTGCACGTTCAAGGCCCACAATCCCTAGCGGCACGGGCGCGCCTCATGGAGGCGCACCCGCCAGCGCCCCCACGCAGTTCAGTTGACGCGAATATCCGTTTCGCGGGCCACCGAAGCCCAGCGAACCGTCTCCTCGGCCATCAGCCTGGCGAACTCCTCGCGAGTCATCGGCATCGGGCTCGCCCCCTCCTTGTCGAAACGATCCTTGACCGTCGGATCGTTCAAAGAGTCGTTGGCCGCCTTGTGCAGGGTCTGCACGATTGAATCAGGCGTGCCCGCGGGGGCCAGCAGCGCCCACCAGTTGCTCACATCCACATCGATGCCCGACTCTTTCAAGGTCGGCACATCCTTGATGATCGGTACCCGCTCACGACCAGCCACCGCGATCAGCTTGATCTTGCCCGCCGCCATCAGGTTTTGCATCTGGATCAGGCTGCCCAGCGACATCTGGATATGGCCGGCCGCCAGATCGGCCAGGACCGGTCCACCGCCCTTGTAATGGAGCAGGGTCAGGTCTGCGCCGCTTCTGAGCTTGAGCAGTTCGAGCCCGAAATGCTGAAAACTGGCCACGCCGGAGGTGCCCACATGCACCTTGCCCGGATTTTTCTTGGAGTACTCCACGAACTCCCGCATGTTGTTGACCGGCATTGAGGTATTCACGGCGATGACGCTTGGCCCCATCCCCAGCATTGCGACGGGTACAAAGGACTTCACCGGGTCGAAACTCAGCTTCATCACGGCCGGATTCATGGTGAAGGTGGATGAGATCAGCAACAGGGTCGTACCGTCGGGCTCAGCTCGAGCGGCCAGAGCGCCGCCGATGGTCCCGCCCGCCCCCGGCCGGTTCTCGACGACCACTGAACGCTTGAGGCGCTCGGTCATCTGCTGGGCGATCGCGCGACCGACGATATCGTTGCTCCCCCCTGGGGCAAAAGCCACGATGATGCGGATCGGCTTTTGCTCCTGCGCAAAGCTTGGAAGCGCCGTCGCAGCAGCACCAAGACCGGTCGCAACGACCAGTGAACGCCGGACGGAATTGAGGTGTTTTTTCATGATTCGATCCTCCGTTTGATCCATTGACTCTTTCAGGCTACCCGATTGCGCGGCGTCCGACCCTGCAAGACCTCGATCACCTGCTGAGCGACCTGCAGTGAACTGCGTGCCTGCGTCTCGTGGGTACCGCCCGATGCGTGGGGCGTCGCGACGACATTCTCGAAGGCAAGCAACGGGTGGCCAGGAGGCGGCGGCTCGACCTCAAAGACATCGAGGCCGGCACCAAACAGATGCCCGGCGGACAGCGCCCGTGCCAGTGCTGCCTCATCGACGATGCCGCCCCGCGATACGTTGATCAGGATCGCATCCGATTTCATGCGAGCCAGCTCCCGCGCCCCGATCAAGCCCCGACTCTCCTCGGTCAGCGGCAGATGTAAAGTGACGACGTCCGAAATATCGAGGAGCTCGTCGAGCGTCGCGACCCGGCGATGCGGCAGGTCAGACCAACGGTCCCTGGGCGCGTGGGGGTCAAAGGCCACCAGTGTCGCGTTGAAGGCGCCGAGCCACTTTCGCGCCACAGAGGTGCCGATATTGCCCATGCCGACGACACCCACCGTCTTGCCGAGCAACTGGATACCCAGGTGCTTGGGCCGAACGATCTCCTCGCCCGCACGCAGCATCCGATCAAATCGGGCGGTGCGACGCGCGACAGTCAAGGCCAAGGCGAAGGCCATCTCGGCGACCGCTTCGCTGTTCACCCCGGGGGTCGTCAGCACCGGGATCCCGCGTGCGCGCGCCGCCTCGAGATCGATGGTGTCGTAACCCACTCCCTGTTTGCAAATGACCTTGACGCGCGCACTCCTTGCAATCTGCTCGGCCGAGATGGGACGCATCCGCACCATGACCCCGTCCGCTTCCTCGGGCCAACGCTCGATCGCCGGATCGGGCCAGCACACGACATCGGCATGCTGCCGGGCAAGATCGATGCCTGCCTGATGAAAGGCATCCAGAATGAATATCTTCACCAGGCCCTCCCCTCGGCCAGAGCCGTCGTCATGCGTCGTGGGGCGGATAGCCGCCCGCAGCCTCGCTCACGCGAAGCTGACGCAGCAGGGCGTGCCATTCGAGCTCTCCATAGGGGCGACGGGTGCCCGGCTGGTAGAGGTGAGCGGTGCGCTCGAGCACTTCATCCGAGGGAATGAGGGGCGTTTGCCCTCCCGCCATGGCGTCCACCTGAGCGCGGCAGGCGAGTTCGAGCTGGTACATGAGGTTGAAGGCCTGGGCGGCGCTCGGCCCGCAGGTCAGCAGCCCGTGATTGCGCAGAATCAGCGCATTGTGGGGTCCGAGGTCTGCGACCAGGTGCTCTCGCTCTTCAAGCCGGACTGCTGGCCCTTCGAAGTCGTGGTAGCCGATGTGGCCATGAAACCGGATGGACGTCTGGGTGAGGGGCAGCAAGCCGCACGGCATGCATGACACCCCCATGCCTGCCCGGGTGTGCGTGTGAATGATGCAGGCGACATCCCGCCGCGCTTCGTGGATGGCGCCATGGATCACATAGCCGGATCGATTGATCCCATAATCGGTGTCGGGCTTGTGAAGGATTTCACCCGCGAGATCGATTTTGACCAGGCTGGAGGCGGTGATCTCCCGGTAGAGCAATCCGTAAAGGTTGATGAGCAGATGCTCGGTTCCCGGGATACGCAAGGTGATGTGGTTGTAGATCAGATCGGTCATCCCGTACAGATCCATCAACCGGTAACAGGCAGCCAGTTGCACCCGGGCCTGCCATTCTTCATCGCTGACCTGCCCGCGCAGGCTGGGAAATTGAGTGTCGAAACGCATTTTGGGTTCTACTGGCTCAAAAACTCTCAGAGTGCATATTTTAGTGCTGTCCGGCGAACGAGCCGTTTCAAAGCGCAGGCCTACCTTCTGCCCCATCGGTGGACGCCATCGAGAAACCTGAGCAAGCGGGTCGGCGCATGAGCTCGACGCCACTGCCCAGCCGCGTATTTGTTGGCCTCAGAAAAGCTCGGATAGAGATGCACCGTCGCCAGGATCTTGTTCAATCCCAGCCTATGGCGCATCGCCAGTGCAAATTCCGCGATCAGCTCACTCGAATGAGCGCCCACGATCGTGACCCCAAGGATGGTATCGCGCCCAGGCTCGGTAAGCACTTTGACGAATCCCGACGCAGCACCGTCCACCACGGCCCGGTCCAATCCCTCCAGGTCATAGCGCGTGGTCTCAAACGCAATACCCTGTTGCCTTGCCTCAACCTCTGTTAACCCGACCTGCGCGACCTCAGGATCGGTGAACGTCGCCCTGGGCACAGAGCGGTAGTCAATCCGAAAGCGATACAGCCCTCCAAAGAGGGCATTCACCACCGCATGCCAGGCCTGATGGGCCGCGACATGCGTGAACAAGAAAGGCCCGGTGACATCCCCCACTGCGAAGATGTTCGGAAAATTCGTCCTCATGAACGGGTCGGTCTCGATCGATCCGTCGGAACGGATGGAGACGCCCAGCGCTTCGAGCCCATAACCGGATACGCGGGCTCGTCGGCCCGCAGCGCAGAAGAGCTCATCGCCCAACAGAACGGTCTCGCGATCCGGTCCGCGCAGGTGAAGGCGCGTCTCGCCCCCGCTACGCTCCACTTGGACGATCTCATGTCCGGGGTAAACCTGCACGCCGTCGGCTCGCAACGCCTTGGTGACTTGCTCTGAAGCCTCGGGGTCCTCGCGCCCGAGGAGTCGAGCCTCGCGCTCCACCAGATGCACTTTGCTTCCAAGCCGTGCGAAGCCTTGCGCGAGCTCGCAACCGACGGCGCCTCCCCCAATGATCAACAGACGCCTGGGGAGGGTCTCGAGGTTCCAGATCGTATCGGTGGTCAGACACGCGGATTCAGCAAGGCCGGGAATCGGCGGCAGAAAGGGGTGTGCGCCTGCCGCAATGACGATGTTGCGCGTTGACAGCGAGCGCCGGGTGCCGTCGGGGCATTCGACATCGACCGTCCACGGCGAGGTGATGCGAGCCCGGCCCTTCACGACATCCACCCCAAGCCCCGCGTAGCGCTTCTCTGAGTCGTTGGGCGCAATCTGCCGGATCACTGACCGAACACGCCGCATCACAGCCTGGAAATCCACCTCCACCGATTCGGCCTGCACCCCAAACGCTCCCGCCTGGCGCACCTCGTGAGCCGCCCTGGCCGACCGGATCAGCGCTTTACTGGGGACGCAACCGGTATTGAGGCAATCGCCGCCCATTTCGCCGGCTTCGATGAGCGTGACGCGAGCCTTCAACGCCGCGGCAATGTAGGCAGACACCAAGCCCCCCGCCCCCGCACCGATCACCACCACGTTGCGATCAAAGGAGCGAGGGCGTGGCCACGACCGGGTGAGCCGCCGCTCGGCCCAGCGACGCCAGACGATGCGAATGACCAGGGGGAAGACAGCCAGCAGTACGAGGCTGGCGAGGACTGGTGCCGACCACACCTGGCCGGGCGACTCGATGGCGGCGAGCTGCGTCCCGGCATTCACATACAACACCGTGGCGGGCAGCATCCCGACTTGACTGACCCAGTAGTAATCCCAAGTCCGCAGGCGGGTCAGACCCAGAGCCAGATTCACCAGCCAGAACGGCACCACAGGCACCAGTCGCAGTCCCAGCAGGTAAAACACTCCGTCCCTTTCGATCCCTTCATCGAGCGGGGTCAACCGGGCTGCAAACCGACGCCGAATCATGTCGCGCAGCAGGTACCGCGAGAGGCCGAATGCGATGAGCGCCCCCAGACTGGAGGCGAACGAAACCAGCACGACGCCCAGGACAAGCCCAAAGAGCGCACCGGCGGCCATTGTGAGCACGACCGCTCCGGGGATGGACAGCCCAGTCGCAAGCACGTAGAGCCCGAAGAAAACCCAGGCCGTTATCCAGGGGTGCTCGCGCTCGAACGCAGCAAGCGCATCTGCACTGGCTTTCAGATACTCGAAGGTGAGCCAGTGCCCCCACTGGGCTTGAATCAGGGCCAGGAGCAACAAGCCTGCGGCCAGGGCCAGCGAGAACCAGACAAGGCGATGGGTCGTAAAGAGGGACACGCGTATTCCTTTCGGCACAAGCATACCGGGATCGGGCGAGCGCAGCGGCAGGACCGAGCCTGTTTACGGAGCCACCCATCGCTGGTTGAGCAAGTCGATGATTTAGGCCCCGTCCTGTGTGCGAATACGTCCGGTTGGGCGCACAATGGCCTCTTTCCAATCCACCCCTTGATCGCGATGCGCCCGCAGACCTTTCGATTCCTCGCAATCACGCTCTCAATCTGGGCTGCTCAGGCGCTCGCTCAGGCGCCCGTCCTGCGGCCAGGCGGCCCGGACGCCGAGGCCCTCGGACAATCCAAGGGGTGGCCGCTGTGTGCGGAATGGCCTCGGCGCAGCGATTGTCGTGTCGCTCTGTGGAGCATTCGCGACAATCCATTCTCCCGACAATCCAAGGTACCGGCCTCGGATCAGCCACGCCCGCTCGCCTGGTCGGCGAGCCCTCCGCAGATCCGCTGGCGATGGCAGAACCTTGATCGGTCGCTGGAAGAATTCCTGGACATGACCCGGACCACCGGACTCCTGATCCTGAAGGACGGCAAGATCGTCGCAGAGTACTACCAGTATGGCCGCTCGCCCGACTCGCTGTTCAGATCCTTCTCCATGGCCAAGACGGTCACTGGCATGTTGACGGGCATCGCGCACGCCAAAGGCGTCATTGCCTCACTGGATGATCCGGCGGGCCGGTACTGGCCCGAAATTGCCCACTCCGAATATGGTCGGACAACGATCAGGCAACTCCTCAGAATGTCTTCCGGTGTCGCCTACTCCGAGCGGTATGACGGCAAGGACGACCATTCGAAGTTCACCCAGGTGTTGGGCGCGCCGCAAAACCGTGGTCAAGCCCAACGGGTGACCGACTTTGTGAACAGCCGCAAGGAACGCAGCTTCGAGGCAGGCTCGCAATTTCACTACGCGACGATCGAGACCGAGATCCTGGGACGGGTGCTGATCCGGGCTTCGGGCCGAACGCTGGCCGAGTTGACCCGCGACTGGATTTGGAAGCCCATGGGTGCGAACGATGAAGCCCGCTGGATCCTCTCCTCGACCGACGAGGCCGAGGCCGCGGGCGGCGGATTCAGCGCGAGTTTGCGCGACTGGGCCCTGTTTGGCTGGCTGCTCGCCAACGATGGCGCCGTGGGCGAAGAGCAGATCATCCCGCGCGAGTTTGTCCGGGAAGCCACCGACGCAACCCGGCAACCCGAGGCCTTCCGGCCAGGAAAGGCCTCATCCTTTCTGGGCTATGGGTATCAGACCTGGATCATGCCGGGGGAGCGACGCGTCTTCATGCTACAGGGGGTGCACGGACAATCCATCATCGTTCATCCCGAGGAACGCATCGTAATGGTGCAGACTTCGGTGAATGAGCAGCCTTCGGCCCGGACAGACCGGCTGCCCTACCAGCTGCGAAACGCCTTCTGGAACGGCGTCCTGCGGTCATTGAGCCCCTGAGCGATACGG
>JBIKVK010000080.1:0-13071 GCA_044356835.1 Burkholderiaceae bacterium
CAGCGCCTGAAGTCCCGACTGTCGCTCGATCGGATTGATCCGGTCCGAGGGTTCAAGGGGAAGGACGCGCAGGCCCTCCTCCTCGGCCAGTTGCTCGAGCAGGGGCATTCGCCGAGCCGGTGTGGCCCCAAGCAAAGCCGAGCGGGTGAGGTTCACGATTGACGCCACTTCCCAGGCGAGTCGCTGCTCAGGGGGCGCCGGATCCAGCAGCCGGTAGGACATGAAGATTGTCAATACGCTGGCGATCACGAGCCCCGCGAACAGCGCGAACGTGCGCCAGAAAAAGCCCGCTCGAAAGGTTTCCAGGGCACTCGACCAGCGCCGCGGAACCGCGACCGGATCGGGGCGCAAGTCAGTCGTCATCCGGAACGAATACGTACCCCACCCCCCAGACGGTCTGAATGAAGCGCGGTTGCTGGGGGTCGTCCTCGATGATCCGGCGCAAGCGCGAGACCTGAACGTCAAGGCTGCGATCAAAGGCGCCATATTCCCGGCCCCGCGCAAGTGTCATCAGTTTGTCGCGGGACAGCGGTTGACGGGCATGCTGGGCCAGGACTTTGAGGACTGAAAATTCGCTGGTGGTGAGGCTAATCGGCTCTCCGTCGCGCAGCAGCTGCCGCACGCCAAGCTTGAGCGTAAACCTTCCGAATTGAAGCGTCTCGCCGGCTCCCCCCGGAGCGCCCGGGATCTCGGCGGGCGGGCTGCGGCGAAGCACTGCGTGAATCCGGGCGAGCAGTTCACGCGGGTTGAACGGCTTGGCGAGGTAATCGTCCGCACCGACTTCCAGACCGATGATGCGATCGATCTCATCTCCTTTTGCCGTGAGCATGACCACCGGCGTTCGATCATTCAGCCCGCGCAATCGGCGCAGCAAAGCGAGTCCATCCTCGCCGGGAAGCATCAGGTCCAAGATGATCAGGTCGAATTGGTCTCGCTGCATGAGTCGCTGCATCGAGGGGCCGTCCGGAGCGAGTGACACCTCAAACTGGTTTTCGCTTAGGTATCGGCGGAGCAGATCGCGCAGGCGCGGATCGTCATCGACGATCAGCAATTTTCGGGGGGTCGCAGTCATGATCGAGATGATATCTCTGCACGGATCGATGGAGCGGCCGGTGTGGATGGGCTTACCACTTGTTACAGGCTTTAACGCCTGATCCGGGCTTTGGGGGCGGACAGGCTCTAAAATGACGAGATGCCTACCGCTTTGTCCCGATTAATCACGACCTGCCTGGCCGCTGCTGGGACGCTCCTGATCGCGTTGAGCGTCCAGGCGCAGGGACTCGAACCGGATGAGCGGGCAAAATTCCGCGAGCAGCTGCGTGAGGCCCACCGCCAGAGGCTTCAGGGTCATTATCCCCACAGGGCGGGATCGGTGGTGAACCATTCGGAGCACGCCAACCACAAGCCCCTCCCGAGTGAGCGACGGGTAGGCGCTCAAGTCGAGTGGAGCCCGGAAGAGCGGCATCAGCTGCGGCGGGAGCTCCGCGACCGGCAGGCGGGGCCAGGTGATGGAACTCGCGTCCGAGTCCAAGAGGGGGGAGGGCGTCTGCACCGTCATCCCACGTCGGGCGTTGCAGTCGAGCCTCATCGTCGCGACCGGATGCATCCCTCGGGGCATGCCGATCCGTCGCTACCGAGGCGGGACGAACCTCGGGTCGGTCAGTGAGCTGGCTTCTCGCTCTTTCTGCCTCATTCGGCTGGTGCTCCGTTTCCCTAGAGGCGCTTCGGGGCGGTTCGTCCCTGGGCCGCGAGACTTGGTCCCAGTTGAGCGGCGCCGATCAGTCGCAACATCTTCTGCGGATGGTGGATGGAATCCTCGCCTCGAAATCCCTCTCGCGTTCGGACATAGCGGCCATCGCGTTCGAAGCCGGCCCAGGCAGCTTCACCTCGCTGCGCGTCAGTTGTTCGGTCGGGCAGGGACTGGCGTTTGGTTTGGATGTTCCCCTGGTGCCGGTGGGTACCCTGGAGGCGCTGGCCGTCCAGGCGGTCGGTCAGTCGGTGAGGGGGCGACATCTGGTTCTGGCCGCCATCGACGCGCGCCTGGGGGAGGCTTATGCCAGCCTCGTTGCGGTTGAATGCGAGGATGAAGAGCCACTGGGACGACCGCTTTTGCTCTGCGCACCCCGAGTGGTCGGCATTGACGCTTTGCCCGGATCGATCGAGGTCCCAAGTCCAGCGCCTGGCTCGCTGATCCTGGCCGGCGATCTTTCCTATGAGGGGTATTCGTTACGAGCTGCCCTGGAACGCCGCTTCAATTGCCCGGTCACTGCGCTGGGCAACACCTCGGGCCTGCGTGCGGACGTCATCGGATCGATCGCCCGCTTGCGCCTCGCGGAAACGACAGGCTGGGATGCCGCCGCGGCGATGCCGCTCTACATTCGAGACAAAGTCGCGCTCAATCGTGATGAGCAGGAGAGCCTGCGTCGTATGCGCCTTGGTACCGCTCGGACGCCGGATCGTGCCTGAAGTCAATCTACTGCGCCCTCCTTGCACCCGGGCGGATCCCGGCGGTCGATCCGCTGTGCCCGCAGGCCTCCGCCCCATGGGGGCGCTGGATCTGGATCGGGTCCTCGAGATCGAGCAGAGGATTTACCCGTTTCCGTGGACCCGGGGCAACTTCGCCGACTCGCTGACAGCGGGCTACGAAATGCCTGTCCTGGAAATCGAGGCGGTGATCGTGGCGTACGCAGTCGTGATGTGGCTTCCCGATGAAGTGCATTTGCTCAACCTAAGCGTTGACGCTCCTTTTCAGAAACAAGGTCTGGGCGAAGGTCTGCTGCAGCATTTGATGGCCGATAGCGGACGGCGCGGTGCCGGGGGGATGTTGCTGGAGGTTCGACCTTCCAATCGCGCAGCGCTTCGGCTCTATCGGCGACTGGGCTTTGAAACGGTCGGCCTGCGTCGGCGCTACTACCCGTCTTGGCACCAGAGCCGCGAAGATGCCATCGTGATGTTTCGGAGCCTCAAGCAATGAACCCTTCGCAGAGGGCGGCCTGGTTTGCCTTGGACCTCGGGCCGCTATGGCGATCACATCCGGAGCCCGATTCGGACCAGCGAATCGAGTCATTGCCGGCCGTGACGCCGTTGCCTGCCGCCGTCGATCCAAAGCCATTCAAGCAGGGATCGGATCCGCCGGAAGATCGAGCCCATGGACTGGCTGCGCATTGGCAAGAGCTTGTCGTCGCGGTCGAGGCCTGCCGAGCCTGCGCGCTGGGCGCAACGCGCCAGCGGTCAGTTCCCGGATGCGGACCGGTCGATGCCCGCTGTTTGCTGGTTGGCGAAGCGCCGGGTGCGGAAGAGGACCGGCAGGGCCTGCCCTTCGTCGGTCGGGCGGGCGCATTGCTGAACCAAATGCTCGCTGCCGTCGGACTGGACCGGGAACGCGACGTCTACGTCACCAATGCGCTCAAATGCCGTCCGCCCGGAAACCGCAATCCCGAGCCGGATGAGAGCATGAGATGCCGTCCCTTTTTGCAGCGCCAGGTCGAGCTGCTCAGCCCCGGGCTTGCGGTTCTGATGGGGCGTTATGCCGCACAATCCATACTGCAATCGGATGCGTCGATTGCAAGTTTGAGGGGACTTGTACACCGGGCAACGGTGGGTACCGCGACTGTGCGTTGCATTGTCACCTACCACCCGGCCTACCTGTTACGCAACCCTCAGGACAAGGCCAAGGCCTGGCGCGACTGGGCTCTGGTCCGGCGCACGCTCGAAACCACAGCAGAGACTAGTGCTTAGCCTCGCCGATCAGCGAAACCGAGTCGAACTTCTTCTGATTGCTGCGGTGTACGAACATCACGACCAGCATCGTGGCGGCAACAAAGCCTCCGAAGAGCGTGATGATCAGATTCACGTGCAACTCGAGTTTGATCAAGAGCGCATAGATGCCCAGCATCGCAAGGATGTTCAGGTTTTCGTTGAAATTCTGCACCGCGATTGAACGGCCAGCACTCATCAGCACATGCCCACGGTGCTGGAGCAAGGCGTTCATCGGCACCACAAAAAAGCCCGCAAGGGCGCCAACCAGAACCAGAAGCGGGTAGGCCATTCCCTGAGAGGACACCAGGGTCATGACGGGCACAATCAGACCCATGGCCACGCCGACCGGCAAGACCCTGACGGACGACCGCAGACGGACATACCGTGCGGCCACCACCGCGCCCCCGGCGATTCCGATTGCGACCACGCCTTGCAGGATCGCCGCCTGGTTCAAGGGCATGTTCAGCGCGACCCGAGCCCACTCGAGCACGATGAACTGGAGGGTTGCTCCAGCGCCCCAGAATAGAGTCGTGACCGCAAGAGAGATCTGCCCCAGCTTGTCTCGCCAGAGCAATGCACAGCAGCCGCCGAATTCGCGAACCATCGCCACTGGACGCCAGGCCTGAGAGGGGTATCGCGCGCCCGTATCAGGGATCCGGAGGTTGAAGACTGCAGCCAGTGCGTACACCAGGCCGATGACCAGAATGGCGCTCTCGGCGGGAGTGTCGACGCCGGTAGTGACGATTGGAAAGTCGAACGACAGCATGTAGGCCGCTATGGTTGGGCTGATCAAGGCGCCCCCCAGCACCGTACCCAGGATGATCGAAGCGACCGTCGCGCCTTCGATCCAACCGTTGGCAGCGACAAGCTGTTCGGGGGGCAGAAGCTCGGTCAGGATTCCATACTTGGCCGGGGAGTAGGCCGCGGCGCCCAGCCCCACTACGGCATAAGCGAGCAGCGGGTGCACAGCGAAAAACATCAGGGCACAGCCGGTCACCTTGATGAGGTTGGTGATGAACATCACCCGGCCCTTGGGCATCGAATCGGCAAACGGACCCACGAAGGGTGCCAGGCACACATACGATATGGTGAAAAACAACTTCAGCATGGGCTTGGCCCAGTCAGGCGCCTGCATCTCGATCAGCAGCGCAATCGCTGCGATCAGAAGCGCATTGTCGGCAAGCGAAGAAAAAAACTGCGCCGCCATGATGGTGTAGAAACCGCGCTTCATATGGAACGACTCATCCTTGAGGTTTTATCTTTGGACGAAAGCGTGACGACCGCGGTTATACCACGGGGCATGGCCGTTTCGGCGCGAGCCCAGGGGGTGTGATACTTTCGCTATGCCGGGATCGTCGCCTCGGCATTTTCCGAATCCCTACATCATGCCTCGTCCCATCACGGCCAGCATTCGGCTGTCAGCGCTTCGTTCCAATCTCGGTCGGGCCCGGGCGCTCGCGCCAGGCTCGAAACTGTGGGCCGTCGTGAAGGCCAATGCCTACGGGCATGGTGTGCTCGAGGCCGCAAGCGCATTTTCAGCGGCCGATGGTTTGGCGCTGGTGGAGTTTGATGCGGCGGCACGTCTTCGCCAGGCGGGCTGGGTCAGGCCGATCCTCATGCTCGAGGGCGCCTTCGATCCAGCCGACCTGCAACAGGCCTCGGAGCAGGGTCTTTCCCTGGTGGTTCACGACCCTGTCCAGCTTGAGTGGCTGACTGCCCATGGGGGGCCAGCTATCGATGTCTTCCTCAAGCTCAACACCGGAATGAATCGGCTCGGGGTGGCGCTGGCACAGGCCGACTCTTTTTTTGAGCGTTTGAGCCGATGCCCTTCGGTTCGTTCAGTCAGCTGGATGACGCACTTTGCCAACGCGGATGTGGAGGGGGGAACACTGATTCCCCTGGGCCGCTTCGATGCGGCGGTGGCCCACCGGCGGGCGCCGCACAGCCTCGCCAACTCGGCTGCGCTGTTCGATGCGCCAGCGACCCACCGGCACTGGGTGCGGCCCGGCATCATGCTGTACGGTTCGAGCCCTTTTGCTGACAGGTCAGCGGCAAGCCTGGGCCTTCAGCCTGCCATGGTGCTGCATTCGCGGCTCCTGGCGGTGCAGCAGCTGGAAAAGGGTGATTCGGTGGGATACGGAAGCACCTTTACAGCCGATCGAGCCATGCGAATCGGCATCGTGGCCGGTGGTTATGCAGACGGCTATCCCAGACACGCCCCAACGGGTACACCGGTGGCGGTGGAGGGCATCCGCACCCAAACGCTTGGCCGCGTATCGATGGACATGATGGCGGTCGACCTGACCGGCATCGATCACGCAGCACCCGGCAGCCCTGTCGAGCTGTGGGGCATGACGATTCCCATCGACGAGGTGGCGCAGGCTGCCGGCACCATCGCCTATGAGTTGATGTGCGGGGTGGCCCCTCGTGTGCGCAGGGAGGTCATCTCCGATGGCGTCTCGGACCAGAACCCAGTTCGTCTGTAACGAATGTGGCGGCGCCAGCCCTAAGTGGGCCGGCCAGTGCCCCCACTGTAATCAGTGGAATACCCTGAACGAGGCGCCGATCGAGCGGCCCGCCTCGAGACATCAGGGGCTTGTGAGGGCGGCGCCTCTTGTCACGTTGGATGCGATCGAACCTGAAACGGTGGCCCGAATGGCGACCGGGAGCGAGGAATTCGATCGCGTGCTGGGTGGCGGACTGGTGGCGGGATCGGTCATTCTCATTGGAGGCGATCCGGGTATTGGCAAATCCACCCTGCTGCTGCAAGCGCTCGCCGGGCTCGTTGGGGTCAGTTCAGTGCTCTATGTCAGTGGGGAAGAGTCGGCCTCGCAGATCGCATTGCGTGCGCGCCGCATGGGCCTGGGCGAGGCCCGAATTCCTTTGCTGGCCGAGATTGACCTGGAGCGCATTCAATCTGAAATCGAATCACGGCGGCCCGCGGTGGTGGTGATCGACTCAATTCAGACCCTCTATACGCCGCAGCTTCAGTCTGCGCCGGGCTCGGTCGCTCAGGTGCGGGAATGCGCAGCGCAGCTCACCCGCCAGGCGAAGGCTCTGGGCGTTGCGCTGGTCATGATCGGGCACGTCACCAAAGAGGGCACCCTGGCGGGTCCCAGGGTGCTCGAACACATCGTGGATACGGTGCTCTATTTCGAGGGCGATCCGGGCTCGGCTTTCCGCATGATTCGAGCCTTCAAGAACCGCTTTGGCGCAGTCAACGAGTTGGGCGTTTTTGCAATGACCGACAGGGGTCTGAAAGCAGTGTCCAATCCTTCCGCGCTCTTTCTCTCGCAGCACGAAAAGAAGGTTTCAGGCTCTTGCATCCTCGCTTCCCTTGAGGGGACCCGGCCCCTGCTGGTCGAGGTGCAGGCTTTGGTCGATCACAGTCATGTGCCATCGCCGCGTCGCCTCTCGGTCGGCCTGGAGAGCAACCGGCTGGCCATGCTGCTTGCTGTGCTCCACCGCCACGCCGGTGTGGCCTGTCATGATCAGGATGTCTTTGTCAATGCCGTCGGGGGCGTCAGAATCACCGAGCCTGCAGCCGATCTGGCGGTGTTACTCGCGATCGTGTCCTCGCTACGCAACCGGCCCCTTCCGCCCCAGGTGGCAGTCTTTGGAGAAATAGGTCTGGCCGGTGAAATCCGGCCCGCACCTCGGGGGCAGGAGCGGCTCCGCGAGGCTGCAAAGCTGGGTTTTCCAAAAGTGTTGATTCCGCGAGCGAACATGCCCCGCCGCCCGCTCGAGGGCATCGAGGCGGTTCCAATCGAGCGGGTGGATCAAGCGCTGGGTTTGGCCTGGGACTGATCCGACAGCCATGCCACGGCATGCACACCCATCCGGCGGCCGCTGAGCACAGCAGCTTCCAACGTGGCCGGATAGTCGGGCTCTGTGTAATCGCCCGCGAACCACAGGCCCGCAACGATGCCTTCCCGGGATTGTGCCGGCACTGGACGGTCCGGGTGGCAGGTGAACGTCGCACGGCGCTCGATGACCGCGATGGCGCGAACCGGTTCCGGAAGACCTTGAAGACGCGCGATCAGGCGAGCCCGTTCGAGGGCCTGACCAGGTTCGAAGCGTGCGCCCGGCTCCGCGGCATCGCTCAGGACGAAGGCGCCCAATCGATGCCCATGGTGCTCGCCGCGATCGAAAAACCAATCTGCGAATCGAGTCTCGCCCCGCGGCCATCGCAGCATCAAAGGGCTGAGTGGGTTCGGCCACGCCGACCTGGGCCAGGCCGTCCACAGGGTTGCGATCGACTCGAATTGATGAGCCGACAGCGCGGCCATGGCATTGCCAAGCGCAGGCTGCGCCGCATCGGATGGGTCAAGGCCAGATGCGACCTTCGCGAGCAGCCGTCGCGTGCTGGAAAGACCGCAGGCCAGCACCACAGATCGTGCCCTGATCGGTCCGTGCGAGGTCTCCAGCTGCCAGTGCCGATGGCCGCTCGCGGGGGGCGCGATCGAGCGAACCGGAGCGTGCCAGTAGAGCGAGGCCCCCCGCTCAGTCAGCTTTTCGACCGCCGGGTCGGGAAGGCAATCCGACAGGGTCGCTCGGGGCAGCAGAAAATCCGATGCGCTCCGATTCGCTCCGAGTGACTCCTTAAGGACGCGGGCGAACGTGCGGGCGCAGGCCCGCGCGGGAGGGGTGTTAAGCGCGGAGATGCATAGTGGCGTCCAAAGTGTGCGCGACAGCTCGCTCGGCTGGCCCATTCGCTCGAGCAATTCCGATACAGTCTCAGAGATTGGGGCCCTCCAGCCTTGGAGCCTCAGCCCCTGGATCATCCGGGCCATGGCCCATCGCTCCCGGATCGTGAGGCCCGTCGCGGTCAGCAGCCCGGCGATCAGATGCAATGGCGCCGGGAGCGGCTGGACCGACAGTCTCCGACCTGCGCTATCTTGTAAACGCATCGGCACGCGCTCAAAGATGCGATGCTCCTCGATGCCAAGTTCGGAGATCAGGCCAAGGGTGGCCCGATACGCGCCGATGAGCAAATGTTGGCCGTTATCCAGCGCAACCGGGCCGGCGCCAAAGTCCATGATCTGGCGACGTGCCCGGCCGCCGGCCTGTCCCGCAGCTTCCAGAACTGCGATCGATCGCCCTGCGCGGCTCGCCTCGATCGCCGCAGCGAGCCCTGCCCAGCCTGCCCCAACGACTGCGAGATCAACGCAGGCGGTCGACCTTGGGTCGAATCGAGCCCGCTCAAGGGTCACTTTCGGAGCTCAATCGCGAGACGCGGTCGGCGCCACGTTCGCCACGCGAGCCAGAGCTTGCGCAGCGGTGTCAGCGAGGTTCTATGGGTGAGGGTCCTGAAGCCGTCACGCTCGATCTCGTCGAGAAGCGTCGAATAGATCGACGCCATGATCAGGCCCGGACGCTGAGTGGGCCGATCCTCTTCGGGCAGGTAGCCAAGCGCCTCACGGTAAATCGACCGGGCGCGCCCGCTCTGCATGCGCATCATCTCGAGAAACTCGGGGCTGCTGCGACCACGCAAGACGTCCTGTTCATGGACGCCAAACTGGCGCAGATCCGACAGCGGCAGGTAAATCCGGCCCTTACGAGCATCTTCGCCCACGTCGCGGATGATGTTGGTCAGTTGGAAGGCAAGACCGAGCCGTTCGGCGTAAAAAAGAGTCTCGGCCCGGCTGTAGCCGAAAATCGATGCCGACATGATGCCAACCACTCCTGCAACTCGATGACAGTAGAGCTGAAGCGCCTCGAAATCCAGGTAGCGATGCTGTTCCAAGTCCATCGCCATGCCGTCGATCACCGCCCTGAGATGCTCGATACGCAAGCTTAGGGCTTGCATATGGGGTTGCAGCGCCTGCGTGACCGGATGCTGAGGCTGGCCTGATTCCAGACGCAGAAGTTCCTCTCGCCACCAGGCCAGTTTGGTCCGGGCGACTCCAACGTCGCTGCACTCGTCGACGACGTCGTCCACCTCTCTGCAGTACGCATACAGCGCGGTAATGGCGCGACGCCGCTCGGGGGGCAGGAACATGAAGCTGTAATAGAAGCTCGAACCGCTCCGCGCGGCCTTGTCCTGGCAGTAGGCATCAGGGGTCATTGACCCACCCCGGCAAAGAGTCGAATCAAGGCCGGCGCGTCGGTCCAGCGTAGTTTGGGCCGGACACGAATCGGGTCGAAATCATTCCGTCCGAGCAATTCAAGAATACGAAACCCCCCCGCCAGGATAGCCCGCAACTCGAGGCTCAGCCGCCACGGAACAGCCGAAACAAGCGGCGCTCCCTGGACGAGGAGCGCTCGGGCCCAGGCCGCGAGTTGTCCGATCAGGTCGCAGAGTGCCGGTTGGGCACGTCCCGAAAGCACCATCGCGCCCAGTTCCGCATGACCCAGGCCCGACCGGGCGAGCTCTGCCCGGGGCAGGTAAAAACGGCCCCGACCGACATCGATCTTAAGGTCCTGGAGAAAGTTGATGATCTGAAGCGCGCTGCAAATCGCATCGGACTGGGCAAGGATGTCCGGCGTCGGGCCGACCTTGAAGAGATCGAGCAGAAGGCGGCCGATTGGATTCGCAGAATTTTTGCAGTAGTCCAGGACGTCTTGACGGCTCCAGTAGTCAAAGCCCCGCACGTCTTGCTCGAAGGCGCAGAGCAGGGCGAGCAGGGGTTCAATCGACAGCTGGTGACGTTCCAGATGGGGCCACAGGGCATTCACGCAGGCGGGAGGTGGCTCGGCCGAGTGCGGCCCGGCGCGCAGCCCTCTCCGAAGCGCATCCAATGCCTCAAGCCGAGCCGAAGGAGTGTCCGTTCCCTCGTCTGCGATATCGTCTGCGAATCGAGCGAAATGATAGATCGCAATCACTGCCGGCCGGATGTCGCGGGGCACCAGTCGGGAGGCGACTGGAAAATTTTCATAGTGATCGACTCCAGTCCAGGCGGGCGAGGGTTGCATGAGTTCGATTTTAACGTGGGGACTTCGGTGACACGGCGAACGTCTGCGGGCTCCGGCCGCGCCCCATAGGCCCATGCCGGCTGATCGGAGCTGCTTCGGATAGAATTGAGGGCTTTGCGGCCGTGGCGGAATTGGTAGACGCACCAGGTTTAGGTCCTGGCGCTGAAAGGCGTGAAGGTTCGAGTCCTTTCGGCCGCACCAGGGCGCCGGACGTTTGTGCGCGTCCGTTCGTCACCATAGGGGAATGTTCAGAGAATGGCTACAGTAATTGAAACGACGGGCGCGCTCGAGCGGCGTGTACAGATGGCCGTGTCGGCCGAAGATATCGCTCGACAGGTGTCGCAGCGCCTGCGCGAGCTGTCTCGCACGGTGAAGATGGCCGGCTTCAGGCCGGGCAAGGTGCCGATCAAGATGATCGAGCGCACCTACGGCGGGCAGGTTCAGGCCGAAGTTCTGGGCGATGCGGTCAGTAAAGCCTTCAACGATGCGGTGAACGAGCACAAACTGAAGGTGGCCGGTCAGCCCAAGATCGAGCCCGGTCAGGCGGGTGTCGAGGGCCAGCTTGCGTTTTCCGCGCAGTTCGAGGTCTATCCGGAGGTTCATCCGGGCGAAGCATCCGGGCTTTCGGTCGAGCGGGTACAGTGCACGATCGGCGATGCTGACGTGGACAAAACGATCGAGGTGCTTCGCAAACAGCGTATGCAGTGGTCGGAGGTGTCCGGCCGACCCGCCGGGCAGGGTGATCGGGCCACCATCGATTTCAGTGGCTCGATCGAGGGGGTTGCGTTCGAGGGGGGCTCGGCCACCGACTTTCCCTTTGTCCTGGGGGAGGGGCGGATGCTCCCGGATTTCGAGACGGGCGTCTCCGGAATGATGCCGGGCGAAAAGCGGGTGTTCCCGGTCAAATTCCCAGCGGACTACGGCGCAGCCAATCTGGCCGACAAAACCGCTCAGTTCGAGACGACTCTGAAAAAGCTTGAAGCGGGCCAGTTGCCCGCGGTAGACAACGCGTTTGTCACCCAGTTTGGCATTGCTGACGGTGATGTATCCCGACTTCGCGATGACATTCGCAAAAATCTCGAGCGTGAAGTCGGCCAGCGAGTGCGTGCCCGGGTCAAGTCGAGCGTGATGAATGCTCTGCCCGCTCTTGCGAGCTTCGATCTTCCCAAGGCTCTGGTCGAGTCCGAAAGCGCAGTCCTGGCCGACCGCATGAAGGCTGATCTGCAGGCGCGGGGTATGGACATTCGCTCCATGCCATTCCCGCCGGATGCCTTTCGCGAACAGGCCGAGAAGCGGGTCCGTTTAGGCCTGCTCATCGGAGAAATCGTACAGCGCGAATCCCTGCAGGCCAAGCCGGATCAGATTCGCAAGACCATCGAAGAGTTTGCCCAGGCCTATGAAAATCCGGCCGAGATCATGCGAGCCTACTTTAGTGATCGGGAGCGACTGGCCGAGGTTGAAGCTATGGTCATCGAGCAAAACGTGGTCGACTGGCTGCTGAGTCGGGCCAAGGTCACGGATGTGTCGCTGAGTTTCGATGACCTGATGGCCCAACCCGCCGCCTGAGGCCCCGTCGACATTTGCACCACCCCGAATCTGTTCCAGAGGCCCTGCCATGACCACTCGAAACGCCTTGATCGAAGACCTTGTGAATGCTCATTTGGGGCATCGACAGGAGCCGCAAGGCCTCGGGATGGTGCCCATCGTCATCGAGACCAGCGGCCGGGGCGAGCGTGCCTATGACATCTACTCCCGGCTGTTGCGCGAGCGGGTGGTGTTTCTGGTGGGCCCGGTCATGGATGTCACGGCCAACTTGATCGTCGCTCAAATGCTGTTTCTCGAGTCCGAGAACCCGGACAAGGACATTTCGTTCTACATCAACTCACCCGGGGGCTCCGTGTCGGCCGGACTCGCGATGTTTGACACCATGCAGTTCATCAAGCCCGACGTATCCACTCTCTGTATGGGCGTTGCGGCGAGCATGGGGGCTTTTCTGCTGGCCGCAGGTGCGGCCGGCAAGCGGTTCGCGCTGCCCAATGCGCGCATCATGATTCATCAGCCCTCCGGTGGGGCGCAGGGGCAGGCTTCCGACATTGAAATTCAGGCGCGCGAGATCCTTTATCTGCGTGAGCGTCTGAATGCAATCCTTTCGGAGAAGACCGGGCAGCCCATCGAGCGGATCGCGCGAGATACTGACCGCGATAACTTCATGTCGGCCCAAGATGCGGTAAGCTACGGGATCATAGACAAGGTTCTCTCGAGCCGGGTCGAAGCGTCTTGACCTGATCACTCTCCTGTCGGTTCATTTGCCGGGGCACGGATGTCAGAAAAGAAGGGTTCGAGTGAAAAGCCGCTCTACTGCTCGTTTTGCGGCAAGAGTCAGCACGAGGTCCGCAA
>JBIKVK010000081.1:0-13065 GCA_044356835.1 Burkholderiaceae bacterium
CATCGCTGCGCGCAGTCCGGTCAGATGCGTGCCGCCGTCCCTCTGGGGGATATTGTTCGTAAAGCAGAGCACCTGTTCGTTGTAACCGTCATTCCATTGCATTGCGACTTCGACCCCGATGGCCGCGCCCGCCTCGGTATTGCGCGAAGCGGTCACATGAAAGGCATTGGGGTGGATGACTGTCTTGGTGCGATTGATGTACTCCACAAAGCCCTTGACGCCGCCCGCAAAGGCAAAGTCTTCTTCCTTGCCCTGTCGCTGGTCGATCAGCTTGATGCGCACGCCGTTATTGAGAAATGACAGCTCGCGCAGGCGTTTGGCCAAGATCTCGTAATGGAACTCGACCTGCCCAAAGATCGTTTCGTCAGCCAAAAAATGGACTTCGGTGCCCCGGTGCTGGGTGACTCCGATCACCTTTACGGGCGACACCGCCACGCCATTTTCGGTGATGAGTTCGCGGTTTTGGGTGACTCCGCGATGGAATTCCATGGCATACACGGCACCGTCTCGCCGAATCGTCAGGCGCAACCACTTTGAGAGCGCATTGACGCATGACACCCCCACGCCATGAAGCCCTCCGGACACCTTGTAGCTGTTCTGGTCGAACTTGCCACCGGCATGCAGTTCGGTCATCACGATTTCGGCCGCGCTTCGTTTGGGTTCGTGCTTGTCGTCCCACTTGATCCCGGTCGGAATGCCGCGTCCGTTGTCGGTGACCGAGATGGAGTTGTCGGTATGGATCGTGACAACGATCTCATCGCAGTAGCCGGCCAAGGCTTCGTCGATCGAGTTGTCGACCACCTCGAACACCAGATGATGCAGTCCCGTACCGTCGGACGTATCGCCGATGTACATGCCCGGCCGCTTGCGGACCGCCTCCAAACCCTCGAGGATCTGGATCGAACTGGAGTCGTAACTGTTGTCGCTCATGAGTTGGCTGCCCTTACATGCGCATCGGCATGACGACATACTTGAAATGATCATTGCCCGGCATGCTGATCAGCGCGCTCGAGTTGGCCGATCCCAGTTCAATTCTGACCTGCTCGTCCTTGATGTAACCCAACACATCTTGCAGATACGTGATGTTGAAACCGACCTCGAGGGTTTCGCCTTGATAGTCCGATTCCACCTCCTCGAAGGCCTCCTCCTGTTCGCCGTTGCTGCTCTGGATACGCAAGGACTCAGGCTCGATGGTCATGCGTACGCCGCGCAACTTTTCGCTGGTCAGGATGGAGGCGCGTGACAGGGCAGCCGCAAACTGCTCACGGCTGACATGCAGGCGGTTGCGATGGGTCGTCGGTATGACCCGTTGATAGTCGGGATACTTGCCGTCGACGAGCTTGGAGATGAACTCGATCTGGTCGAAGCGCAGCCGGATCTGACGCTCGGCAATGTCGACAGTGACCGGGTCGTCACTGTCGCCGAGCAGACGCTGCAGCTCGATCACAGATTTGCGGGGCAGGATGACCTCCTGTTTGGGCATGGCCGTCCCGTCAAGCCTCGCCTCTGAAAATGCGAGCCTGTGACCGTCGGTGGCTACCGCTCTGATCGTGTCCCCGGAGGTGGAGAGCAAAATTCCGTTGAGGTAGTAGCGAACATCCTGAACCGCCATCGCGTAGGACACGCTCTGCAAGAGTCCACGCAGCTGTTTCTGTGTCAGGGTGAGCGACACCGGCCACTGATCGATCGAAGCCAGGGTGGGAAAGTCTGCGTCTGACAGCGTCTGCAGGCTGAACCGACTGCGACCGGCCTGGATCGTGGCCTTGCGGTCGTCCAGCTTGATGGAGACCTGACTGTCCTCGGGCAAGGCCTTGAGGATGTCGCGAATCTTGAACGCCGACACGGTGGTGCCAACGTCCTCGGAACCTACACCCAACTCCGAGGTGGTGCTGATCTGGATTTCCGCGTCAGAGGCCAGAAACGAAACATGTTCACCTCTCTTTGTGATCAGGACATTGGCCAGGATCGGCATGGTGTGGCGCCGTTCGACAATGCCGGTCACGGTAAGGAGCGACTTGAGGATCGCATCGCGGTTAGCTTGAATGAATACCATGGATTCAGTCTCCTATTGATGTCGATAGATGACTGCAGAACATCTTTGTGGACAAGCGGTCAAACCCGCCTGTTTGCAGGGCTCGCCGGCCCCAAGCGCATCGCGAACATCCCGTCGTGCAGCCTGGGGATGAGTGTGCACAAGAAAGCCTAGAGGAGCGCGGTAACGCGGTTATCGACAATCCGTGTACCGGTTGGTCCTTCCAGCCGCAGGGGTTGTGCACAGGTTTGTCCACAGCGCACTCAAGCTCGAAGGGTCTGTTCAAGGACATGGATTTGACGATTCAGCTCCTGATCATGCTGGCGAATGTCGGTAATGCGCCGAACCGCGTGGATGACCGTCGTATGGTCGCGGCCTCCGAAGGCTTCTCCGATTTCCGGAAAGCTTTTCTGGGTGAGTTCCTTCGAGAGGTACATGGCGACCTGGCGGGCACGCGCAATGTGAGCAGGGCGCCTCTTGCTGTACATGTCAGCGACCTTGAGCTTGAAGAAATCTGCCACGGTTTTTTGAATGGATTCGACTGATACCGGAGTGCGGTTGAGGGCTAGGATGTCCTTCAGCGCTTCGCGGGCGAGTTCGGTGGTGATGGGCAGGTTCCTGAAGCGTGCATAGGCCATCACTCGAAGCAGTGCGCCCTCCAGTTCTCGGACATTTGAGCGCAACTGTCGAGCGATGAAAAAGGCGGTTTCCTCAGGCAGCGCTGCTTCGGAAAGTTCCGCCTTCTTGAGCAAGATGGCCACCCGCATTTCGAGTTCGGGAGGCTCGATCTCGACGATCAGGCCTGAGCCAAAGCGCGAGATCAGGCGTTCCTCGATCCCGGCGAGCTCCTTGGGATAGCGATCGCAGGTCAGGATGAGCTGTTTGCGTGCCGACAGCAGCGCCTCGAACGTATAGAAAAACTCTTCCTGTGTCCGCTCCTTGCCGCCCAGAAACTGGATATCGTCGACGAGCAGGAGATCGAGCGACTGGTATTTGGCCTTGAACTGCACAAGCGACTTCTGCTGAATGCCACGAACCATTTCGTCGAAGTAGTCTTGCGCATGGATATAGCGCACCTTGAAAGATGACTTTCGGCCTTTGAGTGCGTTGCCGGCGGCATGGAGCAGGTGAGTCTTGCCCAGACCCACACCTCCGTACAAGAAGAGGGGGTTGTATTGCCGCCCGGGCTGGTCCACCACCTGCAGGGTCGCCGACCAGGCCATCTGGTTGGCCTTGCCCTGCACGAAGTTGTCGAAACTTAGATCAGCGCGAAGCCTTGAAGCATCGAGCGGATTTTCTCCCCCCGAGTTGTGGGAGGAGACCTCAGGCTCAAGCCGATCGGGCGCCAGCCCCGATTCAGCGTCTTCCTGTCCATCGACGCGACCTCCTGCGTCATGGGCCATGCGATGTATTTCGAAGGAAATTTCTGCGCGCGGATCGAAGTGCTGCCGGACGAGCTCAACGATGCGAGATTCGAACTGGCTACGAATCCAGTTGAGCTTCAAGGGATTGGTGACGCCCAGCCGCAGTCGCGCGTCGGCCTGGTCGAAGCCGATGAAAATCAGCGGTCGGATCCAGGGACGGAACTGTTGCGCGGGCAACTCGGATTCGAGTCGGGCCACGCATTCGAGCCAGCGATCGAGCATGGAATGGGTTGGGTGGGGCGGTCGGGGCAAGCCTTGGATTCTACCCCGGACGGAGAGGGGGGTCGGCCCGACCGAATTGACAGGAAAGCCTCTCCTCCGATCTAATGAAAGGCTTTTCAGTCATTTTTCATCACCCCAGCGCGGGGTGTCCGAATCAGCGTTGGAAGTCGGTTGAATCCAAGACCGGAGCGCCGATGATCCGGAATACCGCCGCTCTTGATCTGTCTCCTTGGGATTTTCGCGATGAAACGCACCTACCAGCCTTCGGTTACTCGGCGCAAACGTACTCACGGTTTTCTGGTTCGCATGAAGACTCGCGGCGGGCGGGCCGTGATCCGGGCGCGTCGGGCCAAAGGTCGCAAGCGACTGGGCATCTGAGCATCCGTTCGGGGCCGGTCGCGGAGCGACTGTCGATGCAAGCAAGAGCCGTTGTCAAATCCGCGGTCACCGTCAAGCGCCCAGTGAAGGGCTCGCCGACAGCCGCTTTCCTCTTGCGATTGAGCCCGGCGGCACGCACCCAGCACTTGAGCCTCAGCATGAGCCATATCGACCCCGCTCGTGCGCAGGTGCGCCCGCCGCTCTTTGCGACCGTGCCCAAGCGCCTCTTGGTGCGGGCGGTCGACCGCAATCAGCTCAAGCGTCTGATGCGATCGTGCTGGCAGGAAGCGCCGTCGGAACTGCACGACCAAACCGTGATGTTCAGATTGGTGCGCCGTCCGGAAGAGTTCAGTAATTGGCCGAGCGGGGAACGTCGCCGCCGTTGGCGCACCGAGCTCCAGTCGCTCATCGGCCTTGCCCGGTCGCGACTTCGCCCTGGGCTCAGCAGCGGCCGCGCCAGGGATAGCGAGCGATGATCTCTCGCGTTGCACAAGGGTTTCTCATCGCAATGGTGCGGCTCTACCGCGTCGCGATCAGCCCCTTGATCGGTCCACGTTGCCGCTTCATGCCGAGTTGTTCCGAGTATGCGATCCAGGCGATCCACCGACACGGAGCCTGTTGCGGCGCGCGACTGAGCTTGACGCGTCTGCTGCGCTGTCATCCCTGGGGCGGCAGCGGTATTGACGAGGTTCCGTTACATCCTCCTGTCCGAAGTGCTCCAACCGCTTCGAGCCATCGGGCCCATCCAAAGTCTCACTGAAGCCAGATCATGCAGACGCAGCGACTGATTCTCTGGATCATCTTTTCGATGTCGATCCTTTTCCTCTGGGACGCATGGCAGCAGCACAATGGCCAGCCTCCGCTCTTTGGGGGGCCGCCCGCCAAGCCTGCCGCTGAAAAGTCTGGTGCGGAGGCTCCGACGAGCGCGGCCGTGACCCCATCCGCCCCGACAGCGCCTGCGGATCCCAGCGTGCCCACTGTGCCAGCGCCGCTTTCAGCCGTCCCGGGTGCGGCCGTACCCGCTGGCGAAGGCCAGACCGGTTCGGTCTCTGCGCTGGCCGAGCCGATTCGACTGTCCAACGACGTGCTTGCTCTGGAAATCGACCCGGTGGGGGGCCAGGTGCGTCGCGCCGAGCTGCTTCGGCACCGCGACACCATCGCAGGCCAGGGCAATGTGGTGCTCCTCAACGGATCCGCCCAGTCCACCTATCTGGCCCAGAGCGGTTTCATCGGCGCGGCTTCGGCCGGCTTTCCGACCCATCGCACCACCATGCAGCGAGGGTCATCGCGCTTGCCTGCGCAGTTGGAGAGCGGCGGGGGAGACGCGGCCGGCCTGGTCCTGGTCGCAGAAAGCGGCGGACTGCGCCTGGAGCGCTCGCTCAGGCTGGCGCGCGGATCTTATGTGCTCGAAGTCAGTGACCGAATCACCAACACGGGCTCTGAGCGGGTGTCCCCGGTCCTCTATGTTCAGTTGACCCGGGACAGCACGCCGCCGCCGGGGACCAACCAGTTTTACAGCACCTATGTCGGCCCGGTCATCTACACGGATGCGCAGAAGTTTCAGAAGGTGGCATTTTCCGACATCGACAAGGGCAAGCCGACGCATGCCAGCCAGGCGCCGGACGGATGGCTGGCCATCATCCAGCACTACTTCCTCTCCGCGTGGCTGCCGCCCGACAAGCTGGCGCGCGAGTACTACACCCGCAAGATCGATCAGCGCTTGTACTCGGTCGGGGCCAAGGTGCCTGCGGGAGATCTCGCCCCAGGCGCATCGACCACGCTCGATACCCGGCTCCTCGTGGGTCCGCAGGATCAGAGCATGCTCGCGGCGATCGCGCCGGGGCTTGAACTGGTGGTCGATTACGGTTGGCTGACCGCGGTGGCCAAGCCGATCTATTGGCTGCTCGAACGACTGCATGATCTGGTGGGCAACTGGGGCTGGGCGATCGTCCTTCTGACCATCGTCATCAAGACCGCGTTCTATCCGCTTCAGGCCGCCAGTTATCGCTCGATGGCCAAGATGAAGGCCGTCACCCCGAGGATGATGGCCCTTCGGGAGCGCTATGGCGATGATCGGGTTCGCCTCAACCAGGCGATGATGGAGCTCTACAAGAACGAAAAGATCAACCCCCTGGGGGGCTGTCTTCCGATCGTGGTCCAGATCCCCGTGTTCATTGCGCTTTACTGGGTGCTGCTCGCCTCGGTGGAAATGCGCGATGCGCCTTGGATCGGCTGGATCGACGACCTCGCTTCACCGGATGACCTTTTTGGAACCATCCCCGGTCTGGACATGCCTGTGGGTCTGCTGCCGATTCTGATGGCCGCCACGATGTACATCCAGATGAAGCTCAATCCGACGCCGCCCGACCCGATCCAGGCGAAGATGATGATGATTCTGCCGCTTGTGTTCTCGGTGATGTTTTTCTTCTTCCCCTCGGGTCTGGTGCTCTACTGGCTGGTCAACAACATCTACTCGATCGCCCAGCAATGGCTGATCATCCGGCGCTTCGAGCAGGAGCGAGCCGCCAAGGCTGCCTGAGCGATGCATGATGCGCGTCCGATCGCGGCCATCGCCACCGCGGCCGGTCGCGGTGCGATTGGTGTGGTGCGGATTTCCGGTCGTGGTGTTGCATCCCTGATGCCTGCGCTCATTGGTCGGTCCATCGAGGCGCGACGGGCGAGCCTCGTCCCATTTCTCGATGCGCAGGGTGCTCCGATCGATCGGGGATTGGCGCTCTTCTTTCCCGGGCCCGCGTCTTACACGGGCGAAGACTCGATCGAGTTGCACGGCCATGGCGGGCCGGTGGTTCTGCGCCGGGTGCTCGCCCGGGTGCTGGAGGCTGGCCAGTCGATCGGTCTGCGGCTTGCCGAGCCCGGCGAGTTTACCGAACGAGCGTTTCTGAACGGCAAACTCGATCTGGCGCAGGCTGAGGCGGTGGCCGACCTGATCGATGCCGGCAGCGAGCGTGCGGCGCGCGCAGCTGTGCGAGCGCTCGAGGGCGCGTTTTCTCAGACGGTCTCGGTACTCGCCTCGCGATTGCTCGAGCTGAGGACCCTGGTGGAGGCGACGCTCGACTTCCCCGAGGAAGAGCTTGATTTTCTGCAGGCGGCCCAGGCAACGCAACAGCTCGACCGTTGTGTCGAGCAACTCCGAGAAGTCCGAGCCGCAGCCCGTCGTGGCGCCCTCCTGAGTGAAGGGCTCACCGTTGTGTTGGTGGGCGAACCCAATGTCGGAAAATCTTCGCTTCTCAACGCGCTCGCCGGCGCCGAGCTCGCGATCGTGACGCCGATTGCGGGTACCACACGGGACCGAATTGCCCAGGCGATCCAGATTGAGGGTGTCGCCATCGAGGTGGTCGATACCGCGGGTCTGCGCGATACCGAAGACGAAATCGAGCGCTTGGGCATTGCGCGCAGTTGGCAGGCGGTTGCGCGCGGTGACCTGATCCTCCATCTGATCGACGGTCGTGCGGTCGATACCGAAGCGGTACGGGCCATCGAAGCCGGGATTGCCGCCCGGATCGGCCGTGCCGTGCCGGTGCTTCGCGTGATGAACAAGATCGATCTGCTGGATGCAGCGGCGCGAGCGCGACTCGGGGTTGTGGCCTCTTGCAGCGGCAGCGCGCACATCCCCGGGATCGAGGACCAAGAACCACCCCTGGAGGGTGAACAGGCCGGAGAGACTGGGCTCGCCATCTCGGCCCTGACCGGAGAGGGTTTGGACGCCCTCCGAGATCGGCTGCTCCGTGTTGCCGGGGGCGACGTCGGTGCCGGGTCCGAGACCACCTTTACCGCCCGCGCGCGCCACATCGAGGCGCTCGACGCGGCGGCGGGCCATCTCGCCGCGGGTCAGGCGATGCTGGCGCAGGGCGCGCTGTCCCTCGAGCTCCTCGCAGAGGAGTTGCGCCTTGCGCATGAGGCCCTGGGTCGCATCACCGGGCGGGTCAGTGCGGATCAGTTGCTCGGTGAGATCTTCGGGAAGTTCTGCATCGGCAAGTAAGGCCCTCGGTTAAGATCGTCGCTCGATCGGATCGGTCGATCAATCCATCAATGAGTCAAACAGGGGGTCTCGCTATGAATCGCCGTCAAGCCTTGGCCGTTGCTCTTGCCAGCCTTGCCGCACCCCCCACCGTATCCGGGCAACAGGCTTATCCCAGTCGGCGGATTCGATTGATTTCTCCGTTTGCGGCGGGCGGAGGCAGCGATTTCGTTGCCCGGTTTCTCGCGGCCAAACTGAGCCCGGTGTTGGGTCAGCCGATCGTTGTCGAGAACAAGGCGGGCGCCGGCGGCATGCTGGGAACCGATCTTGGCGCAAAGGCCGACCCCGACGGATATACCGTGCTGATCAGCAGCAACGGACCGCTCGCCGTCCAGCCGGCGCTCGGGGGCAAGATGCCTTATGACCCAATGCGAGACCTGATTCCGATCGCATTGCTGACCAAGCAGCCGTTTGTGCTCCTCACGCATGCGGCGCACCCGGCGCAAGACCTGGGCAGTCTGATACGGATGGCGCGCGCGCAGCCCGATTCTGTGCACTTCGGGACCGTCGGACACGCCTCGGCGCCCCACCTGGCCATTGAGCTCCTGATGATGAAGGCCGGGGTCAAGATGACTCATGTGCCTTACAAGGGAGGGCCCCCCGCACTCACCGATCTGGCCGCGGGGCAGATCCAGCTGGCCACGGCCGACCCCAACACCGCGAAGTCGCTGCTCGCGCAAGGCCGGTTGCGGGCGCTGGCCGTCACCACGGCCAAACGATCGCCGATGCTGCCCGACACCCCGACCGTCGCCGAAGCGGGGGTGCCCGGCTATGAGTTTTCGGGCTGGTTCGGTGCGCTGGTGCCTGCTGGGACGCCGGAAGCGATCGTCCAGCGTCTGCAGGCCGAGATCGCTAAAGTGATGCTCACCCAGGAGGCCCAAGAGCAGCTCGCGGCACTGGGCGGGGAAGTGCTCGCCAGCACCCCGGCTGAATTTTCCCAACATATCCGCGACGAGATTGAGCGCTGGCGGGAAGTCATCTCAAAGATGGGCATTCGCATCCAGGGTTGAACGGGGAGGAATACACCGATGTTGAGATCCCACGGGCGTTACGACTACTCCGCCATCACCCGCCGTCCCGATTACAGCTGGCCGGGCGGGCGGCGGCTCGCAGTGCACATCTGCCTCAACGTCGAGCACTTTGCGTTTGGTGAGGGCCTGGGCAACGACTATGCCGTGCCGCACCCGCAACCCAATACACGCAGCTTCGGCTGGCGTGACTATGGCAACCGGGTGGGCGCGTGGCGCCTGCTGGAACTGGCCCAGGCGCTCGATCTGCCCGTTGCTCTGCTCGTGAACACCGAGCTCTACGATTACTGTCCGGAGATGGTGGCGGCCTGGTCGGCCCGGGGTGATGAAATTGTCGGTCACGGCCGTACCAATTCGGAGCGGCAGGCCGACATGAACGAGGCCGAAGAGCGCGCCTGCATCAATGAAGCGGCCGACACCATCGAGCGCCATGAGGGTCGACGCCCCGAGGGATGGCTCGCCCCCTATATCTCGCAGACCGAGCGCTCGCCGGAGCTTCTACGCGAAGCCGGCTTCAGGTACATGATGGACTGGCCGCTCGATGATCAGCCCGTGTGGTTTCGGACGACCCACGGCCCCATCCTGTCGATTCCCTATTCGCACGATCTCAATGATTCGCTGGAATGCGTGTCACGCCGAACCCCCTCCCAGCTCTTTTGTGAGAGCCTGATCGACCAGTTCGACGAGATGCTGGATGAGTCGTCGCGGCGACCGCTGGTGATGCCCATCGTTTTGCACAGCTTCATCGTGGGCCAGCCCTATCGGCTGCGTCAGCTGCGCAGAGTGTTCGAGCACATCCTCAAACGACGCGACCAGATCTGGTTGACCCATCCGCGGGACATTGCGCGCCACATCGAGTCCTTGCCTCCTGGCGTGGTGCCGGGGAGTGAGCCGCGGTGACGAGCGCTCCCGCGCTCGAACGTCTTTCAGCGAGCGCGGCGCTTCGGGCTATCCGCTGCGGTGACCTCGACAGCGAGGCGCTGGTGGCAGCGTGTCTGGCGCGAATCGACCAGCGCGACCCCGAAGTGGAGGCCTGGGCTTATCTCGACCCTGAACGCGCGTTGGACGAGGCCCGGCGGCTGGATCTGCAACCCCGTACCGGTGTATTGCATGGACTGCCGATCGGTGTGAAGGATGTCATCGATGTCGCCGGTCAGCCCACGGGCTGTGGCTCGCCCATTCACAACGGTGCGATCGCGCGTGTGGATGCCGCCTGCGTCGCCTTGGCCCGGGCCGCGGGCGCGGTGATCCTGGGCAAGACCCACACGGCCGAGTTTGCCAACACCGCACCGCCGCCGACCCGCAATCCGCATGCGTTGTCGCATACGCCGGGGGGATCGTCGAGTGGTTCGGCGGCCGCGGTGGCCGATCACATGGTGCCGCTTGCCCTGGGCACTCAAACGGTGGGTTCGACCATACGGCCCGCCGCGTTTTGCGGCGTCGTCGGATTCAAGCCCAGTTTTGGCCGAGTCAATCGGGCTGGCCTCAAGTTTTCCGCGGAGTCCTTCGACACGATCGGATGGATGGGTCGTTGCGTGGATGACGTGGCCATGGTGGCCCAAGCCCTGGGCGGGATCGAGGCGCCGACGCGGCGCGAGATCCGCGGGCTTCGGGTGGGGCTCTGCCTTGGGGCCTTCGCGGCGGCCGCCACGGCGTCGGCCCTCGGCACCCTTCAGGGCGTGGCCGAGCGCCTTGAGCGAGCGGGGGCCGAGCTCAGCGTGTTTGAGCCCGAATGGGCCGGTGAACGCCTGCGCGATGCGCATCAGACGGTCATGCTTCACGAGCTCGCGCGGGCCAGCCTCTGGGAGTACCAGCATCATCGCCAGGCCCTGTCTGAACGCTTTCGGCTCAATATCGAAAAGGGGCTCGATATCGGTGCAGAAGCGGTCGAGGGCGCCCGGCAGTTGATTCGGCAATGCCGTGGGCGGCTCACCGAGGAGCTCCATCGGCTCGACGGCGTCCTGACCTTTGCAGCGCCAGGTGAGGCGCCAGAGGGCCTCTCGCAGACCGGTGATTCGGTGTTCAACCGCATCTGGACCGCGCTCGCGCTGCCCTGTGTGGGCCTTCCCGCCGGAGTGGGCGAGCGCGGTCTCCCGCTCGCTGTTCAGTGGGTGGGCCGGCCCGGCGGTGACCGGGCCGCGCTGGCTGACGCACAGGCCATTGAGACCCTGCTCCAGGGATAGTGCGATCTCTGGGGTGGACGGTCGCCCACGCTCATGCCGCAGGGGCTGGGTACATGGCCCAGCCGCGTGAGCGCCCCGCCCGCCGCGAGCGGCCCCTCAGAGCCGGCCGCGCTTTCGTATGGCAGCCAGGTACTCCGGGCTGCTTTGCACGCTGAACCGGTCTCGCGTGCGGACGTACTGGTCCGCAAACAGGCGCCCGACCGGGAAATAGTGTTCGGGGTCCACACGATGCGTCTGGGGATCGACCAGCCCGTCGCGCACGTGCAGCCAATGGATCTGCCCGATGGCCAGGATCCGGCCCGCCCCGATCTCAACCTTCTGCAGCAGGCGACACTCGAGCGCCGCGGGGCATTCGCTGATCCGGGGGGGCCTTATGGTGCGACTGGGCGAGGTCGTGAACCCGACCTCCGTCACTTCGCTGACCTCGGGCGGGAAATCCGTGCTGCAGGCATGCATCCGATCGACCGTTGTCTCGTCAACGAGATTGACGACAAACTCTCCCGACTCGAGCACATTGCGCGCCGAATCTTTGAGCGTCCCATCGGGCCGGCACTCGATGCTCACGATGAGTATCGGCGGGTCATCCCCCATCAGGTTGAAGAAGCTGAACGGCGCCGCATTGATCACTCCGGAGGAGGACAAGGTCGACACCAGAGCGATGGGCCTGGGAACGACCAGGGCGCTGATCAGCTTGTAGCGAAGCGCCGCGGGCAGGGTTCCAAAATCGAAGTCCATTGCGTCCTCAAACTTCGATCCGGGTCGCCGCATCCAGACTCCAGAGTCCGGCCAGTCGTGCACGAGCCTGTTCCTCGCCGACCACCGGGCTGGCGAGCTCCATGAACTTGGCCTCGAGCTCGGTGTCACTGAGCGGTGCGTCCGGATCGCCCTTGCGGGTGGGCTGCAGCCAGGTCTCGCAGCGGCCATCGCTCAGTTCAAACTGCACCCGGGCAGCACGCTGACCTGGAAAGGCGGCATCCAGCTCGGGGTCGATACCGATATCGATTCGTTTCATGAGGGCCCGGGTGAGGGGGTCGCGCAAGCGCTCCTCGCTGAAGGCGGCCAGGCGGACGCTGCCAAAACGAAGTGCGGTCGCGATCACGAAGGGTAGGCTGAAGCGGGCTTGCGCCGCCGTGACGGGGTCTGGGTTGCCGGCTACGGCCAGGGCCGGCCCGTAGGTACGGATGCGGACCCGTTCGATTGATTCGATGGGGCAGGCGAGTTTTTCCTTGAGCGCGAGCGTGCCGTCGATGGCTGCGAAGGTGTGTCCGCAGCACCCGTGATTCTTGAAGGTCATCTCGGTGATGTTGAAGTGTTCGCCCAGGCTGGCCATGGCGCGCGTCCAGTCCGGGCCGTCGCTCATGGCGTGACCCAGCCCCGCCTCCCCCTCGAAGATGTCCAGAGACCCGGTGATCCCGGCCTGTGCCATCAGCGCGGCCATCTGCCCCGATTCGGCCGCGCGGCCAGCGTGCAGCGGCTTGGACATTGAATCCATGCGGAACGCCTGCTGCAGACCCGCCGCGAAGGTTCCCACCGTCGCCAGCGCGTGGGCATGTCGGGTGGCATCGAGCCCGAGCAGACTGGCGCAGGCCGAAGCCGCGCCAAAGCAGCCGACCGTCCCGGTGTTGTGCCAGAAACGATAATGCGCCCGGCCCAGGGCCGCTCCAATTCGGGTTGAGATTTCGTAGCCCGCCACAATGGCGCGCAAGGTCCTGGCCCCGTCTGCTCCGAGCGCCTGGGCGAGTGCCCAGACGGCCGAGAT
>JBIKVK010000324.1:0-3692 GCA_044356835.1 Burkholderiaceae bacterium
ACCTGCTCGAGACCCGATACCAACGTGAATGGGCCGATCGTGCTTACCCCCAGGGCATTATTCGGTACCTGGACGGTCTTGGGCTTTTGACCGAGCGCCTGACCCTTGCCCATTGCACTTGGGCCCGCCCCGACGAACTAGAAGTGCTGGCTGCCCGCGGAGTGACGGTTGCGATCAATACCAGCTCGAACTTGCTCTTGAAGTCGGGCATCGCTCCGGTCCAGGCCATGCTTGAGGCGGGGTGTCGTATTGCGGTGGGTCTGGACGGGATGGCCTTTGACGAAGACGACGATGCCCTGCGGGAAATGCGCCTGGCCGGTGCCTTGCATCGGGGGTGGGGGTATGAGCAGAGGCTCGGAGACGCCCTGTTGTGGCAAATGTCGTCGGCGAATGGGCGTCGTGCCGTGTTTGGGCCGATTCGAGCCGCATCGTTGCCTGGGGGGCGGATCGCTCCTGGAATGGCCGCCGATCTGCTGGTGCTGGAACGTGATGCCCTGGATGAGCGCCTTCTCGGGCTGGAGACGGATCCGACCGGTGCGGTGTTCGCGCGCGCCAGCGCTTTTCACATTCGTGATGTGATTGCGCGCGGCAGGATACTGGTGTCCGGAGGTCGAGTGTTGGGTGTTGACGAGTCACGGCTGGTGAGTGAGCTTCGTTCGGCCGTGGCCTCAGCGGTTGCTCGCGATCTTCATTGGCCCGCCTGGCGGTCAACCTTGCTCGCACTGGGTGAGGACCTGGCCCCGTTCTTTCGGTCGGGTCGCTACCTGAGCTGCTGCGGATGATCCCCTCGGCGGGCCGTTCCGGGGGGCGCCTACTTGCAGGCTGGCCGTCCCTGCTGCCATTCGGAAAGTCGGGCTGATACATGTCGTGCGAAGCGCTCCGCGGGCAGCGGGAGGACCCGGCCGCGCAAGTGCTCGAGCGCGAGCCGACCCCGCGGGAAGCCCCGGTCGGAGAGTTCCCGCGACGTGAGCAGGCCCGATCGCTCGTCAACACCGATCGGGATTTGAAAGCACAGCGCCTGCTCGTGAAGCAGCATCCCCATTAAAAATTCGAAGCTGTTGCTCTCGACGACCGGACGCAGCCTGAGGGCACTTCGGGAGAGAAAGCGCTCGAGCAGCTGTCGTCCGCTCAGCTCCAGATTGGCGAGAAAAAATGGGTAGTCGAGACAATCACGAAGGGCCAATGCTCCGCGACGCCGAGACAGTGGGTGATCCGCTGCCATGACCAGAACCAGGCGCTGCTCGATACCAGCGACGGGTTCTATGTCAGCGCTGGCTTCCGGATTGAACACGAGACTCAGGTCGCTTTCATAGTGCCGTAGCGCGTCGCTCGCCTGCCGGTAGTCGGTGATGCGAACCTCGAAGTCGATCATCGCTTGGTGGGCGCGAAAGGACGCGATCGCTTCGGGCAAGAACCTGCTGGCCAGGGCCTGACTGGCGACGATTCGTACACGGCCACGTCGCAGCCCTTTCAGGTCTTCAATGGCCGAGCGGACCTGATCGAGCGCTGCGTTTCGGCTCCGGATGTATTGGACGAACAGCTCGCCGGCCGCGGTGAGGCGCATGCCCCGGGGCAGTCGCTCGAAGAGGGCAGTACCGATTTCCTCCTCGATGTCCAGGATGCGGCGGTTGACTGCAGAAGGCGCCACGTGGAGGCGCTCGGCCGCCTGTCGAATCGATCCACAGCGGGCTGTTTCGTCCACGTAGCTGAGAAATCGCAGATGGTTCATTGCGCCCCCAAATCAATTACCGTTGCCTAAACGGCAACGCAAACATCGCAATTTAGCATCACTGAGCAACGCAAGCTGGCATGCCTGCTGCATCGATGCCGACATGAAACGACTTCAACCGGCTGTATTGCCTGATTCTGGTGCCTATCAAGTGGGCGGCAGTCCTCAAACGTCTTGGAGGATCGAACCAGGGTGCGTCAGTTTGGTGCGGCAGGCACCGGTTCCGCGCGTCGTACGGATTCAGAGCAAGCCCTATGAGCTCGATATAGATGTCGCCCGATCGGCCTGGGTCGTGATCGACATGCAAAACGATTTTTGTCACCCCGAGGGCTGGTTCGGCCAAAAGGGCGTTGATGTCTCGCCCATGCGTGCGCCGATTCCCGTTCTTCAGGAAATGCTTCCCCTGTGGCGAACCGCCGGTGGCCGCGTCGTTTGGCTGAACTGGGGCATTCGCGCCGACCGGATCAATCTTCCCCCGATGGTTCAGTTTGCAGGCAAGCGCGCTCGGCAGGCGGTGGGTTATGGTGAAGTTTCTCCGCGCGACCATGGTCCGTCCGTGGTTCGCGGAGCCTGGGGTGCCGCGGTCGTCGATGAGCTCGAGGTCGGGGCTGAGGATGTGACCGTTTTCAAGCACCGTCTCTCGGGCTTCTGGGACAACGAATGCGACAGCGTACTGCGTGCGCTTGGCGTGCAGACCCTGTTTTTTTCCGGCGTGAATACCGATCGTTGCGTGTTTTCGTCCCTTCAGGATGCAGGTTTCATCGGCTATGACTGCATTCTGGTGAAGGATGCCTGTGCCACGCCATCCCCGGCTTACGTCACTCGAGCGATTCACTACATCGTCAATGCGTTGCACGGCTTCGTGGTCGGCAGTCGCGCGATCAAGCGCGGGCTCCGTCTGGCGACGCCTGCCGGTTCATCTGTTCCTTCCTCCCCATCTAAAACAAGGAGCTTTAAATGAGCAGTTTCGGATCTCTCCGCGGGCTGATGTCTGGCAAGCGTCCTTTGGCCTGGGTGGCCACACTGCTGATCGCGGGTGCGGCTGCAGCAACCCCGTGGGTCGCCCATGCGCAGACCAAAATCAAGATGGTCCTGAACTGGAAATATCAAGGCCCGCAGGCCTGGTTTTTCATTGCTCAGGATCGCGGGTACTTCAAGGCCGAAGGCCTGGAGGTCGAGATCGATCAGGGCGAGGGCTCTTCTGCTCCGATTGCCAAGGTGGCTTCGGGCAGTTACAACGCCGGATTCGGCGATATCAACGCCTTGATCGCGATGGTGGCGAGCCGTCCGAACGAGGCTCCGGTTGCGGTTTACCAGCTCTACAACACGCCGCCGTTTGCAGTGGCGGTCAAGGCGGATAGCCCGATCCGCTCACCCAAGGATTTTGAGGGGCGAACCGTCGGAGGCCCGGCCAATGACGGTGCATTGAAGCTGTTTCCCGCGTTTGCCAGCACGGCCGGAATCGATCCCTCCAAAGTGAAGATCTCCAACATGGCGCCCAACCTGCGCGAGCAGATGCTCCTGAGGGGCCAGGTCGATGCGGTCTTCGGCTTCATCAATACGATCTGGTTCAGCGCGAAGTTGGTCGGAATCGATCCTGCCAAGGACCTCCGTTTCATCCGATACGGGGATCATGGTATGGACCTCTACTCGAACACGATCATCTTTTCGAGGGCGCTCGTGCGCGACAACCCAAAGGCGGTGGCCGGATTTTTGACGGCGCTCAATCGCGCCATCAAGGATGTCGTGGCGAACCCCGAGGCGGGCATGGATGCGGTCATGAAGCGGGAGCCCCTGCTCAAACGCGACGTTGAGCGCGAGCGGCTGATCGCCACGATTCGCCAGGAAATGAGTCACCCCGAGATTGCGAAGATAGGCTTCGGCGATGTCGATCCGCAGCGTCTGTCGCTCGCCATCAAGCTGGTCGCTCAGGCCAATGAGTTGCCCCGGGTGCCGGCTGTGG
>JBIKVK010000325.1:0-3680 GCA_044356835.1 Burkholderiaceae bacterium
GATCTCTTCATATGGCGCGAAGTAGACCTCAGTGGCGTTCGCAATGAAATGGTCGACCGCCTGATCGTCCATCAGCGAAAACGGGGGCAGGTGCTTGAGACCTTGCCTCAAGGCCGCGCCGAGGGCATTCGTTGCGATGTTCGACCGCCTTACATCTCGATATCCATGAGGATGGCGTCGATGCCGGCCTTCGCGCAAGCGTCGTCGGCATCGCCTCCGGGTGCACCCGACACGCCAATGGCAGCAACCACTGCGCCGGCCGCTTCGATCGGCAGCCCGCCGCCGATCGCCATCACATTGGGCGCGGTACGGATGCCGCTCATGGATTTGCCCGCCTGGGTTTCCGCGGCAAGCGAGGTCGTGGTCATGCGGAACGAGGCGGCCGTCCAGGCCTTGCGGGCCGCAACCTCGACGGTATGTGCGCCCGCGAAACGGTCCCGCAAATAAACCTGCAGGACCCCGCTGCGGTCGGTGACGGCCACACCCACTTGGAATCCCGCTTTTCGACAGTGCTCGAGGGCCGCTTGCGCGGCCTTCAGTGCGGTCTCAACGGTCAGGCTTCGGGAAACAAAGGTCGCCTCGGTGGCACTCCCGGTGACCGGTACCGACAAGGTCAAGCAGGCGGCCAGCAGCGCGACAGCCGCCGTGCCTGTTCGGAGGGATCGAGCGGAGTTTCCGCGGGTTCGTCTTGATCGGCCAAGCATCTGTGAAACTCCTGTGAGGAAAGAGTGGCCGGGCGCCCGCGTCGGGGCCCGTACGTCCGGCATCAGAGCAGTCGCGCCAGGTCCTGGATGTCTTCAGCGAACATCTCGCCGATCTCGACCTGCAGCAGACGGCCGTTACGCCCCACCACCCAGACGATGGGTAGGCCCTTGGGTTTGCCAATCGCGTCCCACCAGCTGCGGTCGAAACGTGCCGAGGGGAAACGGTAGCCGGTCTCTGCGTAGTACTTCTTGATTTCGTCTTCGGTTCGATCGATCGAGAGCCCCAGGACCTCGAGCCCTTTGGACTGGTGTTCGCGGTAGAGCTGGTCAAGCACGGGGTTCTGTTTGCGGCAGAAGGGGCACCAGGTGGCCCAGAGTTCAAGCACGACCAGCTTGCCGGCCCAGAACCCGGGCTCGCGCTCGGTTCCGTCGATCAAGCGGGTACGAGGAAAGGCAATGGGGCTGCCGATGGCGGGCGCGTCCCGAGCCGGCAGGCTGGCGCTCTGAGGGGTGAGGCCTGCATTGCCCGCATTTGGATTGGCCTGCGCGAGCGCTGGTCCGGGGCGCATGCTCGAGCCCGCCCACAGACTGGCGCCCAGCGCCGTTGGGCTGATGGCCAAGGCGCCCAGGGCGCCCAGCGAGCTCCGTTTTCGCACACGCCGGTCGTCGGGCGCGCCGTCAGTGTCGATGAGAGAGCGTTCGATCATGACGACAGACTCCGTTTCGAGAGGGCGCTTCAGTCGCGTCGGATTCAAGGCCCGACGGCGATGCCCGGGTTGGATTCGACCCCGATCAGCCGCGGCTGGTTCAGCGTGCGTGGAGAAATCGTTTTTTTCGATTTGAGCCAGGTCTCCACCACATCCCAGATGGGTTCACCCTTCGCGCCCTCGGCGACCGGGGCCCACCCGGCCACCTTGTAGGTCTTGCTCGGCTCGATCGGCACGCCGTTCAGCCGCATATCGCTGATCCGCGAGCCGGCTTTGGCTGCGGGGGTGCACGCCCAGGTGAGACCGCCCACCCGGACCATGTCGCCGCCTTGCTGGTAGTAGGGGTCCGGATTGAAGAGGTTGTCCGCGACATCTTCCAGCACGGTCTTGATGAAGTCGCCCGTCATGTCGGTGATTGTGGTTTGCGGGTAGGTGATCGCCGTCTGATCCATGACGTGTTCGCGGGTGATGGCCTGTCCCGAGAGAATGGAAGTGCCCCATCGGAAGCCAGGCGAGAACGCGATTTGTGCGCCCTTGACTTCAAGCATCGCGTCCAGGATGAGCTGGTCGAAACTGCCATTGAAGTTGCCGCGCCGGTAGAGGAGCCCTTCGGTGACTGCGAGCGTCTCGCCGAGCTTGGCTGCGTAGGGCGCCCGGACCCGCTCGATGAAACTCGCCATCTCGGGATCGGCGGGCAGGAAATTCGAGAACACCGGCAAGAGGCGATAGCGCCAGTCGCTGATCTTGCCGCTCTTGACATCGAAATCGAGGACCGCGAGAAATTTTCCGTTCGACCCCGCGTTGGTGACCAGAGTGCGCCCCTTTGCATTGCTGACCATGATGGGCTGGGGCACGCCGTCGTGGGTGTGCCCGCCCAGGATGGCATCGATGCCGGTCACCCGGCTCGCCATCTTCAGATCGACGTCCATGCCGTTGTGGGACAACACGACCACCACTTGGGCACCCTTGCCTCGGGCCTCATCGACCATTTCCTGCATGCGCTCGTCCTGCACGCCGAAGCTCCATTCCGGCACGAAATGCCTGGGATTGGCGATCGGTGTGTAGGGAAAGGCCTGGCCGATCACTGCCACCGGCACGCCATTGATCTCGCGCATCGCCCAAGGCTTGAAGACCGGGTCTTCGAAGTCGGTGGTCTTGACGTTCTGTGCGAGGAACTCCATGCGCCCCTTGAGATCTTTCTCGATGATCTCCTGCACGCGTTGGGCACCATAGGTGAACTCCCAGTGTGGGGTCATCATGTCCACCCCGAGGAGTTTGGTCGCGTCGACCATGTCCTGAGCCCGTGTCCACAGCGAAGTGGCCGAGCCCTGCCAGGTGTCGCCGCCGTCGAGCAGCAAAGCGCCTGGGCGTGAAGCGCGCAGTCGCTTGATCAGGGTGCTCAAGTGGGCAAAGCCGCCGACCTTGCCGAAGTTGCGGGACGCGGCTTCGAAATCGAGGTAGGTAAACGCATGGGCTTGCGCGCTGCCGGGGCGGATATTGAAGGCCTTGAGCAGGTGCTCACCCACCAGGTGGGGTGCCTTGCCAATCGACCCGGCGATACCCAAATTGACGCTGGGCTCCCGGAAATAGATGGGCAGGAGCTGTGCATGGCAGTCGGTGAAATGCAGCAGGCTAACATTGCCGAACCGGGGCACATCGTAGAGCTCGGCCGCAGCCGAACCCGGCCCGGTCTGGGCCGCAATGTCGAGCGACAGGCCGGCTGCTGCGCCTGTGGCCAGCAATTGCATGAATTCACGACGGTCCATGGCACAGTTCCGAAGTTGTTGTCACTGACATTGATGTGAAGCAACCGATCCGGCGGGCTCTTGGGCCCGCCGGGCGGTCTTCACGAGCGTTCCGCCTTCACTCGTTCACAGGCGATTTTGGATCCATCAGCAGCGCCATCACGTGACGGATCTGGTCCTCGGTGAGGATGCCCGCATCACCAAAGCGCGGCATGATGTTGCAGGCGTTGAAGGCGTGTGCGTTCCAGATGCGCGCCCAGGTGTACTTCAGGATCGGCTCGCTATCGCCCCGGAGCTTTGCGTACTGGTAGAGCGTCGGCCCGATATTGCCGTAGGACAGCTCGGCCTTGGTCAGCTGGTGGCAGGCGTAGCAGTTGCCGCCGTTGACGGTTTTCTCGTTGTCCGAGAATTGCATGCCGACACCCGACTGGGCGATTCGCTCGCCCGCTTTCCAGTCACCTAGATAACGGCCGTCGGCTGGGTATTTGACGCCGTCCAGCGCCTTTTTCTCCAGCGCCTTTTTC
>JBIKVK010000326.1:0-3646 GCA_044356835.1 Burkholderiaceae bacterium
GAGCTCACGGACGCCAAGGCTGGTGCTGGTGCTGGTGCTGGTGCTGGTGCTGGTGCTGGTGCTGGTGCTGGTGCTGGTGCTGGTGCTGGTGCTGGTGCTGGTGCAGCAGCGGCATCGGAGCCGGCCCCGGGCTCCATCATCAGAATCAGGCTGCCCTTGGACACCTTGTCGCCCAGTTTGACCCGCAGTTCACGAACCGTTCCCGCGGCGGAGCTCGGAATCTCCATGGAGGCCTTGTCGGACTCCACGGTGATCAGGGACTGCTCGGTCGCGATCGTATCGCCGGGCTTAACCAGGATCTCGATGACCTCAACCTCGGCGAAATCTCCGATGTCGGGGACCCTTACTTCCTTGAGCTGACTCATGTTGCACTCACCTCTTGAGCGCGCGCCGCTCCAACGGTGCCGCGCACGAATCGAATGGGCTCGCTGGGGAGCATTCCGGCCCTTGACCTCAGGCCGTCATCGGGTCGGTCTTCGCTGGGTCGATACCGTACTTGGCCATGACCTCAGCCAGCCGGGAACGCGGCATCGCCCCCTCGTCAGCCAGCGCCTTGATGGCCGACAACACGACAAAACGACGATCGACCTCGAAGTGCTCGCGCAGTCGGGCGCGAAAATCGGAACGGCCAAAACCATCGGTGCCCAGCACGCGGAAATCCCGCCCTTTGGGGATAAACGGCCTGATCTGGTCGGCAAAGAGCTTCATGTAATCGGTCGAAGCCACGATCGGTCCACTGGTCGCCGCCAGCTTTTCGGTAATGTAGGCCTGTCGTGGAGTTGCGGTCGGGTTGAGCAGGTTCCAACGCTCGACTTCAAGCCCATTGCGCCGCAGCTCGGTAAAGCTTGTCACGCTCCAGACGTCGCCCGCTACACCCCAGTCCTTTTCGAGCATCTCGGCGGCTGCGATAACCTCCCGAAGAATCGTGCCCGAGCCCATGAGCTGCACCCGATGCTTCTTCTTGCCAGCACCCGTTCGAAGCAAATAGGCGCCCTTCAGAATGCCTTCCTCATCGCCCTGACGCAGCCCGGGATGGGCGTAGTTTTCGTTCATCACGGTCAGGTAGTAGAAGACGTTCTCCTGAGCCCCAACCATGCGGCGCAAGCCGTCGTGAATGATCACCGCCAGCTCATGAGCGAAAGTGGGATCGTAAGAAACACAGTTCGGGATGGTCGAGGACAGGATGTGACTGTGACCGTCCTCATGTTGAAGGCCTTCACCATTCAGCGTGGTGCGCCCTGCCGTACCGCCCAATAGAAAACCTCGCGCCTGCATATCTCCTGCAGCCCAGGCCAGATCACCGACCCGCTGGAAGCCGAACATCGAGTAATAAATGTAAAACGGGATCATGACCCGGTTGTTGGTTGAATACGATGTCGCTGCTGCGATCCAGGAACTGAAGGCACCGGCCTCGTTGATCCCCTCTTCCAGGATCTGGCCCGCCTTGTCTTCCCGGTAGTACATCACCTGGTCCTTGTCGACCGGGGTGTACTTCTGGCCTTCCGGAGCGTAGATGCCGAGCTGCCGGAACATGCCCTCCATTCCGAACGTTCGCGCCTCGTCGGGCACGATGGGCACCACCCTGGGCCCCAGGCTCTTGTCCCGGATGAGGGCGGTCAGAATCCGCACGAACGCCTGCGTGGTCGAGATCTCCCGACCTTCCGGAGTGGCCTCGAGCACCGGCTGAAACACCTCAAGTCCCGGCACGGCGAGCCGCTCGTCGGACTCACGCCTGCGCTTGGGCAGATACCCGCCCAGGGCCTTGCGGCGCTCGTGCATGTATTGCATTTCGGGCGAGTCGTCCGAAGGCCTGAAGAACGGCAAGGCCTCGACCTGATCATCGGAGATCGGAATATTGAAGCGATCGCGAAACTCGCGGATCGTGTCCGAATCAAGCTTTTTCAACTGATGGGTGGGGTTCTTGGCCTCACCGGCCCGCCCCATGCCATAACCTTTGACGGTTTTCGCGAGAACGACGCTCGGCTGCCCCGTATGGTTGACGGCCGCATGGAATGCGGCGTACACCTTGTGGGGGTCATGCCCCCCCCGATTGAGGCGCCAGATGTCGTCGTCGGTCATCCGTGAAACCATCTCGAGCAGCTTGGGGTGCTTGCCAAAAAAGTGTTTGCGAACGAAGGCACCATTATTTGCCTTGTAGGCCTGGTACTCACCGTCGACAGTTTCTTCCATGATGCGTTGGAGAATGCCCTCGCGGTCACGCGCCAGAAGCGGGTCCCAGTACGAACCCCAAATGAGTTTGATGACATTCCAGCCGGCTCCGCGAAACTCGCCTTCAAGCTCCTGGATGATCTTGCCGTTGCCGCGCACCGGCCCGTCCAGACGTTGGAGGTTGCAGTTGATCACGAAGACCAGGTTGTCCAGCTTTTCACGGGCTGCCAAGCCGATCGCTCCGAGCGACTCGGGTTCGTCCATTTCGCCGTCACCGCAGAACACCCAGACCTTGCGCCGGCTCGTGTCGGCGATGCCGCGTGCATGCAGATACTTCAGAAAGCGGGCCTGATAGATCGCCATCAGTGGCCCCAGTCCCATGGAGACCGTGGGAAACTGCCAAAAATCCGGCATCAGCTTGGGATGAGGATAGGAGGAGAGGCCCTTGCCATCGACCTCCTGCCTGAAGCCCTCGAGTTGCGCCTCGTTGAGACGGCCCTCAACAAAGGCACGCGCGTAGATACCGGGCGCGGCGTGCCCCTGAAAATAGACGAGATCGCCGCCGTGGAGATCGGTCGCCGCGTGCCAGAAATGATTCATCCCGGCACCGATCATGGTGGCCAGTGATGCGAAGGTGGCAATATGACCGCCGAGGTCGCCGCCGTCGGGAGGATTGTGTCGGTTCGCCCTGACCACCATGGCCATTGCATTCCAGCGGACATATGAACGGATGCGCTCCTCGAGTTCGGCATTGCCCGGCGAGCGCGCCTCGAGGTGGGCCGGAATGGTGTTGATGTACGCGGTATTCGGTGAAAAGGGAATGAAGGCGCCGTTCCGTCGGGATTGCTCAATCATCCGCTCGAGCAGGTAATGCGCGCGATCAGGCCCTTCCCGATCGATGACGGCCTCGAGGGCGTCAAGCCATTCCTGGGTTTCTATGACATCAGTGTCTCGCGCATCTGGGGGAAGACCGATCTGGCTGGGAACGGCAGACATGCTGTGCCTCCTAGGCGCTTGTAGATGCGGGGATTCTAAAAACCAGACCTCGAAAGGGCAAGCAATTTTTCACTTAGAGAAACCTTATTTCGTATTGTGGAATAAGGATCCTCCTGGCCTTGCACTGCCCCAGCTGGGCGCTACACTCAACGGCATGAAAACCGATCGCCTCTCTGAAATTGATGATCTGATGGCCCTGAAGGCCGTTCGCTGGCTGTCGGTCACCCACTCCCTCGCAATGGTCATCTTCGTTGCGCTCGTCGCGCTGTTTCTTTGGTACGCGCGCGCGACCGGGCTCGAATCCACTGGAGATGGCGCGCTCGAGCGGCCCATGCAGGTGGCTGTGATCGCGCTGTCGATCATCGTCCTGGCCGCTCTGTTCATGCTTGGGCGGAACGCGCAGCGAAGGCTGGCGGCCGAGCTGGCCCGAGATCGCTTGTTCACCCTATCCCCCGACCCGCTGTGCGTGATGCGCCCGGAT
>JBIKVK010000082.1:0-12837 GCA_044356835.1 Burkholderiaceae bacterium
GACCCGATTGGGGCGGGGCCTGGGCCCGGTCCTCGTCCGGTGCTATGGGAGGAAGTGCGGGCTCGGTGTCCGGGGGCCGCGGCGGCTCGCGATCAATGTTCATTTGCCGGTGCCGCTCTGGCCACCCGAGGGCTTCACCATCAATCCGACGCGACCGACGTTGAGCTTTTGAAGCTGGTCCATGACCTCGATGATGGCCTCGTAGCGGACCTGCCGATCGCCGCTGATGACGACCGGCAGTTTGTCTCCGCCCACCGCGCTGATGGCGTCCTTCAGATCCTGGAGCCCTACGGTGCGCTCGATGGACTCGCCTGAGTTCCGGCTGCGGACCTTCATTTCGCCGGAGGCGGACACCAGCACCTCCACGTAGGCCTCCGGCCGGGTGTTGGAGCGCCCTGTACTGGGCAGATCGATGACCCCGGGGGGAAGCATCGGCGCGGTCACCATGAAGATGACCAGCAGCACGAGCATGACGTCGATATACGGGACGACGTTGATTTCGCTCACCGGTCGGCGGCGCCTCGCGCCGCGTCCACCTGATTGCACGGAAGGCATGGGTCGGCGTGTCCGATCAGCGCGCGCGGCGCTGAAGGATGTTGGAGAACTCCTCGATAAAGGTATCGAAGCGGGTTGAGAGTCGATCCAGGTCTGCCGAAAAACGGTTGTAGGCGACAAAGGCCGGGATGGCTGCGAACAAACCGATCGCGGTGGCGATCAGAGCCTCGGCGATACCGGGGGCCACGGCGGCGAGCGTGGCCTGCTGCACGTTGGCCAGACCGCGGAAGGAGTTCATGATGCCCCAGACCGTTCCGAACAGACCGATGTAAGGACTGACCGAGCCCGCCGAGGCGAGAAAAGGCACGCTCGATTCAAGCGCATCCATTTCCCGCTGATACGCGGCGCGCATGGCCCGCCTCGAGCCGTCGACCATGGCGGCAATGTCGCCTGGCTTTTGTTGGCGGACCTTGAGGAATTCGCCCATGCCCGCCTCGAAGATCCGGGCGAGTGAGCCGTGGTCCCGTTGTTTGTCTTGCACAGCCTGAAAGAGAGCGCCGAGGTCTCGCCCCCGCCAGAATTCCGACTCGAAGCGCTCAGTGGCTTGCCGTGCCGCGCGAAAGACGAAGAGCTTGCGGAAAATGACCGTCCAGGAGCCCACCGAGATGAGGACCAGCAGGGCCATGACAAGCTGCACCAGCACACTGGCCTGGGCAATCAGCGAGACGATCGACATGTCATGTTGCATCGCTGCGAAGCTCCTCAGAAATCATTGTGTCCGTCTGCAGCCGATCCATCAGGGCATCGGGTAGTGGCCTGGGGCGGCCCGAGGCCAGATCGATCACTGCAATACGCACCCGGGCATCGACCAGACGGCGCGAGCCGTCGGCGGATTGGGCGCGTTGTTCCAACCGAAGGGAGGCACGACGCAGATCAGCCACCGACAGCTCGGTCTGTATCAGGTCGTCCAGTCGAGCGGGCCGAAGATACTCGATCTGCAGGTCGCGCACCACGAATCCCAGTCCTTGTGTCCGGGCGAGTTCGGCCTGTGTGATGCCCATCTCGCGGAGCCAGTCGGTTCGCGCCCGCTCGAAAAACCTCAACCAGCTGGCGTGATAGACGATTCCGCCGGCATCGGTATCCTCGAAGTAGATGCGGATCAGCTGGCTGAACAATCCGGGAGAGGATTTTATCAAGCCGCGCGACGGTTCGGCCGGCACCGCGTTCAGAGCGAACTCCAAAGGCCCATCGCGACGGACGCCGCCACGACAAGCGCCAGCGCCGCCCGCCAGAGGCCCTGCCGGCGGTAGGTTTGCCAGTCGAAGCGCTCGGCCATGATGGACGCCAGCAAGAAGCCGGCCGCGAGGCCGCCGAGATGGGCTGCATTGTCGACGACCCCCGAGGTCAATCCCAGGAACAGGGACACTCCGACAAAAAGCAGCAAGGACCGCCCCAGCGATGCGGCAAGCGCCGGGGGCAGCCTGCGGCGCTGCCCGATCAGAGCGGCGAGCAGCGCGCCGATCACACCGAAGATTGCGCCGGACGCCCCGACCGAGACGGCCATGCGCCCCGCGAAGAAAAGACTGGCGAGTGAGCCGAACAGGCCCGCAAGGAGATAGATCACCAGGAACTGGAGGTTGCCGTAGAAGCGTTCAGCGACCCGCCCGACATCCCAGAGCGCCCACATGTTGAAGCCTATATGCATGACCCCGGCGTGCAGCACCGTCGCGGTCAACAGACGCCACGGTTCGAGACGCGTTTCGGAGAGCCGGTTGCCCCCCCAGTCCAGAAGCTCTGAACCGAGCGGGTTTAACGGGCTCACGCCGTTGCTCAGCATCATGAGCCAGACAGCGAGATTGATCGCGATCAGCGTCGGCGTGACCCAAAGCCTCGGTGTGGCCTGCTGCAGTCGGTACAGGAAGTCTTCACTCACTCTTGGCGTCCCAGAGGTCGGGGGTCCGGCCAGTGGGCAGGCTGAGGCCGAAATGCTGCCAGGCGAGCCGGGTCGCGATCCGACCTCTCGGGGTGCGCTGAATGTAGCCCTGCTGGATCAGGTAGGGTTCGAGCACATCCTCGATCGTGTCACGTTCCTCCCCGATGGCGGCCGCGATGTTGTCCAACCCGACGGGGCCACCGCCGAACCGTTCGATCATCGCCAGGAGGAGCTTCCGATCCATCAGATCAAACCCGCTGGCATCGACGTCGAGCATCTTGAGGGCCGCATCGGCGACGCCGCGGTCGATCTGTCCTGCGGCCTTGACCTCCGCAAAGTCGCGAACCCTGCGGAGCAGCCGGTTGGCGATTCTAGGGGTGCCGCGGGAGCGACGCGCGATCTCGATCGCACCGTCTTCGGAAATGATTGCGCCCAGCAGCTGTGAGGAACGCGACACGATTCGGGTCAGTTCCTCGACATCGTAGAACTCGAGCCGAGACACGATCCCGAAGCGGTCGCGCAGCGGGTTGGTCAACATGCCGGCCCGGGTCGTCGCGCCCACCAGGGTGAAGGGTTGCAGGTCGAGCTTGATCGAACGGGCGGCTGGCCCTTCTCCGATCATGATGTCGATCTGGTAGTCCTCAAGGGCCGGGTAAAGGATTTCCTCGACCACCGGGGACAGCCGATGGATCTCGTCGATAAAGAGCACGTCGTTGCGTTCGAGGCTGGTGAGGAGCGCCGCCAGGTCACCCGGCTTTTCGATCACGGGTCCGGAGGTTTGTCGCAGCTTGACGCCCATCTCCGCGGCGATGATGTGGGCGAGCGTGGTCTTGCCCAAGCCGGGCGGGCCGAAGAGCAGCAGGTGGTCCAGCGCTTCACCGCGTTTGCGCGCGGCTTCGATGAAAATTTCGAGCTGCTCGCGGATCTTGCGCTGACCGACGTAATCGGCGAGGGTCCTGGGCCTCAGGGCCCGTTCGACCAGTTCCTCAGATGCCGGGCTGGAGGCCGGAGACACGAGACGGTCATGCTCGATCATCGGCTCAGGCCTTGCCGAGCAGTTTCAGGGCCTGCCGGATGCCGTCGGTGACCGACAGATCGGCGGGGACCTTGCGCACTGCAGCCGAGGCCTCCCGCTCGTTGTAGCCGAGCGACAAGAGCGCCCGCAACACGTCGTCGGCCGCCCCGCCTGTGTTCGCCTGACCCGCCGGTACGGCGAGCGCAGGGGCCAGCTTGCCCTTGAGTTCGAGGAGCAGCCGTTCGGCGGTTTTGCGTCCGATGCCGGGAACCTTGACCAGACGGGCGGCATCCTGAGCTGCAATCGCGCCGGCGAGATCGTCGACCGACATGCCCGACAGGACCGACAGCGCGGTGCGTGCGCCCACGCCCGAAATACGGATCAGTTGTGCGAAGGCATTGCGCTCACCGGCCGTCAGAAATCCGTAGAGCGACTGGTCGTCCTCTCGGACGATGAACGTCGTCAGGAGCACGACGCGGGCGCCGGATTCGGGCAATTCATAAAAGGTACTCATCGGCACGTCCACCTCGTAGCCGACGCCCCCAACATCGATCAGGACGGTGGGAGGAGATTTTTCGAGCAGAGTGCCGCTGAGTCGTCCAATCATGGCGGAATGTTACCGCAGGCGGCCCCGCCGCGACCGCGCGCCGCTACGGTTGATCCGGTCAAGCACGCCGTTACGACCGAGTTCGGCGGCCAGGCGGGCCGAGTGCGCGTGGCAGATCGCGCAGGCGAGCGCATCGGCGGCATCGGCCGATGGTTCGCCGGGCAGCTTGAGCAGTCGCGTGACCATCGACTGAATTTGTTCCTTGGTGGCGCGACCGTAGCCCACCACCGACTGTTTGACCTGCAAGGCGGTGTACTCGTGAACTTCGATCTCGAGGCGTGCAAGCGTGGTCAACGCCGCGCCCCGCGCATGCCCCAGCGCGAGCGTTGCCTGAGGATTGACGTTGACAAAAACAATCTCGACCGATGCAAGGTCGGGCCGGGTCTGGCTCACCACTTCGGTGAGTCCGTCGTGGATCACCTTGAGGCGTTGAGCGAGCGCCCCGTCGGGCACGCGGATCACGCCGCTCGAAACATAGCTGGCCTGCGTACCCTGGACATCGATCACTCCGAAGCCCGTACGGCGCAGCCCGGGATCGACGCCGAGGATTCGCATGGGTTCGATCCGGGTCCGCAGCGCAGGCCAGGCTCAGTGCCTGAAATGCCGAACGCCGGTGAAGACCATCGCCATACCGTGTTCGTCGGCCGCTGCGATGACTTCCTGGTCGCGCACCGAGCCGCCCGGCTGAATGACCGCCTTCGCGCCGGCCTGCGCGAGGACATCCAGACCATCCCGGAAGGGGAAGAAGGCGTCGGACGCCACGACCGAGCCCTCGAGCGACAGTCCGGCCGCCTGAGCCTTGATGGATGCGATACGCGCCGAATCGAGACGGCTCATCTGGCCGGCTCCCACCCCCAAGGTCATGCCACCGCCGCAGAAGACGATGGCGTTGCTCTTGACGAATTGAGCGACCTGCCAGGCAAACATCAGATCGGCCAGCTGCGCGGCATCGGGCTTGACCCGAGAGACCACTTGGATCTGGTCGGGCGTCAACCGATGGTTGTCGGCGCTCTGGACCAGGAGCCCTGAGCCCACCCGTTTGAGGTCGATCGTGTTTTGACCGCGGGCCCGCTCGGTATCGCCGCCCGGCGGCAAGGCAATTTTGAGCAGTCGCACGTTGGCTTTGGCTTTGAGGATCGCGAGTGCTTCCGCGCTGAACTCCGGCGCGATCAGGACCTCGACGAACTGACGCGATACCGCATCGGCCGCCGCACCGTCGACCCCCCGGTTGAAAGCGATGATTCCTCCAAACGCGGAAGTGGGGTCGGTGCTGAAGGCCTTGCGGTAGCAATCCAGTGGGTCTGCGCCTGTTGCCACACCGCACGGGTTCGCGTGCTTGACGATCACGCAGGCCGGGCCCTCAAAGGCCTTGACGCACTCCCAGGCTGCATCGGCGTCTGCGATGTTGTTGTAGGACAGTTCCTTGCCGTGGAGCTGCACGGCAGTGACCAGGGAGCCGGGCGCCGGATCGAGGTCGCGGTAGAAGGCCGCCTCTTGATGCGGGTTCTCGCCGTAGCGCAGGTCCTGAAGTTTGATGAAGCGGCCGTTGAACTGGCCCGGGAAACGGCTTCGCGCCCCGCCCACACCGATTGCGGAGAGCCAGTCGCTGATCGCGGCGTCGTAGTTGCTGATGCGGTTGAAGGCATTGACCGCCAACGTGAAACGGGTGGCATCGCTCAGGCCGCCCGATGCGCGCAGTTCCGCGAGCACGGTCGCGTACTGAGAGGGGTCGGTCACCACGCCGACGTCGCGCCAGTTCTTGGCGGCGCTGCGTACCATTGCGGGACCACCAATATCGATATTTTCGATCGCGTCCTCAAGCGAGCAGTCTGCTCGGGCGACGGTGGCCTCGAAGGGGTAGAGGTTGACGACCAGCAGATCGATCGTGGAGATGCCATGTTCGGCAAGAGCTGCCATGTGATCCGGGCGGTCCCGCCGAGCCAGCAGGCCGCCGTGAACGGTCGGATGCAGGGTCTTGACCCGACCGTCGAGCATCTCCGGAAATCCCGTGTGAGCCGATACTTCGACGACAGGAAGCCCTGCGTCGGACAGCAGGCGGGCCGTGCCGCCGGTTGAAAGCAGCCGCACTCCGATCGCATTCAAGGCCTGCGCGAGTTCCAGCAGGCCGGTCTTGTCGGATACGCTGAGCAATACCTGGCGTACGTGATGCATCGGGGACTCCATGAAAGGGGGAGGCGCGCCCAGCGCGCGAAATGCAGCCTCAGGCCTGTCGCCCGGGCTCGAGCAGCCCATGGGCGATCAGCTTCTTGCGTAAGGTGTTGCGGTTGATGCCGAGCATCTCGCTCGCGCGCAGTTGGTTGCCCTGAGCCTCCCGCATGATGACTTCCAGGAGCGGCCGTTCCACCTCCTGGATCACCATGTCATACACCTGGGCCGCGGGCTGGCCGTCGAGATCTTTGAAGTAAGTCTCTAGGCTGCTGATGATGGCCTCGGCGATCCTGTTGTGCCCGCTCATGGTTCGATCGCCTCGTTCATCCATTCATCCAGTGCATCGATCTGCCCGTCGGCATTCTCGATCCGATAAAAACGCGCCAGAAAATGCTCAGTGTCGGGCACATCGCGAAGATACCAGCCGACATGCTTTCGGGCCGATCGTACACCGCGCGCTTCGCCGTGGAAGGCGTAGTGGTCCAGAAGGTGTTCGCGCAGGATTTCTGCGAAGCGCTCAAGCGCGGGCGGGGGCGGCATCACGCCGGTGGCGAGAAACTGATCGATTTGACCATAGATCCATGGGCGGCCCAAGCCGGCCCGGCCGATCATGACGGCGTCGGCTCCGGTCGCCTGAAGCACCTGCTGCGCGCGTTCGGCGCTGTCGATATCTCCGTTTGCGACGACGGGGACACTGACGGCGGCTTTCACCGCAGCAATCGTGTCGTATTCGACCGGACCCGTGAAGCCACAGGCCCGACTGCGGCCGTGAACCGTGATCATCGCGGCGCCAGCGCGCTCGGCTTCGCGCGCCAGTGCGACCGCATTGCGGATGCCCGGATTCGGTCCGGTCCTCATCTTGACGGTGACCGGCACGTCCACCGCCTGGGCGACCGCATCGATGATGCGAACAGCCAGCGATTCATTGGCCATCAATGCCGAGCCCGCCTGAACATTGCAGACCTTTTTGGCAGGGCAACCCATGTTGATGTCGATGACCTGGGCGCCGCGATCGACGTTGTAGCGCGCGGCATCGGCCATCATGATGGGGTCTGCGCCAGCGATCTGCACTGCGATGGGCTCGTGCTCGCCCGCGTGGTTCATCCGACTCGAGGTCTTGATCGAGCCGCGCAGTTCCGGGATTGACGAGACCATTTCAGAGACCGCATAGCGCGCGCCCAGACGCTTGCATAACTGCCTGAAGGGGCGGTCCGTCACTCCGGCCATGGGGGCCACGAAGACACGGCTCGAGATAGGATGGGGACCGATGTTCATCTGGCAGGATTTTACCGAAAGCCGATCTGCAACCGGGCTCAAGGCCGATCAGAGTTTTCGGAATCCGTGGGTGAAGGTGTGCCGCACCCACGCCTTGAGCGGTGAACACAGTTCGATGGCCCCGAGTGCAAGGGATTGAACGGGCCGGAGCTCGGGCCGAGTGGTCAGACTTGCGAGCGCGTCGGTGATGCCGATCAGCGATCGCCGGTCACCTCGCCGCAATTCGCAATATCGATCGAGGGCGCCGCGCCACGCATCTGTATCCGAATCCGATCCCTGTTCGCGTGCTCCTGACCTGGACGGAATCGGCCGGCGCGCTCGCACATCGCCCAGGCAGCGCGCAAGCACTCGAGCGTCACGCAGGCCCAGATTCAGGCCCTGGCCTGCGACCGGGTGGAGGGATTGCGCTGCGTTTCCAATCGCCACGCTCATCGGGCCTATCCTGGGCTCGCCCGACAGCCTCTGAAGGTCGGTCGCAAAACGCGAACCGGCCATCCGGATCGACCCCAGTGCCGGCCCGAACGCGCCCTGCAGTTCTGTCTCGATGGATCGTTCGTCCAAGCTGCAGCGACGGGTGGTGGCCTCTGACGGTGCGCACCAGACCAGTGCGCGTCGATGACCCCCCGGCCCGGGCAGCGGCAGCAGGGCGAGTGGGCCCTCGTCGGTGAACCGCTCCCAGGCCCTGCCGGGCTGCCCCCCGCTCACCTCGACTTCGGCGATCAGAGCCTGCTGATCGAACCGCTTCACGCTACCGGGCTGGGTGTCGCCATCGGCGATCACTGTGATGTTGTGGGTCTGGCCGTCGAGTTCATCGTCGGGCTCGCAGACCGTCTGCGAGCGTGCGACTGGCCCAAGACGGTCGTGAAGGGCAGAGACCATGAGCCGATGCAGGCTCTCGTAGCGCAACACCGCCCCCAGGCAACCCGGCACCGGATGCTGCGACTCGATCAGGGTTCGCCCCATCGCTCCCGCCCTCAGCACTGCAACCGATTCGATGGGCGCGGCCAGTTCGGGGGATGCCCGAATATTTCTCGGCGCGAGCTCGGGCAGCGATGCACCGAGCAACTCCAGGCTGCCCAGCGACAGGGCAATGGCTCGTGCGCCGAGCCAGTCGGGTAGCGTCAAGGGAGATTCCGGGATCAGCAGTTCATCCGGCGAAAATCCTTCTTCGAGCAGGAAGAGCGCCAGGGCCGATGCGATCGGACCTCGTCCGCGGATCTGGATGGGCAGGGACATCTGGGCTCAGCCGCGCATCAGCGCCTCAATGGCTTCAGAGCTCTTGGGTACGTCCGAGGTCAGGAGTTCGCAGCCCCCGGCCGTGACCCACGCGTCGTCTTCGATCCGGATACCGATGTCGTGAAAGGCCTCGGGCACATCGTCGGCTGCACGAACATAAATACCCGGTTCAATCGTAAGTACCATCCCTTCGCGAAGCGTTCGCCAGGGCCGGGTCGCCCCGGCGGCGCCGGATGTTCCGGGTTCGCGATAGTCGCCGCAGTCATGAACGTCCATGCCCAACCAGTGGCTGGTACGGTGCATGTAAAAGCGCCTGAAGGCGCCCGACTCGATCGCCTGATCGAGGGGGCCGCTGATCAGTCCGCAGTCGATCATCCCCTGGGTGAGCACCCGCACGGCAGCATCATGCGGCTCGTTGAAGTGAGCGCCGGGTCGGGTCACCGCAATGGCGGCTTTCTGGGCTGCAAGCACGATATCGTAGAGGGTGCGCTGCGCGCCTTCAAAACGCCCGCTGACCGGAAACGTCCGGGTGATGTCCGAGGCATAGCCGTCGAGCTCGCAACCGGCATCGATGAGCAGCAGATCGCCCGCACGCATCTGGGCATTGTTGCCCCGATAGTGCAGCACGCAGGCATGGCGGCCGCTCGCGACAATCGAGCCATAGGCCGGCGATTGAGAGCCGTTACGGGTAAATTCGTGCAGCAGTTCGGCTTCGATCTCGTATTCGAACATTCCGGGCTTGCAGGCTTTCATCGCCCGGACATGGGCGGCCGCAGAGATGCGGCCGGCGCGACGCATGACCGCGATTTCGTGGCTGTCCTTGATGAGCCGCATCTCGTCCACCAGCTTGCGGACCTCCCAGACGGCCGAAGGTGCTGAAATGCCGGTTCGGGCCTGGGCGCGAACCGCTTCGATCCAGCGACGATTGGCTTCGTCATGCGGGCCGCCCACTTCGGCAAAGACGGCGGGCTGGTCTCCGATCAGACCCGGCATTTCCTGGTCAATGCGATCGGTGCTGTAAGCGCGATCAAAGCCAAAGCGTTGCCGGGCATGTTCCGGGCCGAAGCGGTAACCATCCCAGATCTCGCGTTCCTCGTCCTTGGCCCGACAAAACAGGATCGATTCATGTCCGCTCTGGTCCACGCGCATGACCAGTATCGCGTCGGGTTCGGTGAATCCGGTCAGGTAATAAAAGTAGCTATCGAAGCGGAAGGGGTAATGACTGTCCCGATTCCGGGCGACCTCTGTGGCAGTGCGGACGATCACGAGGCCACCGCCCCGATCCCGGACGAGTTGGGCCAAACGTTGCCGTCGGGTAGCGTAGGGTTCCATCCGTTGACCTCGATCAGATGCTTTGGGTTTTTGAAAACTGAATGTCGAGCGCACGGAGCCGCTCGGGCGTGCCGACGTCGGTCCAATGTCCAAGGTGGCACTCTGCGCCGGCGCGGCCCTTGCCGGCCGCGTCACGCAGGAGGGGCGCGAGGCGCGCTGGCTCATCCTCCTTCAGAGACTCGAAGAGCTCGGGCCGGTACAGCCCGATGCCGCTGAAGGTTAGTCGCCTTGCCGAACCCGCCTGAGCGTCCGCCTGCAGCAGGCCACTGGATAGACCGAAGTCTCCCTCCGGATGATGCGCGGGGTTGGGCACCAGGACACACCAGCAGAGGAGCCGAGCGACCTGCATTTGTTCAGCAATCGTTCGCGCCCGGCCGAAATCGAAATCGCAGTGAATGTCGCCGTTGACCACAAGAAACGGCGCGTCCCCAAGAAGCGGAAGCGCCCGCCGAATGCCCCCCGCTGTTTCCAGGGCGGGCGATTCTCGCGAGTAACTCAGGCGCACACCCCAGCGCGCGCCATCGCCCAGCGCAGCCTCGATCATGGTTCCGAGGTGGGCGTGATTGACCACGACATCCCGGATACCCGCGCGGGCCAGGGCCATGAGATGCCAAGCGATCAGGCTCTGGCCCGCGACCTCAAGCAGCGGCTTGGGGCAGTGGTCGGTCAAAGGACGCATTCGCTCGCCCCGGCCGGCCGCAAGAATCATCGCGCGCATGGCCCAGTCGTCAGAACGTGAACGCGGCGCGGGTCGGCGTGTCCTCGACTGCTTCGAGCACGCGCGCCAAACCCGAGAGCGCCTCGTAGCGTCGCGCCGTTGCGAGGGCATAGGCGAGCACCCTGGGGCAATCGTTCAGGTAGCGGGTCTTGCCATCGCGGTGACACAGCCGGGCAAAGATGCCGAGCACTTTCAGCTGGCGCTGCAAGCCCATCCATTCGAAGTCGCGATAGAAGTCGCCGAAATCGCTCGCCACCGGCAACCTGGCCGCCCGCGCAGCTTGCCAGTACCGGACGGCCCAGTCGATCTGCCGCGACTCGGGCCAGTCGACATAGGCATCGCGCAAGAGCGAAACCAGGTCGTAGGTAATCGGTCCGTAAACGGCGTCCTGGAAGTCAAGCACGCCGGGCTCGTCGCTCGCCTCGAGCACCATGAGGTTTCGGCTGTGCCAGTCCCGATGAACAAATACCTTGGGCTGGGCGAGACATGCTTCGATCAGACAATCGAAACCGGCCTGCAGGCCTGAGCGCTCCTTGTCCGAGAGGGTGCGATCCTTGTGACGCTGGATGTACCACTCCGGGTAGAGCTGCATTTCCCGAAGGAGGAGTGCGCGATCGTATTCGGGGAAACAGCCCGGGCGACTTGCCTGCTGCAGCTTGACGAGCGATCGGGCCGCAGCTGCATACAGTCGATCGGCGGTTTCTTCGGACAGATGATTCAGGTAGGTGAGGTTGCCGAAATCCTCGAGGAGCATGAAGCCCGCTTCCAGATCCCGGTCGAGCACTTCGGGTGTATTTACCCCCGCCGATCGCAGCACTTCCGCGGCATGGATGAAGGGCTCGCACCGTTCCTTGTCGGGGGGGGCGTCCATCACGATCAGACTGTGTCGCGCGCCGTCGATGCAGTCGACACGGAAGTAGCGCCTGAAACTCGCGTCGTCCGAGGCTGGCCTCAGCGATTCAACACGCATCCCGTGGCGCGGAGCGCACCTCGCCAGCCAGAGGCGCAAGGCTTCAAGACGACGGTCAACGGCGGGAGCGTCCATGAACGGTTCGGGTTCCGGTTGGCGATGCGCGCGAGGGGCTGCGGGAGTCCTCCTTATAATAGATGATCCTTCCAATCTTCCCGGAAACGGGCTCCGTCAGGGCTGTCATGCGTGCTGTGCTGATCCGCGTCGCCTGTGTGGCCGCCGCCGGGGGACTGGTCATGGCGGGGCTTCAGACGCGCGCCTGGTCGGCTCCGCACCCGCCGGGCCGCGACGGTGCGGATCAGGGTCAGGCCGGTGCGGCCAACGCCTCGGGGGGCGGACCAGCTTTTGTGCTCAAGATGGACCGCGCACTGGCCGAGCGTCTGGCCGTGCCTGTGTCGGAATTGCCGGTGTTCGGCCGCGCGCTGCGGATTGAGGGCGAGGGCGACCGTGAAACGCGATTGATTGGTGAGGCCGAGCTGCGGCGCGGCGGCACGGTCGTTCGAGGCGATCGGCTCACCTATCGGCAAGACACGGACGAACTGGTTGCGATCGGGCACGTTCGGGTCGCCCGGGAGGGGACAATTCTGACCGGCCCCGAGTTGCGACTGCGGCTCGATGCGAATGAAGGCAGTTTCATCAGTCCCTCGTACTACCTGGCACTTGATGGCGGCGGTCGGGGTCGCGCCGAGCGCATCGATTTTCTGGGTCCGGGACGAACGCTGCTACGGGCTGCAACCTATACCACCTGCGGTCCGGAGTCGCCCGATTGGGAGCTGATGAGCCGCACGCTGCTCCTCGATCAGAACGAGGGGGAGGGCACCGCCCGCTCTGCGGTCCTGCGCTTCCGCGACACGCCGGTACTGGCTGCGCCGATCATGAGCTTTCCGCTCGGCGACGAGCGGCGTACCGGCTTTCTGTCGCCGAGCCTTTCGATCACGTCCCGCAGCGGGGGTGAGGTCGTCACCCCGTGGTATTGGAATATTGCGCACAACCGCGATCTCACCCTCAGCCCCAGTGTGAGCGTACGGCGAGGTTTCCGGCTCGGCGGCGAATTTCGGTATCTCGAGCCCGGCTACGCGGGCGAGGC
>JBIKVK010000327.1:0-3616 GCA_044356835.1 Burkholderiaceae bacterium
CCAGACGGCCTTCGGCGGCATGTATCTCGCGGACGCTGTGTCCTCGATTCTCAAGATTGCGGCCATTCTTGCCGTGTCGGCGACCTTGATGGTGTCGTCGCGCTATGTGCGCGAGCGCGACATGCCTGCGTCCGAGTTCCAGATGCTCGCGATGTTGTCGCTCCTCGGCCAGATGGTGATGATCTCCGCCGGCAATCTTCTGGTCGTTTATCTGGGCCTTGAGCTGATGTCGCTCTCGCTCTATGCGCTGGTAGCCCTCAGGCGCGATCACGCGGTCTCGACCGAGGCTGCGATGAAATACTTCGTCCTGGGGGCGTTGGCCTCGGGTTTCCTGCTCTATGGCATGTCGATGATCTACGGCGGCGCCGGTACGCTCTCGCACGACGAGATCGCGGTGCGCTTCGCGGCCGGCGAGGTCGACCGCTGGGTGTTCGTTCTGGGAGTGGTCTTCCTGGTGGCGGGCCTTGCCTTCAAGCTCGGGGCCGTACCTTTCCACATGTGGGTCCCGGATGTGTACCACGGCAGTCCGTCTGCAGTGACCCTGCTGATCGCAGGTGCGCCCAAGCTGGCCGCCTTCGCAATTGCCTTTCGTGTTCTGGCCGAATCGCTCCTGGGCGTAGCCGCCGACTGGCAGCAGATGCTGATGGTGCTTGCGATCGCTTCGCTCGCAGTCGGCAACATCGTCGCGATTGCGCAGCAAAACCTCAAGCGCATGCTCGCCTATTCCACCATTTCGCAGGTCGGCTTTGTCCTGATGGGCATGCTCGCCGGGGTGGTGGATGGCGATGCGGCCGGTGCGGCCGACGCCTGGGGTTCGTCTCTCTTTTACATCGTCACCTACGTCCTCACAACGGTGGGCACGTTGGGGGTTGTGATCTATCTGTCCGCCGGGCGCCTCGAGGCCGAGACCCTTGATGACCTCAAAGGTCTGTCGCGACGCAGCCCGGGTCTCGCGCTGGTGATGCTGCTCCTGATGTTCTCGCTGGCCGGCATTCCGCCCCTGGTAGGGTTTCACGCCAAGCTGGTGATTCTGGGCACGGTCCTCGCCGCCGGTATGGTGTGGCTTGCCGTATTTGCAGTGCTGTTTTCGCTTGTGGCCGCGTTCTACTATCTGCGCATCGTCAAGCTGATGTACTTCGACCCGCCGTCCGATTCTGCGGTCCGCCTGCCGGGGGGCGTGGTTCCGGTCATCCTGGGCGGAAGTGGTGTGCTGGTGCTGGGTCTGGGTCTCATTCCAGGCCCGCTGATGGCGTTGTGTCTGGATGCTGTGCGTCAGGCGCTCGGCTCCTGACCTTCCCCGACCTGCCGGACCACTCAATGGCTTCGCTCGAAGAGACCGAGCTCTCATCGTCGCGGGTGTACGAGGGAGGCTTCCTCAAGGTCAACCGCGATCGTGTCCGGCTGCCCGATGGCAGCGAGAGCATGCGCGAATATGTCGTTCACCCCGGAGCCGCGGTGATGGTACCTCTGCTCGACGATGGACGCATTCTGGTCGAGCGCCAGTTCCGATATCCCTTGCGTCGGGTGTTCGTTGAAATGCCGGCGGGCAAGCGTGATTCCGGCGAGAGCTTCCTCGCGACGGCCATGCGCGAACTCCTCGAAGAAACCGGCTATGTAGCGGCTCAGTGGGCAAAGATGACCACCCTGCATCCGGCCATCGGGTTTGCCACTGAAGAGATGGAAGTATGGCTATGCCGGGGGCTGCGCCATCGCGGCCAGCAACTGGATCAGCATGAGTTCCTTGAGATCGAGGCGGTGACCCTGGATTGGTTGCTCGAGCAGGTCCACAGCGGGCTCATCACCGACGTGAAGACGCAGATCGTGACTTTCTGGCTGGACAGGTTCCGGCGCGGGCTTTGGACCTGGCCGGACTTTCATGATGCGTCGGCGCTCAGCGCAGCATCAGCTTCTCGGTAAAGACATAACCCCGGCCGTGTGCGGCCTTGAGCGGGTTGCCGCCGAGCGGGGAGAGCTTCTTCCTTAGTCTGCTCACCAGCGCCTCCAGGCGCTGCTCGTCGTAACACATGAAGTCGTAGCCCAGGCCGAGGATCAGGTCCTTGCGCGTGGCGAATCGGTCCTTGCCTTTGGCAAGGGTCTTCAGCAGCGCCGCCTCCTGGAGGGTCAGGCTGCGCTCATCGCCCCGAGGGCCTGTGATTGTGAGCGATTCCGAGTTGAGCATCCACGCGGCGAGCTCCTGTGCAGGCACTCGCCTGAAACTCGCATCGAGCAAGGCCGCCAGCTCGCGGACATCGATCGGCTTCAGGAGATAGTTGTCTGCACCTTGGCTGTACGCCTCCAACTTGAGACTGATATCGCTGCGAGCCGAGAGGATCATCTTGACGCACGAGGGTGCCTTGGCCCTCAGCGGTTCGAGCAAGCTGAGTCCAGAGCCGTCAGGGAGAAAGACATCGATGATCGCAGCGTTCGGGGTCTTGCGGTCGAGCGACTCGCGCGCCTCCCCAATCTGACCGAAATCCCGCACCTCAAAATCCCTGAAGCGCAAGAACGCAGCGACCTCTTCTCTGAGATCCTCGTTGTCTTCCACGAGAAGAATGTCCGGTGCCACGAACGGGTGTCCTCCCTGCGGGCGCTGTCTTTATAACGGTCGGCGTGAGTCGACAGTTGTTGTGTCACGACCCGTCTGATTATGACTGAAGTTTGCCCAACTTGAAGTCGCTGTTGTGACTTTTCCCCGGGCGCTGTGCGGGGTTGTCGTCGAGCCCGGGCCGAAATCGGTCGGCTTTCATCAGGATTCTCGGTGTAGCATCGCAGGGTTGCCCATCCACTCGTGTTGTCTCTGCACTGATGAATGATCCAGGCCCGTCCCGACCGATCCGTCCTTCCGCCGCGTCGGGTGGGGCAGGTCAGCGCGTCGACGCCAAGGCGCTTCTGGAGTCGATTCATGCGTTGCGTGCCCAGCCGCGAGGTCCAACCTTCTGGTCGGATTTCTGTTCCTGCGCTGCCCAGCTGTGTCGGGCTGGGGCGGCGCTCGCCGTGTCCCATGAGGATGCAGGCTGGGTGCCGCTGGGCGGGTTTCAGGCCGCTGAGTCGGGACTTGATGTCCGCTGGACCACGCTGCTTGCGGACCTGCTTGAACGCATCGGCGACAAGGGCTTTGGCATCTCCCCGGCAGGACTTGGGTTGGGTGCGATTGCGGTGGCCGTTCGGCTCAAGTCCGACGCCGATGCCGTTTTGCTTCTCGAAATTGCCGAGAGCGAGCGACCCCGTCTCAACGAACTGATCCTGCGCGCGCAGCTGATCGCCGACCTGCCGGTCAGCGCCTTGCATGCGCAGGCGGCCTTCGCGGTCCTGTCCAGTCAGGCCAGCCCGGCCGCACGGGCGCCTGTGTCCGGAGCGGGGCAGGGCGGTGCGGCCGCGACAACCGGCGAGCTGCTGGGCTGGCTCGAACTCGTCGTGCGCGTCACCCGACATCGCAGTTTCGGACCGGCCTCGCTCGAACTGGTCAACGCCATGGCCGCGCGCCTGGGATGGACGCAGGTCTTTCTGGGCTGGCGGCATGGGTCTTACGTAAGAGTTCGCGCGATCAGCCACCTCGATCGTTTCGAGCGCCGTGCCGAAAATGTCCGGCTGATCGAATCGGCCATGGAGGAAACCC
>JBIKVK010000328.1:0-3606 GCA_044356835.1 Burkholderiaceae bacterium
GGCCGTCGCTTCGCGAGGCGGCTGCGCCCGGGTCCGGCGCGGCCTCCGATTCAGACACGAAACGCGCTTACTGGTTCTGCTGGATCCCGGCCAGCACCCACCCGCCCGCGCCGACGGACGGCTTGGTGAGATTCCAGATCTCGTCGAAGGGCTGGGCGTTCGCACCGACCCCCTCGCGAATCACGCCGTAGAAGCGCACGCTGGCCATATGCTCATGCTCGCTCGAGTCAACACCGAGGAATTCGGCCTCGAGCGTGACAACCTCGGTCACGTTGGGCTGGTCGCCCCGCTCGCGCAGTTGCATCTGGAGTTCGGCAAACATTTCGGGCGAAGTGAACTCGCGCAGGTCGTTGGCATTGGCGGCATCGAATGCGGCTTGCAGCCGAACGAACTGAACCTTGGCGTTGCGGACGAAGCCGGCGATATCGAAGTTGGCCGGAATCCGCAGACCCGTGCTCGTCGGCGCGCCGTCCGAACCCCCCGCCGGCGACGCCGCGGGCGATGAATCCGCCGGACTCAAGGGCGAAAACAGGCTGTTCTGACCCGCGGCAGGCTGGGGCGCAGCCTGCGGCCATGCCGGAGCGGACTGCTCGCCCGAAGCGCCGGCTCCCGACCACGCCGGCTGCATCGGCTGTCGGGCCGCCGCACGCCGGGCCATGATCAGCTTGACCACGACGAGCGCAGCGATCACGAGCAGGGCGATCATCATGAACGAGGCCAGTTCTTCGCCAAAGCCCAGGTAGCTGGCGAGCGCGGCCAAGCCCAAGCCTGCGGCCAGTCCGGCAAGCGGAGCCAGCCACTTGTTGCGCTGGGGCTGAGCCTGCGGCGCAGCCGCCGGGGTCTGGCGCGGCGCCGGCGCAGCCTGCTGGGCGGGCGGGGTCGCCTGGCGCTGCATGGCACCCGACTGCTGTTTACCTACCGACTGGCCACCGCCCAGGCGCTTCTGCGCTTCGGCCGCCGTAAACGTCGTGGCGGCAACGACCACCGCACACACCGACACCAACCGGAACATCCAATTTCTCATTTCAGTCTCCGAAGGGACAAACATCCAAAGTGCAATCTTGGGCAAAACAGCGCAGATTGCAAGCATAAAACTGCTGCCGGGACGGTAATTGGGACGCAGGGCCCCGTGCGGCCAGACGACTTCGCCCAAAACAGGTCGGCGGGCCCCAGAGCGGTCCCGGCCGATCCGCCTGCCCCGGCTAGTCCCGAACCCCCTCGTGCAGGGCCACCACGCCGGCACAGAGATTGAAGTAGCGCACCCCGACGAGGCCCGCATCGCGCATCATCCCGGCCAGCGTCTGCTGATCGGGGTGCATCCGGATGGATTCGGCAAGATACCGGTAACTGGCCGCGTCACCTGCGACCCACTCGCCCAGCCGCGGCAACACATTGAACGAATAAAAGTCATAGAGCGGCGCCAGGGGCTTCCAGACCTGGGAAAACTCGAGCACCAGCAGCTTGCCGCCGGGCTTGAGCACTCGCCGCATCTCGGCCAGCGCGCGATCCTTGTGGGTCATGTTGCGAAGGCCAAACGCCACGCACACCCGATCAAAGCTCGCCGGCGCAAAAGGCAACTGTTCCGCGTCGCACTGGATGGCCGGCGCAACCCGTCCCTCATCGACCATGCGGTCGCGACCCACGCCAAGCATCGAAGCGTTGATATCGGTCAGGATGACCTCGCCTCCGGGGGTCACCTTTCGGGCAAATGCCCGGGCCAGGTCGGCCGTACCCCCCGCCACATCAAGCACGCGCATGCCCGGGCGCAAACCGGCGCGGGCCACGGTGAAGGCCTTCCAGGCGCGATGAAGCCCCGCCGACATCAGATCATTCATGAGGTCGTAGCGCGAGGCCACGGAGTGAAAGACCTCAGCGACGTGACCCGCCTTTTCGCCTTCTGGAACGGTGCGAAAGCCGAAGTGGGTCCCCCGGGTTTTGGGATCGCTCATGGTTTCGGGCCAGTCCTCACTCAGGCGCATCCGCCGCGCGGACGTGCGACAGAACGGGCCTGGATGCTCTGCGCATCCGGGGCAAACCGGCTTGCCCCGGCCTCTTCGAGGCGGCGCAAGTAGTCGGCCCAGTTGCGATCATGCTGGACACACAGCTCATGCAGGTAGTCCCAGGAATAGATACCCGAATTGTGGCCGTCGGAGAACTGTGGCTGGATCGCGTAGTGGCCCACCGCCTCGAGCGTTTCGATGCCGACATCGGCCTTGCCGGTCTGCAGGGTCTCCTGCCCAGGCCCATGCCCCCGAACCTCGGCCGAGGGCGAATAGACCCGCAGATACTCGATGGGCAGGCGAAACGATCGCCCGTCCTCGTAGGACAGCTCCAGGACGCGGGACACCTGATGCAGCACGATGCTCACAGGAATCGGGGTGTCGGCATTCAAACCAGCCATCTGGATCAACCTCAGCGGCACAAAGCCCCGCGCACGCAGGGCCCCAACAATCGGGAAAGACGCGATGGTACCAGCGCTTGGGCTCTCAGCGCCGCGCCAGGGCCTCCCGGACCTCGGAGAAGAGCGTGGGGAGGGCCGCCCGCACACGAGCGTCGATGGCCGAGACCGGCCGGTCAGCGCCGGGCGCCGGCGCGCTCCAGATCGATCCGGGAAAGTGGCGATCGTGGCGCCAGCGCGCGATCACATGCCAGTGCAGGTGAGGTACCTGGTTGCCGAGGCTGGCCAGATTGACTTTGTCCGGCGCAAGGACGCGTCGCACAGCCTCTTCTACAGACCACACCACCGCCATGATCCGCCCCCGCTCCTCTGGGGACAGGTCGGTCATCTCAGCCACATGGGCGTTACAGATGACCCGCAGCAAGCCCGGGTAACCCGGCTCGTCGGGCCAGACCACCCGCCAGGCGTCCGTTCGGGCGAGCACCTGGCCGCCCGGACCGGCACAGAGCGGGCAATCAGGCGAGCCTTGTCCCGACACGAGCGACGCGGACTCGGCCGCTGGAAGCCCAGAACTCAACGGCCAGTCTCCGCCTCAGAAGACCGTATAGCCGCCGTCGAGCACGAGGGCCTCGCCCGTCATGTAGGACGACGCATCGCTCATCAGGTAGACCGCGATCCCGGCAAAGTCGTCGGCGCGGCCCCACCGTCGGGCGGGCACCCGCGGCAGCACGTTGGCGCTGAAGCGAGGCTCGGCGAACTTGGCCGCTGTCATATCGGTCTCGATCCATCCGGGGATCAGGCTGTTGACACGAATCTGATGACGGGCCAGCTCGACCGCCAGCGCGCGGACAAAAGAAGTGACGGCCCCCTTGGAGGCTCCGTAGTGGCTGTTGCGCGCTGCGCCTTCGAGCGCTGCGGTGCTGGCCGTGGCCACCAGAACGCCACCGCCACCGCGGCCGATCATGTGCCGGGCCGCCTCGCGAAAACAGAGAAAGCAGCCATCGACATTGACGCGCATCACCCGGCGATATTCCTCGTAGGTCAGATCGAGCAGGGACGAGCCGAAGCCAGAGACGCCCGAGTTTGCGAAAAAAGCGTCGATCCGACCCAGCGCAGCAAGCGTCTGATCAAAGGCCTGAAGCACCTGCTGCTCATCGCCCACGTCACAGCAAAAGCCGTGAACCTCCCCGCCCGTCTGGACCGCCAGC
>JBIKVK010000329.1:0-3604 GCA_044356835.1 Burkholderiaceae bacterium
ATGTCCGGGCCCCCTTGCAGGCCGCAGGTTCCGAATGCGGTCTGGAAGCCTTTCGCGAGTGTTATCTGCAGGCGTGCAGGCGGCAGATCGATGCGTCGCGACAGACCCTGCGCGAACATCTCTTTTCGGATCGCTTCGCGATGAGCTTCGAGCTGGCCGGTGTCCGGCTTCTGCCCGAGCGGCGCGTATTCGAAGGCATGGCCCATGCCCTCGGCGAGCAGATCACCCGTCAGGCACGACTCCTGGAACACACTGCTGCGATCGTCCCCGAGCTTGCCCGATCGTATCGGCTGGGGCTCGTCTCCAACTATCCGCACGCGCCGGTGGTGAGGGCAACGCTCGAACGGTTCAAGCTGCTGAACTGTTTCGACACCGTGGTGGTCTCGGGCGAGACCGGCTGGATGAAGCCTCATGCCCAGTGCTACCGCCCGGCCATCGAGGCCCTGAGCGCGGACCCGGCGCGCACGCTGATGGTCGGCGACGATGTGCGCAATGACGTTGAGGGCGCTCGCGAACTCGGCCTGCACGCCGCCTGGCTCGCCCCCGGCCGAAAGGCCGATGCGCGGGCTCCGATTCACATCCAATCGCTCACCGAGCTCCCCGCGCTGTGCGAGCGACTCTTTGCCTGATGCCATGCAGACTCAGCTCCTGATCGACGGACAATTCACCCCGGCAGCCGACGGCGCCACATTCACCACCTACAGCCCGATCGACTTCGAGCCGATCGCCGAAGTGGCTCGAGCCTCGAGCCACGATCTGAACCGGGCGGCGCTGGCCGCTCGGCGCGCCTTTGATGAGGGTCGATGGAGCGGCATGGCACCTTTTGCGCGGGGCAAGCTTCTGCGCGCAATCGCCGACCGCATCCGCGCGCGACAGGCGGATATCGCTGCGCTCGAAACCCGAAACGGCGGCAAAACCATTGCCAACGCTTTGAACGAGGTGGACAGCGCAGCCAACGTGTTCGAGTACTACGCGGGCGCGATGGACAAATTTTTCGGCGATACGATCCCGATGGGCCAGAACGTGCTCGACTTTTCCTTGCGCGAGCCGATCGGGGTGATCGCCGCCATCACGCCCTGGAACTTCCCCTTCATGGCAGCCGCATGGAAAGTGGCGCCCGCGCTGGCCTGCGGCTGTACGGTGATCCTCAAGCCCGCCAGCTACACGCCGCTCACCGCGCTGATGCTGGGCGAGATCGCGCTCGAAGCCGGCCTCCCCGCAGGGGTTCTGAACATTCTGCCGGGCCCAGGCGCTGCCTTGGGCGAAGCGATTGCAACCCATCCGGCCATCGACAAGATTTCATTTACGGGCGAAACCACAACTGGCGCGCTCCTGATGGCGATGGCGGCACCCGACATCAAGCGGGTCACCCTGGAACTCGGAGGCAAGAGCCCGAACATCATTTTTGCCGACGCCGACCTTGAGCGCGCCGCGGTCGAGGCCGTCAAGGCGGCCTTCGGAAACGCCGGGCAGAGCTGTTCGGCCCGGACCCGCGTCCTGATCGAGCGGCAGGCCCATGACGCATTCGTGGAAGCCTTCGCGCGCGCCGCGCAGGCCGTGCGCCTGGGCGACCCTCGTGACGCCGCCACTGAAATCGGTCCCCTGGTGTCGCGCGCCCAGTGGGACAGTGTGCATGCGCATGTCACCGCAGGCCTCGCGGCGGGCGCGCATCTGGTCTCGGGCGGCGGACGGCCCGCCGGCTTGGACCGCGGCGCCTTCTATGCGCCCACCATCCTCGATCAGGTGGACAACCGGATGGAGATCGCGCAACAGGAGATCTTCGGTCCGGTCGCCGCCGTGATCGCCTTTGACGACGAGGCTCAGGCGATCTCGATCGCCAATGACAGCCCCTATGGACTCAACGCCTCGGTGTGGACCCGTAACCTGGCACGCGGACTTCGTGTGGCCCGCGGGTTGCGAAGCGGCATGGTGAGCGTCAACTCCCACGGCAGTGCGAGCCGCTATGGCTTTCTCGCGCCGTTCGGCGGCCGCGGCAAGTCGGGAATCGGACGCGAACTCGGCATGCACGCACTGGAGCTCTACACCGAAGTCAAAAATGTTTTTGTCTCCCTGGAGGACTGACGCTTGAACACTCTTGCCATCACGGGGGCGCGCCTGATCGACGGCAGCGGCCGCGACCCTCTGAACGGCGCCACCATCGTGGTCGAAGGCGACCGGATCCGCGCCGTGGGCCGAGATTTGCCCGTGCCCGCGGGGGCCACCGAGATCGATGCCGCCGGACGAACCGTGCTTCCGGGCATTATCGACTGCCATGTTCACGGCACGTACCGGGCGCGCGATATGCGCCAGCACCTGCTCAACACCCCGACCTACAACGTGCTGCGGTCGACTTCGATCCTCGAAGAGACGCTCGCCTGCGGGGTCACGACGGCGCGCGATATGGGCGGGGCCGATGCGGGCTTTCGTCAGGCGATCGAGGAGGGCTACATCAAGGGGCCCCGTTTGTTGATTGCCATCGCCATGGTGTCTCAGACGGGAGGGCACGGCGATGCCTGGGTGCCGGCCGGGATGCGGATCCAGAAGCGGGCCTGGCTGCCCAGTCCGGTCGCCGATGGCGTGGACGAGGTGCGGCGTCTGGTTCGGCAACTGCTGATGGCGGGTGCCGACTTCATCAAGATCTGCGCGACGGGCGGCATCACCTCGGTCACCGACTCCTGGGACGAGGCGCAATTCACCACCGAAGAAATCCGGGTGGCCGTCCAGGAAGCGGCCATGCGCCGCAAGACGGTGGCGGTCCATGCCGAGGGGGTCGAAGGGATCCGAACCGCGCTGGATGCCGGAGTTCAATCGCTCGAGCATGGCTGGTTCATCGACGAAGGCTGCGTTCAGAAAATGATCGACCAGGGCACCTGGTGGGTTCCCACCTTGGCGCTGGTTCCGTTGTCGCTTGAGCACCGGCGTCGCAACACCGCCTGGGACAAGCAACAGCTCGCGTCCGAAGATGTGAAAGAGCTCGAGATTTACGAGCGCATGCAGCGACAGATCCCGCTTTGGAAAGAGGCGGTGCGACGAGGTGTGAAAGTGGCTTTCGGTACCGATCAGTCGCATCGCCTGCTGGTCGGTGAAAATCTGGTGGAACTGCGCTTCATGGTCGACTGGCTCGGCATGAGCCCGATGCAGGCGCTGGTTTCAGCCACTTCGGATGCGGCGAAGTGCATTGGCCGCGCTGATGTCGGCGTCATCGAGCCGGGACGCCTGGCCGATGTGCTGATTGTCGACGGGGACCCCCTCGCGGACATTCGGATGCTCGAAGAGCGCACGCGTCTGCACTGCGTCATGAAGGGCGGCGAAATTTACAGCCGCCGCATGTAGCCTGAGGGAGGCCGCACACCATGTTTGCTCCGGAATTGTTGTCCAAGGCCGCCGCAGCGCTTGAAGCGGCACAGGCCGCAGGCATGCGAATCGTGACCGCCGAAACCTGTACTGCCGGGCTGGTGTCCGCCTGCCTCACCTCGGTCCCAGGCGCCTCAAAAATCTTCGAGCGTGGATTCGTGCTCTATCACGACAGCGCAAAGGCGACCGGGCTCGGGGTCGATGAGGCGGTCGCTGCACGGCATGGCGCGGTCAGCGCGGAAGTGACCTC
>JBIKVK010000330.1:0-3594 GCA_044356835.1 Burkholderiaceae bacterium
TGTAACCAAAGCTGTCAGCACTGTCATGTTGCCGCGAGCCCGCAGCGGACTGAAATGATGTCGCGCGAAACGGCGGGCGACGTCCTGCAACTGCTGGTCAACTCAGGCGCTCGGCGACTCGATCTCACCGGCGGGGCCCCCGAACTGAATCCGTATTTCCGTTGGTTGGTCTCCGAGGCTCGCAAGCACGGTTGCGAAGTCATCGACCGGTGCAACCTCACGATCTTGGAAGAGCCCGGCCAAGAGGATTTGGCTGATTTCCTGGCGTCGAATGCGGTCCAGATCGTGGCGTCGCTCCCTTGTTATCTTGAGGAAAATGTTGACCGCCAGCGTGGCCAAGGTGTGTTTGAAGTCAGCATCCGCGCGCTCCGCCGCCTGAATCAGCTGGGCTATGGGGACGCGCTCAGCCTGAGTCTGGTGTTTAACCCGCAAGGCCCAACGCTGCCCCCTCCGCAGGCCGCCCTCGAGGCAGACTATCGCGCCATGCTGGGCGAGCGCTACGGTATTCGCTTCACCCGCTTGCTGACCCTCGCCAATATGCCGATCCAGCGCTTTGGATCCATGCTGATCAGTCAGGGGCGGTTCGAGTCTTACATGAACACCTTGCGCGAGGCCCACCGTGATTCGAACCTTGACTCTGTCATGTGTCGCGACTTGGTGAGTGTGGACTGGACGGGCCGGCTTTTTGACTGCGACTTCAATCAGATGTTGGGATTGCCGCTGTCGTCACCGCAACGTTCAGGTTTGACTGTGCGAGATCTGCTGGGCGAGAACCTTCGAGACTGGCCCATCGCGGTCGCCGATCATTGCTACGGCTGCACCGCCGGTCAGGGCAGCTCATGCGGCGGCGCGCTGGATGATTCGCCTGCGGTGTCGAGGGCAGCCTGAGTTCGGCTGCAGCCTGTTGCTGTCGCGGGGTCAGCGATGACTGAACGCATTGCGGTCATCATTCCCGCCTTGAATGAGGCAGGAACGATTGCCGCGACCGTGTCCCGGGTCCGGGCCTCGGGGGCGGATTGCATCGTGGTCGACGGGGGCAGTGACGATGAGACCCGAGGTCTTGCCGCAGCGCAGGGGGCTCGAATCATTGCAGCGCGAAGAGGACGGGCCGCGCAGATGAACGCTGGAGCGCGCAGTGCCGGCCACTATGAGGTCCTGGTGTTCCTTCATGCCGATGTTCGTCTGCCGGCGGACTGGAGAGAGGCCATCGAGGCCGCGGTGGAGGACGGCGCAGTCTGGGGCCGATTCGACGTGGCGCTCGACAGTCCGCGACCATTGCTCGCAGTGGTCGGCACGATGATGAACTGGCGCTCAAGACTGACCGGTATTGCGACGGGCGATCAGACGATCTTCATCCGCCGGGCGAGCTTTGACGCCCTGGGGGGCTTTTCGGATCTTCCGCTGATGGAAGATGTCGAACTCTGCACCCGGCTGCGCCGCGCTCGGTTGCCCGCTGCGATGCTCAGGCAAAAGGTCGTCGTGTCGGCTCGCCGATGGGAGCAGAACGGCCCCCTCCGGACGATCCTGCTGATGTGGTCGCTGCGCGCGCTCTTCTGGCTTGGAGTCCCTGCGCATCGCCTGCATCGGCTCTACTACAGACCGCTTTGACCGTGGTCAGGCGTCGCCCCGCCCACTTGATCGTCTTTGCCCGTGTGCCCCGGCTGGGCGAAGTCAAGACCCGCCTCGCGGCCGCTGTGGGCGCTTCGGCTGCGCTCGAGGCCCACCGGATGCTGCTGGTGCGAACGCTCGAAACCGGGGCCCGCTGTAGCGCGTTCGAGTCGAGGTCCCTGGCGATTGCGGGTCACGACGTCGAGGGCGAGTGCATGCGTCTGGCGGATCGCTGGGGCTATGGGTTGGCCTCGCAGCGCGGTGGCGATCTCGGGGCCCGCATGGCAGGGGCGATTGATGCCGCATGCGAAGGCGGGGCGCTTGCCGTGCTCGTGGGCTCAGACTGCCCGGAGCTCTCAGCGGACGATCTGGATCAGGCGGTCAATGCCCTGGAGGGCAACGACGTGGTCATCGCGCCAGCCGAGGATGGGGGCTACGTATTGATCGGCTGTGCCAACCCGGGGCTTCCAATTTTCGAGGGGGTCGCGTGGGGCAGTGCCCGGGTCTTTGAGCAGACCCTGCTCTGCACCGAGCGGGCTGGCCTGCGGGTGGCCCGATTGAGAACTCTGTGGGACGTAGACGAGGCGAGCGACTGGAAGCGCTGGCGTGGTCGGTGAGAAGCCCCGCACCCGACCTGCAGTGCGGGACTCTCAGGCGATCAGGCTGCGAGCAGGTCTCGAAGCACATAGGGCAGGATGCCCCCGTGCTTGTAGTAGTCCACCTCGATTGCTGTGTCGATGCGCGACAGCAGAGTCACCTTGCGGATCTTGCCATCCGAGCTGCGGATCGTCATGACGATGTCCTGCTGTGGCTTCAACTCGGCCGGGATCTCGATATCAAAGGATTCGTCACCCTTGATGCCAAGAGACTGCCAGCTGTCGGACCCCTTGAACTGCAGAGGCAGGACACCCATACCGACCAGATTGCTGCGGTGGATACGCTCAAAACTGCGCACCACCACCGCCTTGACCCCGAGTAGTTGGGTGCCCTTGGCCGCCCAGTCACGCGATGAGCCGGTGCCGTACTCTTCGCCGCCGAACACGACAGTGCCCGTGCCTTCGCCGATGTAGCGCATCGCCGCATCGTAAATCGGCATCTGGTCACCGCTGGGCTGGTGAAGAGTGACGCCGCCCTCGACGCGGCTGCCATCGGCATTGGCAGGCAACATCAGGTTCTTGATGCGGACGTTGGCAAACGTACCCCGCATCATCACCTCGTGATTGCCGCGGCGGGCACCATAGGTGTTGAAGTCGCCCTTGGAGACGCCGTGTTCAATCAGGAATTTGCCGGCGGGAGTGCTCTCGCGGAAGGAGCCGGCTGGCGAGATGTGATCGGTTGTGATCGAATCGCCGAAGAGCGCGAGTGCCCGCGCCCCCTGAATGGAAGCACGGGCCGCAGGCGGCTGCATTTCGAAGTCCTGGAAGAAGGGCGGACGTGCGATGTAGGTCGACGTGGGCCAGTCGTAGACCTGACCCGCCGTTCCCTTGATCTTCTCCCAGAGTTTGCCGGGGTTGCCTTTGACATCGGCGTAGTTCTTGCGGAAGGTCTTGGCATCCATCGCGTACTTCATCAGCGCATTGACTTCTGCGCTGGTGGGCCAGATGTCCCCGATATAGATGTCCTTGCCCCCTTTGCCTTTGCCCACGGGCTGGGTCATGAGGTCGACGCGCACGGTACCGGTCAAGGCGTACGCCACAACCAGAGGCGGCGAGGCGAGGAAGTTGGCCTTGAGGTTGGGGTGGATACGTGCTTCAAAGTTGCGGTTGCCGGACAGCACGGCCGAACACACCATGTTGTTACGGGTAATCGTGTCGTTGACTTCAGCGGCCAGATCACCTGCATTGCCGATACAGGTGGTGCACCCGTAGGCTGCGACGGAAAAGCCCAGCTTTTCGAGGTAGGGCAGCAGTCCCGCCCGCTCGAGGTAACTCGTGACGATGCGCGAGCCGGGAGCAAGCGATGTCTTGACATGGGGCTTGACCTTCA
>JBIKVK010000331.1:0-3591 GCA_044356835.1 Burkholderiaceae bacterium
CTGACGCTCAGGGGGCCGACCGACCAAGTGTTCATTGAGACATTGCCCCCGGAGCTCTGGGCATTGATCCAGCCGATGCTGCCCACCAATCCGACCCGTGGGTATCGCTGCGCCTGCTGTGCGCCCGCGTCGGCCGAAGCAGCCGCGACAGCCGCCGCGGCCATGAAGACGTCGGGCCGCTGGGCCAGTGTTGCGGCGGGCAAAGCCGGGACGATTCGAAGCGGGGCTGCCAGCAAATTCTCTTCGCCGCTGCTCGCAATCGTTGCCAGGCGCGTCCGAACCCGGGCCTCTGGCCAAGCGGTGTACTGGACCAATGCCTTCACATCAGCTTCGCATCGTTGAACCTGGCTCCGGGCTCGGTTCCGGGCATCGGCCGCAGCAGCTTCCGCCAGCGCCGCTTGATCGGGTGGGTTCAGACCTGCATCGGCAAGCCGCCTGATCAACGCAGCACTGCGGCCTGCCGCCTCTGCATCGTCCTGGACCAAGCGCAGGGTAGCCTGACAGTGTCGCCAGGAAAGGGTCTGTAGGACCACATCGGCGGCGAGCGAGACCCGTGCTTCATGCCAAGCTGCGTCGGCGGATTTCAGCCGCCACAGCGCGGCTTGGGTCTGTGCGCGCTGTCCGCCGAACACATCGACTTCCCAACTCACCTGAAATGCGCCCTGAAAGGTCTCTCCCGCCGGAAAGGGTGGGGAGGCACTACGCTTTTGCGCTGAGCCCACGGCGTCAAGCTGTGGCGACAGGGCGCTCCCTGCCAAAACGCGCTCGGCCTGAGCCTGCGCGCGTCGAGTGGCTGCGCTGCTGATGCTTGGGCTGGCGGTCTGTGCGGCCTCCACCAAAGTGGCGATTTCGGGTCCGCCGTACTGTTTCCACCATTCGACCAGGCTTGCGAGCCGCCCCTCGTGGGGCCACGCGGCCTCGTTGGGCAAGGGCGAAGACCAATTGGAGGGCGAGGCGGGCTCAGGCTTGGCAGCCATAGGCAAGACCGAACAGCCACTCAGCGTGAGGCCAGCCAACGCCAAAGCCATCAGCCGGTCTGGGGTTCTTGTTCTCATGGGTTTCCGATCAACTTCAAGGCAAAAGGGTGGCCCCTCTGCGCACTGCTTCAGCCTGCACCAGGGCCGTGGCCTGCTCCACGAGGCGCGCGCCCCAGCGGCGAACGGCCGTCTCATCTGCGAGCAGGCCCGGCCGAAGCGCTTCAGCGACATCTCGCGACAAGTGCAGGTGCACGGCCAAGCCCGCAATGGCCATGCTGAGATAAAGAAGGTCGTCATCCACGCGAGGCAGTTGGAGATGGCGTTGCAGCACCCGCACCAGGGCTTCGTGCGCGGGCCTGAAGTCGTTCTGCACCTGCTCTGTCCAAGCGCCCGTCGGGTCCAACATTTCACGCAGGTGCAAGCGGACGCACTGCTGGGCCCGTGGGTCCGCAATGTGAGGCTCAAGCAAGGACCGGTACAGACCCTCCAGCGCCTCACGCAAGCTGAAGTGGGGCTGGTCAAACAGGGGAATGTCGCCTCGAGCCGATCCCAGGGGCTCGGTGAGGGCTGCGCGATAAAGACCGGGCTTGCCCCCGAAGTAATAACTGATGGAGGCCACGTTCACCTGAGCGGCCAGCGCAATATCCCGGACGGACACTTTGTCGTAGCCGCCGTGACTGAAGAGTTCGAGTGCGGCGTCCAGGATTCGCTGGCGAGTCAGAGCGGCCTCAGCCTGCGCTTTGGGTTGGGCGATGTCGCCGGGACGAGCTGTTGCGGCGTCTGCCTTCCGTAAGTTGATTGGATCAGCCTTCATGGCTCAGGGGATGGATCGCCGACCCGGCGCGGCATTCAAGAAGGCACGTATTCTAGGGATTGAATCAAACGTTTGTTTGAAAAGACCCCACGGATTCTCGGGAGGCCAAGTGCACCGCATGAGGACTTCGTCGAGCACCGGGCTCGTTCGATTCGGCGTGGACGCCCTCAGCGCCTCACGAACCCATGAGGCCGGCGCAGCCGACCAGTGCGGGAAACGTGGCGCACCAGGCCCAGAAGAACCGGTTCAGTCCGAAATACCAGAACACCAGGAAGTGGAACACGATGCCGAGGCCGCACCAGAGCAGGGTGATGCGGGGATCGATCATCGCGAGCGGAAAGCTGATCTCCCACAGGATGAACGCCCAGGAGCAGAGCACGGCCACCGGTCTGCGCCGCAAGGGGCTTTCGGGTGAAAGGGGACCATAGAGTCCCCCGTTCAGAAGCGTCGTGAGCGCGCGGCCGTCTCGCCAGCTGGCGTTGCGCAACTTGACGGCACCCGACAGAAAGTAGGAGTTGAGAGCGTGAATGGTGATCAGCCAAAGTCCCGCCTGCCACGCGAGTGTTGGGCCGAGGAATGGTGTGGCGATCGAGCCGAGCGCGATTCCGCTGATCACGGCGAGGGTCATGAAATCTGAGCCGCCGTTGAAGGCGCCGCGCCAGCGTATTGAGATCAGGACCTGGCTCACGACAAGGCCCAGCGCGGTGGACACAGTAGGGCCACTCAGCGGAAGGCTGGCCGCCAGAAGTGCATGAATCAGCAGATGCGTTCGATGAACCGATGGATGGTAGAGCGCATCGAACAGGCTTCGGACCCGGCGTGGGGACGAAGCCAGGTCGTCGCGTTGTATGGACCAGGGCCAGGGGGCCAAGGCTAGGGCGGGGGGCACAGTAGACGCTCTGGCGCCTGCCATGCACAGTCGAAAGTACTCGGCGGACTGAATCAGCAGGCTGATTGCAGTGAGCCAACACAGTAGATCGACTGCCCCGGACAAGGTCAGAGTCATCGTTCTCAGGCTCCGGGCGGCGTCCCGTTCGAGCCGGTGCGCGGTTCGATCGCCGCACGTTCGAACGATTGAAGCGACAGGGCAGGGGAGGACAGAACGGTTGTGTCGGCCGAGGCCTCGCCGAAGGCCGGGATCAGCCTCAGTTCGAATTGGACTGCGTGAGCGTTCGGCGAAAGGCTGAGCGCCCTGCGGCGAGCAAGCTCGCAAGCCAGTCGATAGCTGACACATCTTGAGAGTGCCTCGGAATCAACGGCTTCTCGCAGATCCGCATACAGGTGTTCGACCAGACTTTGATCGAGCAGCAGCCGATTGTTCGCGGCGTTATGCACCCAGTGCACGATCGATCGCTGCGCGCGAGGTACGTCACCGTGCCACTCACTCCAGTGCCCATCGAGCGACAGCGTCCTGACCCTCATGACCGGGAGCGCTCCGACCTGATGATAGAACCGCCAATTGGGCAGGAAGCTTCGCAGTAAAAACCACCAGGGACCGCTCAGCACGCGGCCCCGAAAAAACAGGGTGCCCGTGAGAAACCCTGCCCATGCCAAGATCAGAAGCAAGGCATCGGGGATTGGATCCATCGGTCAATGGCTACCGTAAAGCAAAGGCTTCGTGATGGATACGACGCGGGGCTTGGCCCATGTCTTTCAGTCCAGAGACGATCGCGTCCCGCAGCCCCCTGGGGCCGCAAAAGTACAGTTCGGAATTGCTCAGATGAAAAGGTGTGAGGTGAGCCAGAAGCTGTGCGGTGAGACGTTCGCCCGCATCGCTGGCAATAATATGCACATTGAGCC
>JBIKVK010000332.1:0-3575 GCA_044356835.1 Burkholderiaceae bacterium
GCGCGACACGTCGGCGATTGAGCCGGTCGCTGCCGAGGCCCGTCTGCTCGGGGTTGAGGTGCTGGTGGTGGGCTGCGATGTGACGGTCTGGACACAGACCGAGGAGGTCGTAGCCGCCGCGCTGAAGCGCTTTGGCCGCATTGACGTTTTGGTCAACGTGGCGGGCGGTTCAGGGCCCATCGGCAAGACCGGGTGGCAGACCACGACCGAGGAGTTCAATGACATCGTCGAACTCAACATGACCGGCTGCTTCAACACTTGTCGCGCCGTGTTGCCTTCGATGATCGAGCAGCGCTCTGGCCGTATCGTCAATGTCGGTGGCACCTTCGGAATGCGTGGCCGGGCTGGCCGCCTCGCCTACTCGTCGTCCAAGTGGGGTTTGCGGGGCATGACCAAGAGCTTCGCCCTCGAGGCGGGTCCCTTCGGCATCAACGTCAATTGTGTTGCGCCGGGCATGGTCGATGGTCCCAGGTTCCGGGAGAAAGTCTGCGCCAACATGGCCCAGGAGCGCGGCATCAGTCTTGAAGAGGCGATGGAGATCCATGCGCGTGACTATGCTCTGCGGCGTGTTTCGACCGATCAGGATGTGGCAAATGCCTGCCTGTTTCTAGCGAGCGATGCCGCGCGCCAGGTGACGGGCGTGGACCTGCCGGTCGATGGCGGCTGGGCCATGCTGTGAGTTCAACCATTCAGACGAGGACGTTCAGATGAGTGCAGCAGTTGATCTGGTCATCGACGGCGCCCAAGTGGTCTCCGGTCAGGCGATTTATGCAGCCTCCGTGGCGGTGGATCAGGGTCTGATTGTCGCCGTGGGCGCATCGGATGCGATGCCGACGGCTCGTGAGCGGTTCGACGCTCGTGGCCTCTATCTTCTCCCCGGGGCAATCGACAGTCATGTTCATTTCCGTGATCCGGGCTATCCCCACAAGGAGACCTGGGAGACGGGGTCGGCCGCTGCAGCCTGTGGCGGCGTGACCACCGTCTTCGAGATGCCCAACACGAACCCTCCGACGGGCACTCTCGAGGCCCTGCGAATGAAGCAGAAGGCTGCACAGGCGTCTTATGTGGACTACGGAATCCATGGCTTGCTGGGTGACGATACGATTGACCGGCTCGAAGATTTGCTTGAAGCGGGCTGCACCAGCTTCAAGGCCTTCGTCGGCAATACCTTCGGGAATCTGCCCGCGCCGACCGATGGGGCTTTGCTCGAGGGGTTCGAGATCCTCGCGCGACACGGTATCCGCACCGTTGTTCACGCAGAGAACTCCTCGATCATGGCGCGGCGCGAGGAGAAGCTCAAGGCCGTCGGCCGGTCCGATCCTCTGGCCCACCTTCACGCGCGCCCGGCGGTTGCCGAGATCGAGGCCATCGGTCGGGTCATCACCCTGGCTGAATGGACCGGTGCCCGCATCCATATTGCCCACCACAGTGCCGCGGACTCGCTGTTTCTGCTTCGGGAGGCCAAGCGCAGAGGCGTGGATGTGACCGCGGAGACTTGTCCTCAGTACCTGCTTCTGAATACCGACCACATGCGAGTACTCGCGGGTCTCATGCGCGTCAATCCGCCGATTCGCGAGCCGCGTCACAACGAGCCGCTCTGGCAGGCCTTGCAGGAGGGCGTGATCGACATGATTGCCACCGATCATGCGCCTCATTCGCCTGAGGAGAAGACGCGCGAGGATATCTGGCGATGCGACTGCGGATTCCCAGGCGTCCAGACCCAGATGTCTCTGATGTTGACCGAGGTGAATCGCGGTCGGGCCTCTTTGATGGATTACGTGCGCTGGAGCGCCGAGGCGCCGGCGCGGGCCTGGGGTATCTGGCCGCTGAAGGGGCGGATTGCACCGGGGGCGCATGCGGATATCGTGCTGGTGGATCTGGACCGGGAGGCGCGGATCGATCAGCGCCGTTTACAGTCCATTAGTCGGATCACGCCCTGGCACGGCCGTCGTGTGAGGGGGATGCCGGTCGCCACAATCGTGCGGGGACGGTTCGTGATGCGCGACGGCGATCTGATTGCGGCGGCGCGAGGCTGGGGGCAATCGGTGAAGGGAATTCAGAAGATGCCAGACCCCCGTCCTCTCAATGTCGACCTCAGCACCCGAGCCATCGTCGAGCGCGGCGCAGGTTGGCCCATGACGGCGCGGCTCGCCGAAGATGCCCAGGATCGAGTCTGGGATGCGATCGAGGCAGCTCGCATCGAGCAGTCCGACGGAGCGACCCGGAATGGATAAGCCCATCATCGAACTGAGCGATGTTTCCCTTCGGTATGGCGGCGATACGATCGCCTTGTCTCAGACCACGCTGGCCATCGCCTCGGGAGACTTCGTGGCCCTGGTGGGGCCGAGCGGCTGCGGAAAATCCACGATCCTGAAGCTCGTGGCTGGACTGCTCCGCCCGACCGAGGGCGTCGTTCTGGTGCGTGATCGGGAGCCGGGCGCGACCCTGCGAGAGGCCGATGCGGTTCGGGTCGGCATCGCTTTTCAAAATCCGACCATGCTCCCCTGGTTGACCATCCGCGAGAACGTGATGGTTCCACTGAAGATCGTTCGCCCCTTCCGGGGGGAGTACGCCCGAAAGCGACGCGGCGAATTCGCCGACCGTGCCGATGCCCTGCTGGCGAAGGTGGGTTTGGCGGGCTTTGGTGACAAGCGGCCCTGGCAGCTCTCGGGCGGCATGCTCCAGCGGGCTTCACTCTGTCGGGCGCTCATCCATGAGCCTCAGTTGCTGCTGCTCGATGAGCCCTTCGGTGCACTCGATCAGTTCACCCGGGAAGAGCTTTGGGCCATCATGCAGGACTTGTGGCTCGATCGCCGTCCCACCGTCGTTCTGGTCACGCACGATCTGCGCGAGGCCGCATACCTGGCCAACCGGATTTGCGTGATGAGCGCGAGGCCCGGGCGCATTCTCGAAACCCGTGAAGTGCCCTTCGCGCGTCCCCGCACCGTCGAGGACTCCTACGGACCGCAACTTGCAGCGCTGGTTCAGTCTCTTCGAATCAGGATTGCCCAGGCCCGGTCGCATGACCCCGGTCCTGAAGGCGCGTCCACTGAATCGCTCGCGGCATAGACCTACCCATCGAGCCCATCGGTAACCGAATTCCCGCGCTACGGAGGCCCTCGTCATGAACGCTCCAGCCCGCCTTCGCCAGAGGACCCTGTCTGCTCTGGCGCTCATCGGCTTTTTCCTCGTCTGGGAGGCGATTTGCCTGGCGTTTTCAATTTCGGATCTGATCCTTCCGCGGCCATCGCAGATCGGCTTGGTCCTGCTGGAGAAGTTTCCGCTGCTGTGGCCCCACACGGTGCAGACGCTCAAGACCACGGTGGCAGGATTCGCGATCGGAGTCTTTGTGGGCATTCTGATTGGCGTGGCGATCGGGTCGTCCCGCCTGGCGTATGACGTGGCATACCCGCTGCTCGTGGGCTTTTCGAGCATCCCGAAAGTGGCTGTGGTCCCGATCTTCGTGGTCTGGTTCGGTGCCGGCACGGTACCGGCCATTCTGACCTCCATGGTGATCAGCATTTTTCCTGTGGTGGTCAACGTTGCGACCGGACTGGCCAGTACCGAACCCGAGC
>JBIKVK010000333.1:0-3569 GCA_044356835.1 Burkholderiaceae bacterium
CAGCCACGCCCCTTCAATATGCGGAGGAGGTCCAGATCGAGGTCACCGGCGAGCGGCTGGACAACCAGGTTTCGATCCGTTTAAACGGTGCCTGCGAGGGCGTGCCCACTCTCGTTCGCACCGGCGAGACCAAACTCACCACCCGGTGCACACCCACCGCGGTCGGCCCCTTGTCCATCGCCGTGACTGCCGGCAGCGCGGAATTGAAGAGCGATGTGTTCACCGTGCCGCCGCCGCGCATCGCGATCGCTGTAGGCTCAGCGTCCACTGCCACCACCTTCACCTTCGAACTCGACCCGGGCGCAACCGGCAGCTCACAGCGCGGCTGGACAGATCTGTTCCTGCGGCGTGCCCGGCTGGGCGAGTACACCGGAACGGTGTTTCATCAGATTCTGGGCGGATCAAGGCTGGAGGCGGGCTGTTATGTGGTCAACGGTAACAATGTTCCGAGCGCCCGCTCGCTCTCGCCGCCCGTCGTGGCGGTGGTTCAGCAGCTGGGGCAGTCGAACACGCAGTATTCGCTGGCGATGAGCAAGGAACGATGCCGGGACAGTCAGGGTGTAGATCAGCCCGGAATCTTTGCGGTAAATCTGGCAGACAATTCCTCCTCGGCGGGGCAGTTGACCCCTGTGGATCGGCTGAACTATGTGGTGATTGGAGAGCTGGTGGGCAACAGCGAGAAACAGGCCTTGCAGGATCTGTCCAACGTCGCGACGGCCAACTACAGCTATCTATCCGATTTTCCGAAAGACCCCCAATCCGTCACGCTGAGAAGCCTCATCCGGGTGCAATGATCGGCCGCCGCCGCGCTATCATTTGGGGCTGACTGATCCATTCGTTCTGACGGTTGACCGACGTGTTTTCGAAGTTCCGTGTCCCCAGACGCCCTCAACGCACCGATTCGAGGGATCCTTCCGCCCAGGGCGAGAAGATCTGGCCGCACTCCGAGTGTGGGCCGCTTCGTGTTCGCCGCGACCGAAGGGTCCCGTTGCCGGCGCTCCTGACGCTGGTTCTCTTCGGGCTTGCCGCCTGCGGCGGTCCAGGCAACCTGACGCCCGAGCTGCAGGAATACGCCAACCAGGCGTCGGTGACGGGACGTGACATCCCGACCCTGAAATCGATTGCAAGCGACCGGGATAACAACGTTCTCTATTTCGAGGCGGTGCAACTGCCCGAGGGCCTCAGCCTGAACCCGCACACGGGATGGATCAGCGGCAAGCCCAGCAAAGCGGGCGAACATGCGGTCCAGGTCCGCGTGCGCGACCGCGAAGGTGCGTCGGTCATGCGCAGCTTCAACTGGACCGTGTTGCGGCAGGGCTTTGACTTCCGTCGGGAAGGCAACGATATCGTTTTCACGGCGGACAATACCGACGCGGCAGGGACTCAGGCTTACTGCATCCGCACGGGCGACGGTCGACCGACGGCTGACGATCCCTGCTGGAAGAGTTCCAGCGAAGGCGGGTTGACGCTTCGCTACACGATGCCGGACAGCAAGGAGGTCGCGCGGCATTACCTGTGGACTCGAGACAGCGCGGGCAAGATGGCCGACGCCGCCATCGGCGCTCCGTTCAGCGAGGCGCTCTTCAAGGCTGCATTTGCAACCATCCGGCCGGTTGTCGCATTTCGCACGACCTTCGGTGAATTCGCGATCGAGCTGCAGGACAAAGCCGCGCCGATCAGCACTGAAAACTTCCTGAAATACGTGCGCGAGGGCTTTTACGACGGCACGGTGTTCCATCGGGTGATCAGCACGTTCATGGTGCAGACCGGGGGCTACACCTGGTCCGAAGCCGACGGCTATCAGAGGAAGGCCTTCAATCTCCCGCCCATCACGCTTGAAAACACCAAGACGACCGGGCTCACCCACTCAAAGTACACCGTCGGGATGGCCCGTACCAACGTGCTCGACAGCGCGACCACGGAGTTCTTCATCAACGTCGAGGACAATGTCTTCCTCGACTATGCGGTCGAGGCCGACGGCACGGTCAAGGACGGATACGCAGTTTTCGGAACGGTGATCTTTGGAGCCGACACCGCCGTCGAGCAAATCAAGACGGTTACAGTTGAGGTCGGGCCGGGAGGCGAGGTGAGCCGTCCGGTGGGAGAGCCGCCGCGCATCCAGGATGCGCTCATCATCAACTGATCGGTGGGGTCAGACGAGAAGAAGGCCAGGATCCGGCGGCAAAACAATAAGCGTAGGCGGCGCTGAGAATCCCGCGAGGTTGGCTGCGCTGAAATTGTTGGCCCCAACATCGGTGAAAATGCCGATCAGCTCTAGCGTGTCACGGTCGAGGGGATTTGCATTAGCCCCGCCACTGTTTACAAAGTCGAAACCATCACCAGCGGTTGCGACGGCAGCATAGAGCCAGGCATCGGCCAAGGGGGTCGAGTCGCTGTAGAAAATCAGATAGTAGGAGCCATCATCAACTCGTGACATCCCCGCAAGCAGACGAGCCACCTGATCCAGCTGCCTGGGGTCGGTGATTGCGCCACCCCCGGTCGGCATTACGGTGACGGCGAACTCAAGGACAGTGCCCTCCACCGAAGTAAAGTCACGAATATTGTTGGGCAGAGTCGTCAGGTCGGTGATCTCGGCAAACAGGGGGGTTTGAACCGGCGTACCCGCATCATTGGTCATGGCCAGCCGGTCAATGCCCAAGCCTGAGGTCGTGAACCCATTGATGGTGACGGCCTGGGTACCGGCGCCGGAAGTTAGGCCTGGCCACAACGCGATCGTGTCCGTCAAAGTCGATGCGTTGGCAAAGATGCCAGAGCCATGATCAAAAACCAGGCCCCCAAGGCCACCATTCTGGCCGCCCTGTGGATTCCCCCAAACGGCGTTGCCCACGAACACCAGATCATTACCGCCCGTCGAAAGGTCAACAATCAGTTGCCCGCGGAATGCGTCGATGCCCGAAGTCCGGAGCGAATCATTGTCACTGCTCCCGACCATCTGGCGGGTGCTCGAGCTCAGCTGTAGCCCCCCCTGCGCCAAGTCATTCACGGCCAATAGGGGGGTAGAGGCTCCTCCGAGATTCGTGTTCGCATCAACGCCCCCCGCACGGATCCTCAGACCATCGCCCGCCCCGCTGTAGGCCCCAAGGACATAGCGCTCGATCCCGTCCAGCGCAGTCACGGTCTTGATGGGCAGGTCAGCCAGTAGGGCAGCCACCATCTGCGCTTCCGAGAGATTGACGAGCGCATCGTCCAGAACCAGCCCCTGATATCCCGAGCCCACCCCCTCCAGCGGCACAGCTCCCACCGCTCGAAGTGTCTCGTGCTGACTGGCCGTGAGGCCCAGGTGGACCGGAGCGCTGACAGTGCCCCCGTTACCGAAGTCGATTTTCACGCCCGATCCCAAGCTGCCCGCAGCAAGCCCCTGCCCGCTGCCGGCATCCACGATCGCCTGGGCAATACTGCCCCCGCCGCTGGCATCGATCACTTCGACATCGATAAGATCGCCCGCGCTGCGGCCACCCAAACGAAGGCGATCGGATCCTGTACCGAACAGAACCGCCTGACCGTCTTGGGTCAGCGCCACATCATTATCGCCATCGCCCACGAACCCG
>JBIKVK010000083.1:0-12615 GCA_044356835.1 Burkholderiaceae bacterium
CCAGAAAGTGCGGAATATCGAAAATACCGTCATTCGCCAGGCGGTAATCGTACGTCGATACCGGAAGCGCCTCGAGCAGAATGGGCTTCAGGCCGGGACGCTGACGCGCGATACGCTCAAATTCGTCCCGCACCAGATCGCCGATCTGAAGCAGCAGTGCGCGTCCGTGCGACCCATCATGAGGGCGCGCTGAGAGGCGGACCAAAGCAAAGCGGGTCAAGCCGTCGGTGCGGCGCGTGCAGCTTTCGGCTGAGGCGGGGGGCGACGCGCCGGCTGCGGCCTGGGACTGTGTCTGAGACGCCGGCGGCGGCGGCGCGGCCGAAGTTTGTGGCGCGCGGGCTACAGGTGCAGCGGCAGCCCGTGTCGCTGCGCCCGCGGGCTTGGGACTGGCGGAGCTCGAATGACCGGGCACAGCGGTGACGCTTCGCCCACTTGGGGACTCGGCGCCGGCCCCCCGAGGGCTGGCGCTCTGAGCCGAACGCCCCCTCTCCTCTTCCGCCAGCTCAGCCAGTGCTCTGGCGCGCAGGTCGGAATACATCCGTGTAACGTGCCTGAATTGGCCGTCCTCATCCACCCAGGCGTTCGACCGGACGTGGACCGGCGCCTGCATGGCCTGATCGACGAGCGCATCCCGGATGCGCTCGAGGCGTGACTCCGTGCCCTGCCGGACTGCCGGCTGCGCGGGGGCGGCGGGGCCTGCGCCCAACGGTCCCGATGCAACCTGACCCGATGCGGCCTGCGTACCGGCGGCCTGACTCCTGCTAGGGTCGTCCGCAGCAACGGCGCGCACCCATGGCACCAAGGCAAGGCAGGTTGCGACGGACAAGGCAGCCCATCCGACCCGGCCCACTGGGGAATGGCACAGCGTCCTTCGGCCACCGACCGAACGCGGGGGGCGTTTTGTCACGCTCGACTCCGATAAGGCTGTTCCGGACTCAGCGCACCTGGGCCCGAGTCTCTTCGAGATACAGGGCGCGGAGCTCCCGCACCACATCGCGATCGAGGGACAAGGTCAGTTCGTAGGTATCCTGTCCAACGGGCATGATGCTCACCACCTCAGCGCCATGAATGATGCCCTCGACCCGCGCCCTCACCCGGTCGCTTCGAAGTACGGCATCGGCGATCGTGGTCGCGCCGTCCAGAAACTGTCCGTATACCTGTTCGGCCAGTCCTCGATAGGCATCCAGTCGAGCAGCCCGAATGGCCAGCAAACGCTGCTGCGCCGGGAGAGCATGGGGTTGAATGCTGATCACCGCATAGCCGGTGGCCTGAATGGGTCGCCGGCGCTCGGTGGTCGACATCGGCTGAACCGCCACCGGTTGGACGACAGGGGCGGCAGGCCGGTTCGCGGCCGGAGGCGGGCTGGCAGGTGTGGTTTCCACGACACGGCCGAATCCCGCACATCCGGCGATGCTGACGGAACACACCGCGAGGGCTACCGCTTTGAAGATCCTCATTTCACGCTCCTGGGTTGCTCTGAGGGGCGCGCTGATGCCAGCCCCAAAATTCCTGTTGGTGGAATCGACTCCAGGATCGGTGACTTGAGCCTCGCACCTCCCGAAGATGGGACGGCAGGGCGTTCCGGCGTTTAGCGTCTATACTGCCGAGCGGTTGATGGCTTACCTGGCTGCATCCAGATTCGAGAGGTCATTCGAAGTTGAAGGGAATAGACTCGATCATCGGCGCAAGCAGCGAGATCAATGCTGTCCGGTCGCTGATCCGGGCTATTGCCCGCTCGAACTCGACCGCGCTCATTTTGGGCGAGAGCGGCACCGGAAAAGAATTGGTAGCCCGGGCGTTGCACGATCTGTCGGACCGTCGCGATGCGCATTTTGTACCGGTCAACTGCGCCGCCATTCCCAAGGAACTCATCGAGAGCGAACTGTTCGGCCACCGCAAGGGGGCGTTCACCGGAGCGCTGGCTGATCGGATCGGACGTTTCGAATTGGCCCACGGCGGCACGCTGTTCCTGGACGAAATCGGCGACCTCGCCATGGACATGCAGGTAAAGCTCTTACGGGTGCTCCAGGAGCGGGCGATCGACCCCATTGGAGCGAGCCGTCCCGTACCCATAGACGTACGGATCATTGCGGCGACCCACCGGGATATCGAGGGTGAGATCGCCTCGGGGCACTTCAGGCAGGATCTTTTCTACCGGCTGAATGTGCTTCCGATTGAAATGCCGCCGCTGCGAACTCGGCTGGACGACATCCCCGTCTTGGTCGAGCACTTCGCTCGCCGTCTGGCCCAGGGCAACGCTGCCCCGATCCGGATCGCTGCGGATCTACTCCATGTGTTTCAATGTTATGACTGGCCCGGCAACGTTCGGGAACTGACCAACCTCGTGGATCGATTGAGCGTGCTCTACCCGGGCGCCAGGCTCTCCCTGGCGTCGGTGCCGAATGTGATGCTGCCACGGGGCATGCGGATCTACGCTGAACAGATGGCGTCGATGTCCGAAATCGCGCCCCATGCGGAGAGGGACGAGCAAGCGACCCAAACCACCGCGGACGTGCCAGGCCTCGACGTACCGTCGGCGGATCCGGACGGCAACTCGGCACCGAAATTCGGACTCTCCGGAGCACTCACGCTCGGAGAGCAATCGGGGGCCAGCCTTGTGAGTGAACACGGCATCGCATCAGGCATCCGATCCGTCGAGGAAATCGTGATGATGGTCGAGGACGAGGCCGACCTGACCGCTGAGACGAATCAGTTCTCGACCCTGCCCGAAGACGGTCTGCACCTCAAGGAGCACCTGGCCGAAATCGAGCGAACCCTGATTGCCCAGGCCCTCGAGCGGTCGGCCGGCAACATTTCTCAGACAGCGCGACTGCTTCGCCTTCAGCGGACCACCCTGATCGAAAAGCTCAACAAATATGCGCTGAAGGCCAACTGAGCCAGGCCCGACCACGAGTGTTAGACCCTGAGCCGACCGCCCGAACCACCGGACTCGTCACCGACCGGCCGGACGGACGGAGCGGCCGCTTCGCCTTAACGCACTTGCGCCGGCACGGCCCCCGACTGAGCACCCGAGGGTGCCGGGAACTGGACGAAGCGCTCCCGCTCCTGTCGCAGGGCCTCTTCGCGGCGCCGCTCGGCTGAAATTTTTTCAACTACCGCGGCGCGTGTCTGATCGTTGGACAGCAGAACTTTCAGATCTGACTGCATCGCCGGCAACTTGGCAACGCCCTGTTCGATCGCGGCAACCCGGGTCGCCACGCCGTTCAGTGCGGTTGCCTGCGCGCGAAGATTGGCCTCGAGCGATCGGGCCTGAGCCGCCACAGCCTGAACGGACTCGAGCGTCTGCCGGATGAGTTTCTCGCGCGCAGCCACCTGCTCAGGCGACTCTCCATTGGGCTGGGCCTTGGGTGCAGGGGGCTGAGGCTTCTGTGCGGGCTGGGCGGGCTGAACTGCAGGTGCTGGGGCAGGAGCAGGCGCCGGGGCCACGACGACCGGAGCAGGAGGCGGTGCTGCACGCTCGGCCAGGATCTTGTCGAGTCTTTGAATGCTCGATTGCAGATCACGCTGGAGACGGCTCGCCGTGGCCACCTCACCGGCAAATCCCTCGACGCGCTCTGCGAGCGGCGGAATCTGGTCCAATCCCTGCCGAAGCTCGAGCGCCCGGGTCGCCACCATCGTCAGCACCGTGTTCACCTGAGCGACCCGGCCGCGCAACTGAATCGCCGAAGCGATGAACATTGCAAAAGCCAGCAGCGCGATCACTCCGCTGATGCTGATGATGATGATCATCTGCTTTCGTTGCTGAGCAAGAGCTCGGTCAAAATGGGCCGTCACGTCGGCCAGCTTGCTGGCGGTGTGCGCGGCGGCGCGAGCGGACCGATTGGCCACATCGGCCGAATCGAGGGCCACCTTGGCGATCATGTCGATGTCGTCACCCGCCACCGCGTCTTGCTTTTTTTCCTTGCTCATTTTGAATCCTTTGCTGCTTTGCCTGCCTTCGCAGGCTTCGCGAGACTGACTGTCAATTCAGGTTCTTCCTTAAGGAGAGGATCAAGCGCAGGCAGATCCTGAATCAGGACCTGCAATTCACCTGCAATCGCCTCGGTGTCTGACCGGATCTCAAGTGCGCGGGCGACGAGCTCGGGGCTGACCCGACGAAGGCCGATGGCCTCGTCGGCCAGAGCCTCGGAGACTGCTGCCTCCGAATCGCCAGACCGTTGACCCGTCTGGGCCGCGTGGGTCTCGGCTTCAGACCCGGACACGAGACCGGCCTCATCCGCATCGACGACAGGCGTCTCGGTCTCGCTCAAAACCCGGGGTTCGTCGAGGGGTGCGAACAACGTACTGTCATTGATTTGACGAACCGATCCCTCGTGCCCGTCGGAAGGCGGAGGACTGACCGCATCGCCTCCGGCCTCGGCCACGGTCATAAGGTGCGGCGTATCGGATCTGAAAACCGGAACTTCTTCCTGCGTCATGAATCAGGCTCCCTGAGATGGGCGATTAGAGCGCGTTCCGGTCGGCAATACCGGCGCCACAGGGGATGGGGTTGAACCCAGCGCGGGTCGTTGATCGAAAGCTGCCCCAGGACCGGTTTCCCGATGGAGGAGAACGACGATCAGGGCCGAGACCAGCAGCAGGCCCATCAGAACCGCCCCGGCACCCAGCCAACGCATCGTTGATGAGCGTCGAGGTCGCGAAAAATCGGCAGAGGGGAGCATTGCAACCTGGCGCTCAGGATCCACGACGAACGGCGGCGGACGGGATTCGGGCGCAGGCGGGGACAGCGGTTCGGCAGGTCGAGCCGAGTGCCGCTCGACCCGGGCAAGCACCTTACTCTGGGCCATCACTGACTCACCGAGGAGATCGATGCGCCGTGCGGAGCGCCCCAGAGACGCGAGGAGTCGTTCGCATCGGTCGGCCCCCTCTTCCTCGTCCATCAACACCACCAACCGGGTCGCTGCGCCGGGAAAATCCGAAACTAGGCGGGCCAGAAGGAGACCTTCCGGCGACTCGAAGGAGCGGCTGTCGGGCACGAGAATGATGCGTCGTGGCAGATCATCCGGAGCGGCGGCTCGTGCCGCGTCGAGCGAAATCCCCGAAAGCACCTGATTGAACCGATCGATCAGACCCTCGCGGGTCGAGGGCATGTAAATCTCAAGGGCAGCTTTGTTGTGGGCTCGAACCGTCCGGGCAAACGCCCTACCCCATTGGTCGAGTTCGTCTGACTGACGGGCCAGCACGGCAATAACGCCGGGGCCCTCCCAGGCAAGAGCGAACACCTGCTCGATTAAAGCCTCGGCGCGAGCAGACAGTTTGGGACTCATGCAGCCTCCCGCTGACCGGTGGCATCAAATCTCATGTCAGAGGGCACCTTCGGATAAGGCCGGTCCATCGGCTTCACACCGGGGCGCAAACTCGCCAGGCTGAAGACATATGCGATTACCTGGGCGACCGGCACGTAGAGGGCCTCAGGGATGGTTTGTTCCACGTCTGTCGTGTAGTACAGCGCACGAGCCAGGGGCGGAGCCTCGAAAATTTCGACCCCATGTTGACGGGCCTCGTTTCGGATGCGCAGCGCCATGTGGTCAATACCGCGCGCCACCACGACAGGTGCGCCGTCCGAGGCCGGGTCGTACGCGAGCGCCACCGAAAAGTGGTCCGGGTTGGTGATCACCACGTCGGCATCCTTGACCCGCGCCATCATCTTTTGCGTCGCAATCTCGCGCTGGCGACGGCGAATCTGCGCCTTCACCTCAGGGCGCCCCTCCATGTCCTTCATTTCGTCACGAATTTCCTGCCGGCTCATCCGCATCTTGCTCATGAAGTCGAATCGCTGGATGGGCACATCGATCAGTGCAATCAGGATGAGCCCACAGGCAATGATCACTGCCGAATGCATGATGATCTTGCCCGTCTGGGCCAGCGCAGGCTCGAGGCTCATCGCACCGAGCGCAGCCAGCGCGGCCAGGTTGTCGGTCAGAGTCCAATAAAGCAGCAGGGTCACCACTGCGAACTTGGCGAGCGCCTTGCCCAGTTCGATGCCGGCCTTGGCGCCAAACATGCGCTTGAAACCGTTGAGCGGATTGAGCTTGTCGAACTTGGGGGCGAATGCCTTGCTGGTGAAATTGAGGCCTCCGATGGCAAACGAGGCGGCAAAGGCCAGCGCTACAGTGAGCGCAAGGACCGGGATCATTGGCAACAAGCCCTCGCCTATCCTGCGGAAGAACAGCGCTGGCAGCATATGCGGCGACTCCAGCATCTGACGATCAAACACGAATCCGGACGCGAATCCGTTCGCCAGACTGGTGAAAACGGACGGTCCCGTAAACATCAGCCATGCCAGTGCCCCGACCGTCACCGCCGCGGCCGAGAGCTCAACCGAGCGAGGCAACTGTCCATCCTCGCGCGCCTTGCGAAGCTTGTGCGCGGTTGGCTCTTCGGTGCGTTCGCCGCTGTCGCTTTCTTCAGCCACCGCTGATCCCCAAAAGGTCGCGAACGCGAAGGAATGACTGTAGCCAGAGCCACTCGACCCGGCTGCCGAGGTGTGTCATGGATACCCACATGACCAGCAGGCCGGCCGGAATCATCGCAGCAAAGCCCACCGCGAAAATATTGAGGCTCGGAGCGGCTCGGGTCACAATGCCCAGGCCGACGTTCACGAACAGCAGTGCCGCCATCACCGGCAAAGCAAGTAACAGCGCGCCCGAAAACATGAGCGACGACCAGGCAAAAAGATTCGTCAGCGATGTCTCGCCCAGCAGGCCCTGCCCGATCGGAATCGATCGAAAACTCTCCAGCACGAGCGCAACGACCAAGGTATGGCCGCCCAAGCCCACGAAAGCAAGCGTGGAAAGGATCAGCAGGAACTGGGCAATGACTGGAACGTTGCCGACGTTGGGATCGATCATGTTGGCCATGCTCAAGCCGATCGAGGCCGAGATCGTTTGTCCTGCGACGACCAGAGCTGCCGTCACAATCTGAAACATCAGCCCCATCAATCCGCCGATCAAAACCTGATTGAAGATTTCGCGCAGGCCCGCCGAGCTGACCGGATCAATGATCGGCCACTCGGCCAAGGGATAGACCAGCATCGTCAAAACCAGCGCAAATGTGATCCGGACGCGAAGCGTGACGGCATCCAGCGAAAAGATCGGCGCGGTCAGGAGCAACGCGGAGATCCGGATCATCGGCCATAAAAAGGTGTACAGGCCCGCGATGATCTGCTCGAAGAGAAGGTTCAGCGCGGGCATGGTGCGGTCGAATGAGTCGGGTTGAGACTGTTTGACCGGTCAGCTGAACAGCTGCGGAATGCGCTCGAACAGCCGACGTGTGTAGTCGACCAGTACCCCGATCTGCCAGCCTCCCACCAGCACGAGCGTGAGGGCCAAGGCAGCCAGCTTCGGAATAAAGCTGAGCGTCATCTCGTTCACCGAGGTGGCCGCCTGAATGACACCAATCACGACGCCCGCGATCAGGGCCACGCCGAGCAAAGGCCCGGAAATAAGGACGGTCATCCATAGCGCTTCACGGCCCAGGTCGACGACGCCTGCAATATCCATGGCTGAATTCCAGTTAAAAGGCGTTGAAGCTGCCGGTGAGCGAGCCCATGAGTAGGCTCCATCCGTCAACCAGCACGAACAGCATCAGTTTGAAGGGCATCGAGATCATCATGGGCGAGAGCATCATCATGCCCATCGACATCAGCACGCTGGCGACGACCAGGTCAATCACGACGAATGGAATGTAGAGGAGAAAACCGATGGTGAAAGCGCTGCGCAGCTCGGATGTGATGAACGCCGGCATCAGCGTCAGGAAAGGCACAGCCTCCGGTCCATCCACTGGTCGGTTGCCTGCAATGCGCATGAACATCGCGATGTCATCCTCGCGGGTCTGTCGGAGCATGAAGGCCCGAATAGGCTCTTCGGCGAGCTTGAGCGCCTGCTCGAACCCCATCTGCCCACCGAGGTAAGGCGTGATCACATTCTCATAGAGCGTGGTCAGCGTAGGCGACATGATGAACAGGGTGAGGAAAAGGGACAGGCCAATCAGCACCTGGTTGGGAGGGGTCTGGCCCGTACCCAGCGCCTGCCGCATGATCGACATGACGACGACAATGCGCACGAATGAGGTCATCGTGAGCACGATCGACGGCAACAAAGTCAGCACGGTCATCAGACCGAGCAGTTGCAAGGTCAGGCTGTACTGGGTTCCGGAGGAACCCGTGCTCACCGTCACGGCAGGCAGCCCTTGTGCCTGCGCCGTCGCACCGGCCGCAGTGAAGAGAAGAACGCCCAGGATCGCGAGCGAACGGGACCGCATCACTGATTTCCTTCCTTCGGTGCCTGACCCGTCAGAGACCTCAAGGCCTGCCTGAATCGAGCGGTCACAGCGGCATCGGGAGTCGCAGAGGCCGAAGTCGGTCGCTCGTTACCGGCATCGACGGGATCCCGTCCTGAAGCATCCGCCCCAACGGCCCGATCAGTCTCGGAGTCGGAGTGCGCATCTGTAGGCCGATCAGGTGGCAACACGGTCAAAAGGGTGACTTGCTGCTGAGTGATCGCTACCAACAGCTCTCGCTCATCGATCCGGACCAACGCGAGGCGCTGCCTCGGCCCGAGCCAAAGCGATTCGACGATGGCCAGCCGCCCACCCGCGGTGCGCAGGCTGCGGCCACTCATCCGGCGCAATACCCAGAGCGTGCCCACCAACAGTCCTATCACGAGGATGAAGCTCGTGATCATGGACAGCCACTGCGATGGTTCGATCGGATTGTTCATGGGCCTGGTCGTATGCGGTCAGAGGTTGCGCAGACGCTCGTTTGCGGGGACGACTCGGGTAAGGCGGATCCCATAGCGCTCATTGACCAGGACGACCTCCCCCTGTGCCACGACCGTATTGTTCACCAGGAGGTCGAGCGGCTCACCGGCCATGCGGTCCAGCTCGACGACGCTGCCCTGGGTCAGACGGATCAGATCCCGAATCTTGAGTTGCGCGCGCCCCACTTCGACCGAAATCGTCACAGGAACGCTTTGTACGACCTCGACATCGATTTGCGCGCCCTCGGGGCCCTGCCCTGAATCTACGCCTGCAGTTGTGCTCATTTGAGACTCCATCGTTGCATCAGTTTTTCGGTGGGCTGATCGAACGCTCGACCCGAACCGCCTTGGCGGCCCCGGTACGGCCGACCTGGGCTTCGAACACCGGAATATCGCCGATCATGACCCGCACCGAGTCGGGCTTGCGCAGGTAAAAAACCTCTCCGGGACGCAAATCCGTGAAGCGACTCAGAGGGATCTGGAATTTCCCGAGCAAAACCTTGAGCTCGAGGCTGGAGTCGCCCACCGCGCTGAAGAGCTCCTCCCGCCAGACCCGCTCGGACTCCTCGTTTCCGTCTCCGGTCTGCACACGACTGCGCAGAAGATCGCGAATCGGCTTCAGCGTTCCGTAGGGATAGACCACATCTACAGACCCCGTCGAATCCGGACCACTCTCAGCCTCGAATCGGTTGACGATGACGAGATCGTTTTCGTCGGCAATCTGAGCGAACTGGGGGTTGATTTCCGAGTTGACCACATCGAACTCGACGTCGAGTACGGGGGACCAAGCATCCTTGAGAGACCTGAAGATGATGTCCAGGATCATTCGGATGATGCGGGTCTCGGTCGGGGTAAAGAGACGCCCCGGCGGCAGTTGCCCAACGCCGCGTCCAAAACCTCCAAAAAAATTGTCCAGGGCGCTAAAAATGACCGTGGGCTCGATCACGACCATCGAGTAACCCCGCAAAGGATTGACCCGAACCACATTGACCGAAAGCGGCGGGCGCAGCAGCGCCAGGTACTCACGGAACTTCATCAGTTGAGCGCGGGCCGGATTGATTCGCGGGCTTGTGCGCAGCCCTTCCAGCAGGCCAAGACGGAACAGTCGGTTGAAACGCTCGTTGATCATGTCGATCGCCGAGACGTTGATACCGACCGTACTGTCCTCACTTGCAAGGTCGTGCTTGGTGACCCGGGCGGCGACGTTGAAGCCGGTATCAACCGGCACCGTGCCGTCCGCCACGCCGGCGCTCAGGGCCTCGAGCTCTTCCGGGGTCAACAAATTGCCTGAGTCGGACATTTCAGAAGCCTGGACGATCGATCACTGGAACACGAACTCGGTGAAGTGAACCTCTTCGACGCCACCAAAGTCCTCGTACTTTTCGAGCAAGGCATTGATCGTCAGCCGAATTCTCTCGGCCAATTCGACCCGAAAGGTCGACTTCACAATGTCGGGCTCAGTTGCCTGCCGCATCACGTCGAGCACGGCCGAGCGAATCGCGAACTCGTGCTTTTTGATGTTCGCAAACACCCGCTCGTCGTAGTACGTCATGACGGCGAGCCTGACCTGAATCACCTTGCGCGAATTGGTCACGTTGGCCAGCAGCGGTCGCTCGAGCTCAAGGTAGCTCTGCTCGAATCGCACCCGCTCGGGCACCTGGCGGGCCTTCGGTTGGGGCGCCGGACGAGAAGCTCCGCCCCCCGACGCTGCGGGCGGCCCCCCGGCCGAAGGTGCAGCAGCCGGCGCAGCTGCGGGCGCAGGGCCTCCTGCTCCGCCAGCCGTACCGGACGCTGATGCTGCATCAGCCTCCAGAACCTCTGCCAGCGGACCCGCATCCTTCTTATCGAAGAAGCCGGCGAAGAACAGGGTCGCCACGACCGAGCCCGCTACGATGACCAAAGAAAGTACCGCGATCAGGATGATCTTGACCAGGGGACTCTTTTTGACTTCAACCTCTTCTTCTTCGTCGGCCATCTCGGCTCTCCGTTTCAAATCAGACCATCAGGTCCAGTCCTCGATCCCGTTGCCGGCGCGAGGCAGATTCGCTGACCACCTGCTCCTGCCCGGCTACTGTCAACTCCCCTCCGTTCGCGTCGCCTCGGCGATCTGAACGGCCCGGTGTCGGTTTTCCGCCGGACGAACCGCCGGATCCCGACTGCAGGCCTAAGTGAGCAACGTTCATGCCAGCACGCTCCAACTCGTGGCGCAGGCGATCGAGGCCCTCCGAGATCAGAGTTCTGGCAGAGAGGGTCGCAGCATCAAAGACCGCTTCGATGCGCCCGTTGTGCAGCGTCATTTCGATCGTCACCCTGCCCAAATCAGCCGGCTTGAGCTCAAGGTGCAAGCTCATCTGTCCCCGAGTCAACTGAGACGCCATGCGCTGCGCAACTGTTTCAGACACCCGCTGTCTGAGCGCCTCCCTAGCCGATTCATCGGCACCTTCGGCCTGAGCCGCCTCGAGCTCAGCGGTGAGATCGACTTCAGCCTGCGCCGATGTGCTCCTGTACGAATCGCGATGCGCTTGCAGGCCTGCGTCATGGCGGACCTCCCCGGCGCTCTCGATCGAAGTCGGTATCCATTCGCTGGAGCCCGGCGAACTCTCCGAAAACTGTTCGCCCCTCCCGGGCGAGGGATCGATCGTGGCGGATCGCCCCCCCTGGACCGCATTGATCCATTGCTGGAACTGCAGCGAATCCGCCCGCCCGACGCCAACCCCTGCGAGCGTGCTCGCCAGGGCCGGGCCCATCGAGCCCACGGCGCCTCCCGATGCATTTTGAGCAGGATCGGACCATCGCCCCGAGCCGGCAGTCGGCGCCGCACCGGACGGAACCGGCTGCACCGCTTGACCCGCCCCAAGCGCAGAGGCCCGGACGGCAATCGAGTCGCCGAAGAGCGGGTCGATGGAGGGTGCCGCCCCCACAGAAGAGCCACGCTGCCAGCCGCCCGCCCCGCTTCGGGCATTCGGCTCAGGATTCGACGTTGAAGACATCAGGAGCGCCTCAGTGTCGAGGCCTTTGGCACCGGACTCCAGCGTGACCCCAATCTGCGAGGTGGGCGCCCCAGACACCTGAGGCTGGCTGCTCTGAGCCCTGACGGGCGCTCCAGACGAAGTCGGGAAGGCGAGCGCCGCAGCGAGCCCGTCGGGAGTCCCCGGGGCAGCGATCGCGCTCAAAAAGCCAAGGCCGTGAGTGGAGGGCTGTGGCGTTCCGCGAGAAACCCCTCCCGCGAGCGGCTGTGAATTGAGGGGGGGCGCGAGTAGCTCGAGGGCTGGACCCGATGCAGCCCCACGGCCTTGAACCGCTCCGCCGGGGTTCCTGGCTTCGGCCCGCGCTATTTCTGCAAGGCCCTGGGTAACGGGCGTACCCGCCATCATCGCAGCCAGTCTCGTCGCGGCGGCGAGCTCCTCCTGGGACATCTCGACGCCAACAGGAGCGGCGCCCGCCGCAACCGATCCCGGGAGGGGAACCGCCGAAGTTGCGGCCTCGGCCGTCCTGACCAATGCGACCTCCCCCACGAGCGCTGCAAGATCACCCGAGGGCAACGAAACGGCCTGTCCAGCCTCCGCCACCGCAGCCTCGAGGCCGTTGGGCCACAAGACGGACGCGACCACCGCAGGGTCGAGACCCTGGGCGACTGCAAAGGCGAACAATGCATCCGCGCTGCCGGTTCCAGCATCCGCTGCAGTAATCAGCTCGCTGGTCAGGCCCAGCGGTTGACTCTCGAGAGGTGGAAGTGGCAACCCGCTGCCGCCCCCTGCCTCGTCGGAGGTCGCCCGCACGGCCTTGAGAGCGCCTTCCAGACGGCTGGCAAAACTGTCCCTGGACGTCCCGGAAG
>JBIKVK010000189.1:0-6605 GCA_044356835.1 Burkholderiaceae bacterium
AACGATAATGCGCCCGGCCCAGGGCCGCTCCAATTCGGGTTGAGATTTCGTAGCCCGCCACAATGGCGCGCAAGGTCCTGGCCCCGTCTGCTCCGAGCGCCTGGGCGAGTGCCCAGACGGCCGAGATTGTGGGTGCGCCGGGGTGGTAGATCGCCTCGCGGAAAATATCGTCGAACTCGACGGCATGCGAGGCGCTGCCCTGGATCAGCGCCGCCGCCCGAGCACTCGCCGAGCGGCCCGTTGCGAGTCGTGCAGGCCCCTGGTCGAGCTCGGTCGCAAGCACCGAGTACAGGTGCGTGGCCGGAGCTTCGATCAGTCCGGGTAAGAGCGCCGCATACCAGTCGATCACCGCCCGTTTGGCATGGTGGGTCACTTCCGCCGAAAGGGGCTGTGCTGCGAGTGCGCATGCAAAATCGCCCAGACGTTCAGTCAGTTGGCTCAACGGATTCTCCCTCGGTTCACTGCATTCAAATCGATTCGAAGCGGGCCGCCGCACGATTCTTGCGCACTTTGCGCCAGTCGAAGACCCGGCCGTGCGCGGCGACATGTACGCCCGCGGGCAGCAGACTTGCGCAGGCGAGCGCAAAGCCGAGATTGAACAAGGCATCCGAGCCGGCCACCACGGCGGGCACCATCGCGCCGGTCAATACGATGGTGGCGTCCGTGGACTCGCGTGCCAGGACCCCTGCGGTTTCGATCATCGTGTCGGTTCCGTGGATGATCGCGATCCGCCGCTCGGGCGATCGCCGGCAGGCCAGAGCGATCTGCCCTCGGTGTTCATCGGTCATGTCCAGGCTGTCGATCAGCATCACCGTCTCGAAGGCCGCTGCGGGATCGAGCCGGGCCTGGGCCAGCAGCGCGGGCAGGCCGCTCGTTTTCTCGAAGCCGAGCACTCCGGTGGCTGGGTCGTAATGTTTATCGAATGTGCCGCCGGTGGCGATCACGCGCACTGCCGTGTCTGAGGGGTTGGGCTGTTTCATGGGCGGGGTGGGACGCAAGGCCTGCGCCGCAGAGGGGGGCGGTTGAGGGTGCGGGCACGCAACGCCCGCGCCAGGGCTGGGCTGGCCGATGGATTCATGTTGCTGTGAGCGCGCGATCGCTCGCGTCCTCGATCAGCGCCTGCCAATCGGCATTCCGGCGCGGCCAGTCGCGCTCACCGATCATTGCGAGCCGCCGGATCAGGGTGGGCATCAACCAGGCCGGCGGCGTGCCCAGCGCGATCGGGGGCTCGCGCCAGAGCCGGCGCAGGACGGACGCACCCACCCCGAAGCGCTCCGCCAGCGCTTCGATCACTGCCCGGTCCTGCCCACCATCGATCGCATGTCGAAGGGCGCGATCACGTGCACTGCGGTCGGCGGTGGCGGTCAGCCCGCCTGGCGCGTTCAGGAACGCGTCAAGCCCTGCTCGGGTTCCGTGGGCCCAGGGGGCGGTCTGTGGTTTCGGGGGGTCATCACCCTCGGGCTGGGGTTCGTCTTCGGCCGAGCCCAGCAGGCTCGCCTCGATCGGCACCAGGGTTTCGGCCAGGAACCGCGCCAACCAGGGCAGTCGCGTCAGCAGGTGTGCCCGGGCATGGGCGTGCCTGGGCGCAAGCCGCAGCCAGTTGTAGCAACCCAGGTGAAGTCCGGCGCCGGTCGTCTCCAGCTGCATCATGGCCCGCGAGTCGAGCTCATCCAACACGATGCGTTTCAGGTGCGCGTCTACCTCGGCCTCACGCGCATCGATCGAGCGCAAGACCTTGCCGTAAAAGGTGTTGTCGATGCTGTGTTCCCGCAGCGCCTGCCTGAGCCCGGCCAGAAAATCAGGATGTCGGTCTTCGTGCGCAAACAGGCTTCCGGCCGCGCCCGGTTCAAGGCGGTGTTCCAGGTCGAGGTGGCGAGCCCAGTCCCTGCGCCTGCGCTCGAGGGTGGTCAGCATGTGCGCAGCCAGCGCATCGAACAGTACGTCGAGGACGGGTACCTCGTTGCGCAGACTGCCCCGTTCGCATTGGGCGAGCAACTCGATCAGCAAGGCGAGGGTTCGATCGCCCAGCAGCGCCCGGAAGTCGTACACCAGTCGGTCGCAGTCGATTCCGATGAAGCGCACGCCCAGCCCCCAGTTGCGCGCCAGCGCGGCGAAGATGGGGTTGCAGAGCAGCGACAGCCTTGAGGCGAGCGGCAAGACCAGCAGCATCATCGGCCAGTCGGGCGAGGGCGCCCGAAAGACCAGGGCGCGGGGGCTGTCGCAGTAGATCGCGGCCCGGTGAGCAAGTTCGGGGCCGCAGAGGCCCGCATCGCGCAGCTCGCGATCCACCGCTTGAGCCGTGGCGAGAACGGTTTCGACGGAATTCAAGCGCGGCACTCCGGGAGCGGCCGGGCCAGGCAGACCCCTCAGCCCGTCCGTCGGGCAAAGACCAGCAAGCCCGCTCCGGCCATCAGGACCGCGGCCGCCATCAGCGTGCGGGCGATCGAACCCCGCCAGAGAGCCTCTAGGGCGAAGACGAGCCCGGCGATCAGGACGGCCCGAGCCGTGCCGGCGGTGCGCTCTGCGGCGCTCGGATGGGGAATGGACATTGTGGGAATCTACCGCAATGTGATCGATCTGCAAACCCGCGACCACACGCCCCATGCCCTCCCGTCCGGCCGCTCTGGGGACATTACGGCCCGGGTATAAAATGTCGGGTTTTACGATTTCGCGATCGCGGAGACAAACCAGATGAACGCTGACACGCGCAGCCCGGTCGCGGGCGACCCGGCAAACGGTGTAGTCCGGCCCAATCCTGCTCGGGCGGCGGTTCCGGTCTGGGTACGGCACCCGAAGCTCATCGACTGGGTGGCGAGCATCGCCGACTGGGTCGAGCCGGATCGGGTCCACTGGTGCGACGGGTCGCAGGCAGAGTACGAGCGGCTCTGCGAAGCGATGGTGCAGGCCGGGACACTGCGTCGCCTCAACCCCCGCCTGCGTCCCAATTCATTTCTCGCCTGGTCTGACCCCTCGGATGTGGCCCGTGTCGAAGACCGCACCTTCGTCTGTTCTGCCCGCCCCGAGGATGCTGGCCCGACCAACAACTGGGTCGACCCGGTCGAGATGCGCTCCCGAATGTCCGAGCTTTTCAAGGGCGCGATGAGGGGACGTACGCTTTATGTCATTCCGTTTTCGATGGGTCCGCTGGGCAGCCCGATCGCGCATGTCGGGATCGAGTTGACCGACAGCCCGTATGTCGTGGTCAGCATGCGCACCATGACCCGGATGGGGGCGAAGGTGTACGACGTGCTCGGAACGGATGGCCCGTTCGTGCCCTGCGTCCACACCGTGGGTCATCCGCTCGCCCCCGGCGAGGCCGACGTGCCCTGGCCCTGCAATCCGACCAAGTACATCGTGCATTACCCGGAGACCCGTGAAATCTGGTCCTTCGGATCCGGCTACGGGGGCAATGCGCTCCTTGGCAAAAAGTGTTTTGCCCTGCGTATCGCCTCCACCATGGGTCGTCAGGACGCAGCTGCGGGCGGGCAGGGCTGGCTTGCCGAGCACATGCTGATTCTCGGCGTGCAGAGCCCTGAAGGCCGCAAATACCATGTGGCTGCCGCTTTCCCGTCGGCCTGCGGCAAGACCAATTTTGCGATGCTCATCCCGCCCCAGGGGTTCGAGGGCTGGACGGTCACCACGATCGGTGACGACATTGCCTGGATCAAGCCCGACGCCAGTGGCCGGCTGAGGGCGATCAACCCCGAAGCGGGTTACTTCGGGGTTGCGCCGGGGACCAATGCGCGGACCAACCCGAACTGCATGGCCACCTTGTCCTCGAACACGATCTTCACCAATGTGGCCCTGACGGATGAGGGTGATGTCTGGTGGGAGGGGATGACGGAGACGCCGCCAGCGCATCTGATCGACTGGCAGGGCCGTGACTGGACCCCTGAGGACGGACGAGCGGGTCGCAAGGCGGCCCATCCCAATGCCCGGTTCACGGTTTCAGCCACCCGTAATCCTGCGATCGACCCGGCCTGGGACAGCGTCGAGGGCGTGGCCATCGACGCTTTCATCTTTGGGGGCCGACGCTCCAACACCGTCCCGCTGGTGACCGAGGCGCGCAATTGGGTTGAAGGCGTCTACATGGCGGCCACCATGGGTTCAGAGACCACGGCTGCCGCGACCGGCGCTCAGGGCGTGGTGCGGCGCGATCCGTTTGCCATGCTGCCCTTTTGTGGCTACAACATGGCCGAGTACTTCGAGCACTGGCTGGGTTTGGGCGAGCGCCTGTCGAGCCGAGGCGCTCCGCTGCCGCGGATTTATTGCGTGAACTGGTTCCGTACCGACGAACAAGGCAAGTTCGTCTGGCCCGGCTTCGGCGAGAACATGCGCGTGTTGCGCTGGATCGTCGAGCGGGCTGAGGGTCGCGCCCAGGGCTTTGAGCACGTGTTCGGCATCACTCCCCGATACCGCGACCTGCACTGGGCGGGACTGGAGGTCCCTGCGGAACGGTACGAGCGGATCACCTCGATCGACCGCGATGCGTGGCAGGTGGAGTTCAAGCTCCACGATGAGCTCTTTGCCATGCTGGCCCAGCGGCTCCCGGCCTCCTTGCTCGCAGTCAAGAAGGATCTGCAGGGCCGGCTGGCCGCCTGAGCTCGGGCGCCCGCCCGGAGGCCGCTACCGGCCATCCGGCGGGTGATGGGCCCGCCCGCACATCAGACCCCCTACAGTCGTCCCCCCGGTCAGCCTGGCCGGGCGCCCGGGTCCTCCGGACCCTGGCGGACATTCGGTCGCACGACGAGGGGGGCGAAGAAGTTGAACGATTCGAAGCGCCCACACGCGCGAGCAACCCTGGAGGTCGAACAGCCCTGTCTGGGTGCGGCGCTCCTGCCTCACCATGGTCAAGGTTCGGGCTGCGTGCTCTGCGGCCGGCGGGTTTCGGCCCCCTCGGCGGCCTGGGCAGAGCCCGGGGCGATCGCGACCGGTTTCGAACAGCGCCTGCGCCTGGGGCAGGTGCTTTTTACGGCCGGGCGGCGATCGGATGCGATCTTCGTGATGCGCAGGGGGCTCGCCAAGGAGGTGCTCGAATCTGGTTCGGGTCGCAGAGTGGTCCGACTGGTGGGCCCGGGCGGAGTCACCGGCCTATCGACTTTGGTGGGTGAACCGCACCGCCATACGGCGGTCGTGATCGGGGCCGGTCTGGCCTGCCGGATTCCGATGGTGACACTCGAACAGTGGTCGCAGCGCGATCCTCGGGTTCATGCGCTGCTTGCGCGCCTTTGGCAGGACGCGCTCGACGATGCCGATCGTCTGATTGCTGCCTACGGCTGCGGGCCCGCAGCCGCCCGGCTTGCGCGTTTTGTGCTGTTTCTGGCCGAGACGGTCGGCCCGGGTGCGCGCCTGTGCCGACGCGAAGCGGCTGAACTGCTGGGAGTGACCCCGGTCAGCGTGACCCGCTTGGTGGGAGACCTCAAACGGCGCGGGCTGATTCGAGAAGAGGGTAACGGTCTGACCGCTTGGGATGCGCCGGGACTGCGGGCGGTCGCTGAGCCGTCCGCCGTGCTGCAGGAGCGTTTGGGCGGGCCGCAGGCGCAGCTTGTGGTGAAGCAAGGCTCGAACCTGAGGGCGGAGGTCTAGGGCACCGCTGCCCAGTGCGGTCCGCCCATCGGGCCGCGGCGAAGGGGCCGTTCAGTGTGGTGCGGCCAGGCTCGCAGCGCTCAGTCGGTCGGCCTTCAGGACGGCGGCGATGAGACTGGTCGGGTGAGCCAGTCCCCGACCCAGGGCATCGGTCCGTCCGGCCAGGTCGAATGCGGTTCCGTGGTCGGGGCTCGTTCTCACAAAAGGCAGACCAATGGTGATGTTGACGCCTTCGTCCAACCCCAGGTACTTGATCGGAATCAGTCCCTGATCGTGGTACATCGCGATCACCACGTCGAATTCGTTGAATCCACGGGCTCGCATGAATACGGTGTCGGGCGCGAAAGGGCCTTGCGCGTCAATGCCTTCCAGTTGCGCCGCCCTCACGGCCGGAGCAATCTGTTCGATCTCTTCTCGACCAAAGAGCCCCCCCTCGCCGGCATGCGGGTTGAGCCCGGCGATGCCAATCCTAGGGGCGGCGATTCCGCTGGCCCGAAGGGCTTGATGGGTGATGCGAATCGTTTGCAGGATCAGGTCGGGCTGGATCTCTTCGATGGCCCGCCGCAGAGGCAGGTGGATGGTGGTGAGCACGACGCGCAGGCTGTCATTGGCGAGCATCATCCGAACATCGGCTCCGCCTGCAAGATGGGCGAGCAGTTCGGTATGACCGGGGAAGTCATGGCCGGCGGCCTGCATCGCTTCTTTGGAAATAGGAGCGGTCACCAAGGCCCGTGCCCGGCCTGCCAGGGCCCACTGCGCGCCGCGGACGATGGCGGCAAAGGCCGCGTTGCCCGCGCGCCCATCTATGCGCCCGTGTTGCAGCTCGGGGGGAACCCGGCAGGCGTCTTCGAGCCGGGCGGGCATCGGCAACTGTAGCCGCCGGCTTTCGCGATTGAGCCAGACGGGGTCGCCGACCACCACGAGATCGATCTCGCCGGCCAGCTGTTGGCAGGCCTTCAGAACGATTTCAGGGCCGATTCCGGCGGGATCGCCCATGGTCAAAGCGATCGGGGCGGGTC
>JBIKVK010000216.1:0-5988 GCA_044356835.1 Burkholderiaceae bacterium
GGGGGGGGGGGCCTGGTCGGGCTGGAGGGCATCACTGGGCTTATTTATTGGAGACGGGGGCTAGAGCGCGCCCAAGCGTTCGCTCAGGTGACGGGCGAGTTGTCGGATGGCGTCGACCACGATGGCGCGGCGCTCAACCGAGAGGCCCGCCTTGATGACGCTGACCGCGACCGCGGCAACCGCCGCGGGCTGACCTGCACAGAATACCGGGACGCCGAAACACTGCATTCCCTCCGCGGTCTCCTCGTCGTCGATCGCGTAGCCCTGACGCTGTATGAGCTCGAGCCTTCGCATCAGGGTGGACCGATCGGGGATGCTGAACCGCGTCAGACGGGGCAGAGGCTCCTCGATCAGGGCCTCGACCTGAGCGCTGGCCAGGGTGGCGAGCATCGCCTTGCCGGTTGCGGTGCAGGAGGCCGGCAGGCGACCGCCTACCCTGAAATTGACTGCGAGCGGCCGGCTGCCCTGCCGGCAGGCGATATAGACGACCTCCCGGCGATCCAGTACGGCGAGCATGACGGTTTCCGAGGCGAGCGGCCCGGGACGGCTCGCCTGCTCGATGAAGGCCGAGGTGGCATCCGACTGAAGAGAGTAGGCACTTGCCCACTGCAGCGCGCGCGGCCCCATTGAAAAGTGGCCGGCACTGTCGCGGCGCGCGAGGTCAAGGCTCACCAGGGTGGTGAGCAGTCCGTGCGTGCTGCTCTTCGGAAGAACGAGCGAGCGTGCGAGCTCGGCGAGCGCCATCGGACGACGAGAGCTGGCGAGCACATCCATCAGCCGTACGGCCCGCTCGACCGAGGGCACGGTGCGTGGGGCCCGCTCGGCGTGCGGCTCAGCAAGCGTGTTTGACATGGTCGAAGCTTCGGATCAACATGCGATGAGTTCAGCAGGTGGAATTGTCGTTCAATATGCTGAACGACGCAATCGGCTTCTCAAGAGGCCGCTCGATGGGAGAGACGAGATGTCGTTTGATACGGTCGGACACAATACATGTGTGGGCCACTGGGTGGACGGTCAGGTGCGTGCGCCCGCGCAGGATGCGCGGCGTGCGCCGGTGTTCAATCCGGCCCGAGGTGAGCTCGCTCGCGAGGTCGCGCTCGCCTCTGCAGCCGAAGTGGATGTTGCGGTTCGCAGTGCCGCTGCTGCGGCGCCCGCCTGGGCCGCAACCCCGGTCCTGCGGCGCGCGCGGGTGATGTTTCGTTTCAAGGACATCGTCGAGCGCAATGCCGCCGAGTTGGCTGCCCTCATCACCGCCGAGCACGGCAAGGTCCTGTCCGATGCGCACGGCGAGATTACGCGTGGTCTCGAGGTGGTCGAGTTCGCCTGCGGGATGCCCCAGCTGCTCAAGGGTGAATACAGCGAGCAGGTGGGAGCGGGCATCGACATGTACTCGATTCGTCAGCCCGTGGGTGTGGCGGTGGGCATCACGCCGTTCAATTTCCCGGTGATGGTGCCGATGTGGATGTTTCCGGTTGCGATTGCCTGCGGCAATACGTTCGTGTTGAAACCCTCCGAGCGCGACCCTTCGGCCTCACTGCTGATGGCACGGTGGTTGAAGGAGGCGGGTCTGCCCGACGGCGTGTTCAATGTGGTTCAGGGCGACCGTGAGGCCGTTGATGCGCTGCTGACCCATCCTTCGGTCGATGCGGTGAGCTTTGTCGGCTCGACTCCGATCGCCCGGTACATCCATGAGACGGCCCACCGCCACGGCAAGCGCGTTCAGGCCTTGGGGGGTGCCAAGAACCATATGGTGGTCATGCCGGATGCCGATCTGGAGCAGGCGGTCGACGCCCTGATCGGCGCGGCCTATGGTTCGGCGGGTGAGCGCTGCATGGCCATTTCGGTGGCGATCGCAGTGGGTGATATTGGAGACCGGTTGGTGGCGAGGCTGGCCGAGCGGGTGCCCTCGATCCGGATGGCCGATGGCATGGACCCGGCTGCTGAAATGGGGCCTTTGGTCACGCGCGCCCATGCCGACCGTGTGCTGGGCTACATAGAGCAGGGTGTGGCCGAGGGCGCCCGCCTCGTGGTTGACGGCCGCGGTCGGTCGGTCAGCGGTTGCGAGCAGGGGTTTTTTGTCGGGGGATGTCTTTTTGATCAGGTCCGTCCGACCATGCGCATCTATCGCGAGGAGATATTCGGTCCGGTGTTGTCCGTGGTGCGCGTGGCCCAATTCGAGGAAGCGCTTGCGCTGGTGAACGAGCACGAGTTTGGCAACGGCTGCGCGATCTTCACCCGCGAGGGCGATGCGGCACGCGAGTTCGCCTCCCGGGTCAAGATCGGCATGGTCGGCATCAATGTGCCGATCCCTGTCCCGCTTGCTTTTCACTCGTTTGGCGGTTGGAAGGCCTCGCTCTTTGGCGACCATCATATTCACGGCCCGGAGGGCGTGCGGTTTTATACGCGCTACAAAGCCGTCACCCAGCGCTGGCCTGCCGGCATCCGTGCCGGGGCCGAGTTTGTGATGCCAACGATGAAATAGGGCGTAGGCGGCGTATGGGTGCGTCTGCGGGGTCTGAAAGGTCCCGAGACGGCGCGGCCGTGCGCCGTGGGCGGCCTGTCCCGCCGGGTCGGGTCAGATGCGCGCAGTACCGCCGCACTGCGGTTCGATGGATGATGAGAGGGGAGATCGAGCGATGACCGGTAGGGTTCAGTTGAAGGAGGCGGCGCTTCTCAGCAGCCGCGCGCTGATTGATGGGCAGTGGATGCAGGCCCAGTCCGGGGCGAGTTTCGCGGTCAACGACCCGGCGACGGGCGACACCCTTGCCCGGGTGCCCGACATGGGGGTGGCCGAGACCCGGCTCGCAATCGATGCCGCTGAGCGCGCGCTCAGCGGTTGGCGAGCCCGCACGGCCCGTGATCGGGCGGCGGTGCTCAGGCGTTGGTATGAGCTGATCCTTGCCCATGCGGATGACCTCGCGATGCTCATGACCCGCGAGCAGGGTAAGCCCCTTGCGGAGGCGCGTGGTGAGGTCGTCTATGGGGCTTCGTTTGTGGAATGGTTTGCCGAGGAGGGAAAGCGCGCCTACGGCGAGGTCGTGCCCACCTTTGCGCCTGATCGTCGCGTGCTGGTTTTGAAGCAGGCCATCGGGGTGTGTGGCGCGATCACGCCCTGGAATTTTCCGATTGCGATGATCACGCGAAAAATTGCGCCCGCGCTTGCGGCCGGCTGTACGGTCGTTGCCAAGCCCGCCGAGGCGACGCCCTTGTCCGCCTTGGCCCTGGGGGTCCTCGCCGAGCGGGCCGGCCTTCCGGCTGGGGTACTCAATATTGTGACGGCCGACGCTGCGCGTGCACCCGAAGTCGGTCGGACGCTGTGCGACGACCCCCGGGTCCGCAAGATCTCATTTACCGGTTCGACCGAGGTGGGCCGGATCCTTCTGCGGCAAAGCGCCGACACGGTGAAAAAGCTGTCCCTTGAACTCGGCGGCAATGCGCCCTTCATCGTGTTTGATGATGCCGACATCGATGCCGCAGTCGAGGGGGCGCTGGCCTCGAAGTACCGAAACGCCGGGCAGACCTGTGTGTGTGCCAACCGCATCTACGTTCAGGACGGAGTCTATGAGGCTTTTGCCCATAAGCTCGCCGCGCGGGTCGCGCAGTTCAAGGTCGGCGCGGGGACGGAGCCCGATGTTCTGATCGGTCCGCTGATTGAGCCCGCCGCGCTGGCCAAGGTTGAAGAGCATGTCGCCGACGCACTGGCGCAGGGCGCTCGGGTCTTGGTGGGCGGCCGCAGGCACGATCGGGGCGGGCTCTTCTACGCTCCCACGGTGCTGGCCGACGTGACCCAGTCGATGCGGGTCGCCCGCGAGGAAACCTTCGGGCCGGTCGCCCCGCTGTTTCGGTTCGCGACCGAGGCGCAGGCCATTTCAATGGCCAATGCGACGGAGTTCGGGCTGGCCTCCTATTTCTACTCGCGCGATGTGGGTCGTGTGTTTCGGGTGGCCGAGGCGCTCGAGACCGGTATGGTCTGCGTCAATAGTGGCCTGTTGTCCACCGAGGTGGCCCCGTTCGGTGGCGTCAAGCAGTCGGGTCTGGGGCGGGAAGGGGCCAGACAGGGTCTGGACGAATATCTCGAGTTGAAGTATCTGTGTCTGGCGGGATTGTGATCGAGCCAGCACGGGCGCGTGTCCGGTGGTCCCGAGCGAGGAGAGCGGCATGAAGATCAAGGCGGCAGTGCTCAGAGAGGTGGGGTTGCCTGCGCCCTATGCGCGCAGCCGACCCCTGTCGATCGAGGAGGTCGAGCTCGACCCGCCAGGACCGGGTGAGGTGTTGATGCGGGTGCGAGCGGCTGGCTTATGTCACTCCGATCTTTCGGCGGTCAATGGTGACCGTGTCTGGCCGACGCCCATCGTGTTGGGTCACGAAGCCGCGGGCGAGGTGGTCGCACTCGGGGCCGGGGTGACGCGCTTTGCGATAGGCGACCATGCGGTGATGATCTTTCGTCCCTCGTGCGGGGCCTGCTCGACATGCTCCGTGGGTCGACCTGCCCTGTGTGGTCCGGGGGGCGAGTCCAATGGGGCGGGCACGCTCCTGGGGGGATACCGAAGGCTTGCCAGCGTGGCGGGCCCGCTGAACCATCACCTCGGGTGTTCCGCGTTTGCCGAATACGCCACCGTCTCCGAGCGGTCGCTCGTCAGGATCGATCCGGATCTGGCCTGGCACGAGGCGGCCCTTTTCGGTTGCGCCGTCATCACCGGTGCGGGCGCTGTCATCAATACCGCGGGGGTCCCGGCCGGCGCAACTGTGGCCGTGGTGGGTCTGGGCGGTGTGGGGTTCTCGAGCCTTCTTGCGGCGCGCGCGGCCGGTGCGCGACAGATCATCGCCGTCGACCGCTTGCCTGCCAAGCTGGAGCTCGCTCGCGAGTTGGGGGCGACTGACTGCGTTGATGCCAGCTCAGAGGATGCGGTGGAGCGGGTGCGCGCGATTTCGGCGGGGGGTGTGGAGTTCGCCTTCGAAATGGCGGGCAGCGTGGGCGCGCTCGAGCTCGCCTATCGGGTGACCGCCCGAGGGGGTACCACGGTCACTGCAGGCTTGCCCAATCCATCGGCCCGTTGGCCACTCCAGGCGGTTTCGCTCACGGCCGAGGAACGTACGATCAAGGGCAGCTATGTGGGTTCCAGTGTGCCCTCGCGCGATATCCCGAGGATGATCGCCCTGTACCGCGCCGGACGTCTGCCGGTCGACCGCCTGTTGTCCGAGAAAATCCGCCTCGATGAGATCAATGAGGCGCTGGATCGGTTGGCGCGAGGCGAGTCGATCCGGCAGGTGATCATGATGTAGGGGCGGGGGGCGGGCGTGAGCACTGAACGCTTCGATTACGTCATCGTGGGGGCGGGCACCGCGGGGTGCCTGCTCGCGAATCGCTTGTCGGCGGATCCCTCTGTGCGCGTCTTGTTGCTTGAAGCGGGCGGGCTCGACAATTACCTCTGGATCCACATTCCCGTGGGATACCTGTATTGCATCGGCAATCCGCGCACAGACTGGATGTACATGACCGAACCCGAGCCCGGGCTTGGCGGCCGCTCGATCCGCTACCCGCGCGGCAAGGTGCTGGGGGGGTGTTCCTCGATCAACGGCATGATCTACATGCGGGGTCAGCGCCAGGACTATGACGGCTGGGCGGCGGCAGGCAACCCCGGCTGGAGTTGGGGTGAGGTGCTGCCCTGGTTCGTCCGGCACGAGGATCACCATTCGTTGGACGCAGGGGCGGTCGACCCCCTTCACGGCCATGGGGGCGAGTGGCGTGTCGAGCAGCCGCGGGTGCGCTGGGATATTTTGGATGCGTTCCGCCGGGCCGCCGCGCACTGCGGTATTGAGCCTGTAGATGACTTCAACCGTGGCGACAATGCCGGGTGTGGGTACTTTGAAGTGAATCAGCGGCGGGGGGTTCGCTGGAACGCTTCAAAGGCCTTCCTTCGCCCGGTTCAGCACCGCTCGAATCTGCGCATCGAGACCCATTCCCGGGTCACTGGCCTGATCCGCAGC
>JBIKVK010000334.1:0-3535 GCA_044356835.1 Burkholderiaceae bacterium
GCCGGTGAATACGGTTTCTGCGGCGGCCGCCGACTTTGCGGGCGGTGTATTTCCGGGCGGTTCGGTCGTCTTTGCACCGGGCGAAACGAGCAAGCGCGTGAGTATTTCCGCGGTGACCGATGCCAATGTCGAGAGCGACGAGACTGTTCAGATCCAGCTTTCAGCGTCCGGTGGCGGTGCCCCACAGGTGCCCGTATCGCCCCTGATTGCTCAGGTCAGGGATGCCTCGGCGGCGACCGCCGATACCCCGCCGTCCGTGTCTGCGCCCGCTTTTTCAACCGGTACCACCGATTTGGACCGCCGGGACGACAGGCTGTCGTTTACCGTCACAGACCAGCTGGACTCGGGGGGAACGGCGTTTCCGCCGACGTTCAAGCTGGTGCCGCTCAAGAGGCTCTTTGACAGCGACTACTTCTGGTCCCCTGTCGGCGGCACCGACCCGCTCGCCGAGGTTACATCCTATGGGGTTGACCCCTCACGCGCGTTTGCGCTGAAGATCAGTGGTTGGGTAGACGGCAACAGCATCACCGGCCCCAGCTTCGAGGCGTCTGCAGCCGCGGGCAGGACGCTGTCGCAGCTGGTGAGTGCACTGCAGGCCGATCCGGACTTTGCATCCAACCCCTATGTCGCCGCGATCAGGGTCAGCAGCACTGATTCGACCAAGATCGAAATTGTCTGGAGGAACGCGACCGTTGCGTCGCAAATGAGTGCATTGCTTGAGTCCAATTACCTCCAGCCCCATACCTCCTCACTGGGCCCCGGCCTCTGGACGCTACAAAGCCCGATGCAGGCCCAGACCGCGGCGGAGGGGGGCTATGTGTCCGGAACCGCCACCCGCGAGGTCCAGAAGATTTCGCTGCCTTCCGATTCGGCGATCAAGGCGGGCAGCGTTTACTACCTCGATCTGCCCTCTTCGGCCGACCTCAAGACTGCGCCGCTTTCGGCCGACGGGGCGGCCGCGTTGCTGGCTGCGCTCAGGGCCGAGCTGGGCGCCTCGGCGCAGGTCTCTTTGTCGCTCCAGACCGATGCCGCCGTCAATCCTCCCGCCAACCAGTTGGTCATCGAGTGGTCTTCTGCCTATTCCGTTCAGGGTCAGGCCAGATTGGGCATTCTGACGAAGCTCGCTCCCAGTGAAGTGTCGGCCGGGCAATGGGCAGTCGGGCGAATCGACTTGGAGGCCGCCGCGGGCTTCTTGAAGTCCGTGGACGGTGTCGATGTTGGGGGCCTGGAAATCACCGCAACCGAAGGCTTCGATGACGACGGCATGCCCGATTCTTCGGCGCCGGTGACGGTCGTCTTTCCCAACCTGAGTCCGGTGTCTGGCGTAGCGCCCACTGTTTCGTTGGGGTCCGGTGCCCTCGAAGGCAATTCGGTCACTTTCAATGTCGCCCTGACCCGACCCATTGCGGCATCAGAGCAGCTGCTCTGGAAGGTCAAGCTTGCAACGACCGACCCGTATTCGGTGTCTCAAAAGCCGGCATCGGCCGCCGACTTCGGGGCCGTAGAGGGTATTACTGCGACGACGGCAAACAGCCAGGTGCGCACGTTTTCCTTGGCTGTTGCAGACGACACTTCCGCTGAGAATCTCGAGTCCTTCGGCATCGTCATCGGCCACATGGAAGGGAGCAATTTCATCCCCGACTTCGAGACGTCGGATTTGCAATTCTCGATTGCGCCGAGCGACCCGAAGGTGGAGCTTTCGATCAGGCAGTCCACCTCAACCCCTTCGTACGACGAACTTTTCGTCGTTGCCGCCGGGTTTCCGATGAATGGCAGCGGTAGCCAGCCGTCCGCGACCTGGTCGGCCGTTCGAGCCAACGACTCAAAAGTGGCGCTCCCCGCGAACTCGATGCCGTACGTGAGTTCGTATGGCTCAGCCTTCTCGGTGCAGTCGGTCAATGCAAGTCTGGCGACAGCGGGCGCTGCGGACGCCAAAGCCCTTGAACTGTCCTACGATCATGATGGCAGTGGTACCCAATTCATGCCGGTCACTTACTCGATCAATTGGGGAGGTGGTGGTACGGGTCAAGCCAGGACGGGCCGCGTCGTAGATGGTTATCTTTCAGGTGCGACCGTCTTTGCCGACGTGGACGGGGATGGTGTCATGGACGTTGGCGAAGCCTATTCCGTGACCGGCCCTGATGGCGGATACACCTTGGCATCCTCGGCTGGGCAGATCATCGCCTATGGGGGCACCGACATCTCGACCGGTATGCAGTTCAGAGGCGGCCTGACGGCGTTGCCGGGAGAGTCCCTTGCAACACCGCTCACCACGCTCGTGGCAGCCTATTTCAAGGCAAAAAGCGCCGGCAATTCTTCTTTCACGATCGACAACGCCCTGGATCATATTGCGCAGGTCTCTGGACTGAGCAAGAGCCTTCTGACTCAAGACGTCTTTGATCAGGCGCCCAGCAACCCTGCTGCCTTGGCTGCCCAAAAATTCGCGGCCCAGATCGCCACCTTGATGCAGGCCGCCGTATCCCAATTCGACACAACCCTCGAATCCGGGCCTGACGCCTCGATCATGCAAGGGCTGTCGGTCGGACTTGTGGGCAAGGTGAACGAGGCATTGGCCGCCGGGCCAAGCGGTCGCCTCCTGCCTGCGTCTTCGGATTGCGTCACCGCGGTCCTGTCCGCCGCTGGAGGGTATCAGTCACTGCCTGCGACTTCAGAGTTTCAGGCGATTGTCCAGGCTGTTGTCGATGTCAACGAAGCGATCGCTGCAGCCAGTGGGTCCGGAGTTACGGGTCTTGAGAACGTAGTCAAAGTTCAGGCTGCCCTGCAGTCGAGCGTCCTGCCTGACCTCGAAAGTGCGACTGCATTCCCGACCGGGAAATATTCGGACGCGTATATCGCAACGCTGGCCAGCACTCAGCAGGTAGGCAACTTGCAGCCCGCCATTACGGTTGGGTCAGGTGGAACCTACGCGACTTTGGCCGCGGCGATCAGCGCCGCCAAGGCCGGCGATAGCATCACGGTGCTCGCCGGTCACGTCGAGGCTCAGGCCGTGCTGGTTACCAAGGACGACCTCCGCATTTCGCTGGGCTCTTCAGGGGCTCCTATCAGCTTCAAGCTCGAGGACTCTGCGCAGAGCGCAACGAACCCTGTCCTCAAGCTGACGCTTTCAGGCACGCGGGCTGCCAATGTCGTTGGAAATGCCCACAACAATCTGATCATTGGTAACGATGGGGCCAACGTGATCGACGGCCTCGGCGGCAACGACAAGTTATTGGGCCGGGGAGGTGAGGACGAACTGCAGGGTGGCGCCGGCAATGACTGGCTGGACGGCGGCGCGGGTTGGGATCGATTGTTTGGGGGGTCAGGTAACGATCGCCTCTTTGCAGATGAGGGTGGCAGCACCGCTGCGGGTGCGTCCGGCTCCGATCTGCTGTCGGGTGGTTCCGGTAACGACATGCTGATCGTGGCGACCAAAGATGCGAGCAAGGTGCAGCTTCTGGGAGGCTCGGGGTACGATCTCTACCGGTTCGCCAATTTCGATGACGGTTCGGACGGTGGGCCCAAGGCGCTTCACCTC
>JBIKVK010000335.1:0-3521 GCA_044356835.1 Burkholderiaceae bacterium
CCGGTGTCGAGGAGCAGGCTGAGACGGTGCAGGCGCTAGCTCGTGAGCATGGCGGTCAGGACTTTCAGTGGGCGAGTCGGCCCGAGGATCGCACCCGGCTGTGGGATGCTCGGCACAAGGCCTATTTCGCCTGCCTGCAGGCCAGACCCGGGGGCCGTGCCCTTTCGACCGATACCTGCGTACCGATCTCGCGACTGGCCGATTCGATCAATGGCGCGCGCCGCATCCTGGATACGGCTTCATTTCCCACGATGCTCCTGGGGCACGTCGGCGACGGCAATTTTCACGCAGTGCTTCTGATCAATCCGGACGATCCGGCCGAGGTCGAGGCCGCCGAGCGGCTCAACGATCAGATCGTTCGGCTTGCGCTCGCGATGGAGGGGACCTGCACCGGCGAGCATGGCGTGGGACTGCACAAAATCGGTTTCCTTGAAGAAGAGCTGGGACCTGACGCGATCGACCTCATGCGCAGGATCAAACAGGCTTTCGACCCGGACCAGCTGTTCAATCCGGGCAAGATCTTCCGATCCGGCCCGTAGCTCTGACGCGGGCACGGGCGCAGAGCGGACCTCGGCCTCAGCCGTATCAGGCGGGTCCCTGCGAGGCGGGTGCGCGACGATATCGTTTCGGCACGAAGGGCAGCTTGGCCTCAATGACCCCAGGGCGTTGCTGGCGAACGACCGCGCAAAGCGCCCCAGGGTCGGTTCGTTCGAGCGCCGCGCGGTCGAGCAGCGCGAGCATCACCGGATGGCCGAGCGAGGGCGACACGGTGCCGCTGGTGACCTTGCCCAGCAAGTGTCCCTTTTGATCGGTGACGTCGCTGCCCGCGCGGATCGGAATGTTCTCGTTCGAGATGAGGCCGACCCGCTTGCGCCGGGTGCCTCCGGCAAGCGCTGCGAGGATTGCTGGAGCACCGGGAAAACCGCCGGCTTTGCCGGCCTGGGCCCGACGCGTGCGCGCAATCGCAAAGCCGAGCCCCGCTTCGACAGGATTGATCTCAGGCCCGATATCCTGCCCATGAAGGGGCAGTCCCGCTTCGAGTCTGAGCGTATCGCGCGCCCCCAATCCGACGGGCCGCACGGTCGGCTGGGCCAGCAGGCGCCCCACAACGGCCTCGGCCGCGTGCAGGGGAACCGATATCTCATACCCGTCTTCCCCGGTATAGCCTGACCGCGTTGCGAAGCACCTCGCGCCTTCGAGCGACAGTTCGGAGGCTTGCATGAAATTGAGGGCGCGTGCCCCCGGGGCGAGGGCGGCGAGGGCTTCCTCGGCAAGCGGCCCTTGCACGGCGATCAGGGCGGCGTCGATGGGTTCGATCTCGAGCTCTGGACAGCGAGCCTTGAGCCAAGCGATGTCGGCATCGCGATTCGATGCGTTGACAACCATCCGGACTTCGGTGTGTGCGCCCTCGAGCCATCTCACCATCATCAGGTCGTCTTCGATGCCGCCCGCCTCGTTCAGCAACAGCGAGTAACGCTGCTCGCCGGGAGCCCAGCCGTCGAAATCGACCGGCAGGGCGGCCTCGAGCGAGGCAAAGAGCGTCGATGCCCGGCCGTCGCGTGCGCGCAGCCGCAATTGGCCCATATGCGAGACATCGAACAAGCCTACCGAAGTGCGCGTGTGCAGATGCTCGGTGCGCAGTCCCGTCGGGTACTGGATGGGCATCAGATAGCCGGCAAATGGCCCAAGTCGCGCGCCCAGGGAGCGGTGCAAGGCCTCAAGGGCAAGGTGCCGGGGTTCGGGCACCGAACTCATGCGCTCGCGCCTTCTGCGTAGGCTTGGACGGGCGGGCAGGTGCAGACCAGTTGCCGATCGCCTGCCGCATTGTCGATACGCTTGACCGAAGGCCAGAACTTGGCCTCGCGGACCCAGGCGAGCGGGAATACCGCCCGCTCGCGGCTGTAGGCATGCGGCCAATCGCCAGCGATCTCCTGAGCGGTGTGCGGGGCGTTCTTCAGGGGATTGTCGGTCCGGTCGAGCGCGCCCGATTCGATTTCCTTGATTTCGCCGGCGATCGCGATCATTGCGTCGCAGAATCGGTCGAGCTCGGCCTTCGATTCCGATTCTGTCGGCTCGATCATCAGGGTATCTGCGACCGGGAACGACAGGGTGGGCGAGTGGAAACCATAGTCCATCAGCCGCTTGGCGACATCTTCCGCGGTCACGCCGCAGCGCGTCTTGAGGTCGCGCAGATCGATGATGCACTCATGGGCCACGCAGCCCTGATCGCCGGTGTAGAGCACCGGAAAGTAGGGCGCGAGCCGCAGCGCCACGTAGTTGGCGTTCAGGATTGCCACTTCGGTGGCCGCGCGGATTCCCCATGCGCCCATCATCCGGATGTACATCCACGAAATCGTGGCGATCAGAGCGCTGCCTGCTGCCGCCGCGCTCACACTGCCCGGCTCAATGGCGTCCGATCCGTCGCCGGACCCGACGGCCTCAAGGCAGCCTGCGGTCAATTGGGCGCCGCGAGCAAACGGGTCGGCCGGCAACCACGGAGCGAGGTGGTCGGCGACCGCGATCGGACCCATCCCGGGGCCACCCCCGCCATGCGGGATGCAGAAGGTTTTGTGCAGGTTCATGTGGCAGACATCGGCACCGATCAGCGCAGGCTGGGTCAGGCCGGCCTGGGCGTTGAGATTGGCCCCGTCCATATAGACCTGGCCACCGGCCCGATGCACGGCATCGCAGATGTCCTGGATCGCCGCCTCGAAGACGCCATGGGTTGAAGGGTAGGTGACCATCAGCGCCGCGAGCGCGTCCCGATGCTCTGCGATGCGCCGGTGTAGGTCGCTCAGGTCGATGTTGCCGCGCGCGTCACAGGCGACCACGACGATCCGCAGGCCCATCATTTGGGCGGTGGCTGGATTGGTGCCGTGGGCCGATGCCGGGATCAGGCAGACATCGCGATGGCCCTGACCTCGGGCCCGTTGCCAGTTTCGGATCGCAAGCAGACCGGCATACTCGCCCTGAGCGCCGGAGTTGGGCTGGAACGATACCGCTGCAAATCCGGTGATGGCCGCGAGCCAGCGGCCGAGCTGTTCAAGCATCAGCCGATAGCCCTCTTTTTGCAAGGCGGGCGCGTGGGGGTGGATTTGTGCAAATTCGGGCCATGACACCGGTGCCATTTCGGCCGCCGCGTTGAGCTTCATCGTGCAGGACCCGAGCGGAATCATCGAGTGCACGAGCGAGATGTCCCGGTTTTCGAGCCGTTTGAGATAACGGACGAACTCGGTCTCGCTGCGATGCCGGTTGAACACCGGGTGATCGAGGATCGGGTCGGTGCGTCGCAGCGCCGGGCTGATCGACTCGGGTTCCATCCGCAGTTGGGCGGCTTCGGATTCAAAAAGGGCCGGCCCAGGGCGTGTTCCACTGAGTACGAATGCAAGGTCTGAGACGTCATCGAGACCCACGCATTCATCAAGTGCGACCAGCAGCTGCCCCGGTCGGCCCTCGTTTGCCAGATCGCGCAAATTGATGCGCAGCCCATGTGCGCGCTCGAAGATCGCCGCGCTCGCTGC
>JBIKVK010000336.1:0-3518 GCA_044356835.1 Burkholderiaceae bacterium
CCGGAGAGTTCCGCCGCCGTCTGCGAGGCAGCCCGGCGTCGCAACGCGGTCCGGGTCCGCATCAGCGGCTGGATCGAACAGGAATTGGTGAACCAGCTGCCCCAGAGGACCGGGCAGCGCGAGGATCAACCGAAGCCGGTCGGTCACGCTCCTGCCTCACGGGCAGCCGCCGCGGGATTGCGCGAGCGCCAGAACAGAAAGCCAGCGATACCGGCGCCGACCACGGCCAAAGCGAGCAGCCCAATCATGACATAGCCCAGCATGCGCAACTTGCCCGCCACCATGGGTGACACCTCGATGCCCCAAACGCTCACCTGGGCAGGGGTCTCGGGGGCCTTCATCAAGCTGGCCACCAGGACGACGGTCACTCGATCCGCAGTGAGATCAGGGATGCTGTTGGCGACCAGCCGCCGAACCTGAGGCTGCAGGAGTTCGATGTCGTATTCGGGCCGGTGCTTGATGAATACGGCCGCAGACGAAGGCATGCCCTTGTCGATTCCGGAGCTGCGTTCGGGCAACACGAGATGCACCCGGGCAAAGAGGACTCCGTCGATCCTGGACAGGGTACCCGACAGTTCCTGGGAGAGAGCATAGAGGTAGCGGGCCCGTTCTTCGACCGGCGAGGAGATCAATCCGTCCTTTGTGAACACCTGTCCCATGCCCTTGAACGTTTCGCGCGGCAGACCGGCAACGCGCAGTACGTCGATCGCGCGGGCCACATCGGGCTGGGGGACCTGCACGCTGGCATTGCCTTCCTTGCCGGCGACCTTGGTCGCGGCGATCCCCTTGTTCAGCAGCTCGGCGATGACTTCGTTGGCGTCGCGCTCGGGAATCGTCGAAAGCAGTTCCACCCTGGCCCCGCAGCCGGCGAGCATGACTAGGCCCGTGCAGAACAGGAGGCGCAGCAAGACAATCAAGGATCGAGGGTTCATGCCGCCCTCCGAGGCTGTGGCCGGGCATCCATCATTGAGTCTTGAGAATGGAGTCAATGCTCTGGGGCGCCTTGCTGATCAGCTTGCTGGTGAGATCGAACTGCAGGCTGTTCTGAAGGATGACAAATTGGAGGGACATCAGGTCGCTGATGGTGGGCGCAGGATCGGAGAGCACCTCGGCGATCTGCCGATAACGCATGCGGGTATCGTCGGACACCGAGCGCAATCCGGAGATGATGGATTCCCCGATGGAGGGCAGAGCCCCCCCCGAGCCCGGCAAGGACGTGGGCGCCACTGGGGGGCTTCCGGCGGACGCGCGAGCCGTCGCCAGTGAATCCCGAATCAGGGGCGACTGCAACTCGGGCGCCGCGACCGGGCCCTGGGGCGAGATCATGGCAGCCCGGAAGCGCTCGACATCCGATCCGGAAGCCTGCGCAAGCGGTCCGACGATCCCGTCGGACCCCGGGATGCTCGGGAGCGCTGTAACTGGAGGTCCAGCAAGCTGTTCAATCATTCGAAAAGGCTCCGTGAGAGGCTCGCGCGTCGCCCGGTCGGGGCTTCTCAGAGGAAGATCAGGATCACGCGAGACCCTGAGCCGTCTGCCCCATCAACCCCTGCGCGATGCGCACAGCAGGTGGATGATCGCAGGATTCAAGCAGACTTCCAAGCACCTGACGGCCTTCGGCGCTCCGACGGGCCGCAAGCAGCGTCAATCCGTAGAAGGCCTGCATCATCGCGGGGTCTTCCACCGGGTCGAAGGTTTCTGCATCCGGCGCCGCCTCGCCCCAATCGGCGCGCTGCCGTCGCACCCCCTGCTCCATGACGGACGCTGCCTCGTCGGGCCGACCCCGATTGAGCCAGGCCGTCGCAAGACCGATGTAAGGAAAGGCGCGCCTGGGCCGCAAACGGATCAGTTCGCCAAAGAGGCTTTCGGCCTGTGTATGCAACGCGGGAGACGAGGCCGCCACAAAGCCGATTTCGGTCAGCAATCGCATCTCGGAGGACGCGAGCACCGGAGCATCTGTCAAACGCTGAACCCCATCAGTTCGAGGCGCGCCCGTGCCCGCTGGGCCAATTCCGCATCGCCCTGGACGCGGGCCATCTCTGCGGCAATGCCGAAGCCGTAGGCAGCGTGGCCGGACAACTCGCGGTCGGCGCAGCACTGCGCCAAACCCATCATGTAGCCCGGATTTTGACGGTCCAGGCGGGTGGCGAGCAAGAACGGCAGGAGCGCATCCTCGGATGAGCCCGTATCCAGCAGGCTGTGGCCCAGCCCCGCCCAAAAACGGGCCTCGGCCGGTCGCTGACCGGTCAGGATCTCGAAGGAGGTGCGAGCCTCGGCACTGCGGCCCGACTGGAGGCAATCGACGGCGAGAGTGTAGATCGCCTCAATCGATCGATCGGGCAGCGGGTGCTCGGTTCGTGCAGCCTTCAGGCCTGCAATGACCTCGTCGAGCGGATCGTCCATTGCCAAAGGGGAAGGAGGAGCGGTCACGGAGAGTCCCTTCAGGAAAAGATCCGGTTCGCAGCCTGGGTCTGGGCCTCCATGGCCTGCTGCTCGGCGGATAAGAACGCCCTGAAGTCCTCAAGGGCCTTGGCCATGCGTTCCTGGTCTTGACCCATTTTCCGGTCAGCGACATCAGCCGACAAATCGAGCTTGCTCTTCTCGGCTTCGTCCTTCTTGGCTTCGTAGTTGAGGGGGGAGGTGATGAAACTGCCCATGCCCTGCACGGTCTGACCGGCACCCGACCATTTCTGCATCATCGCCTGGCTGTCAAACGCACCCTTGCCCGCATCAAGACCCGTTGCGCCTTTGCCGCCCCCGAGCCCCTTGAAGCCCCCGGTCATCTGCATGGCGCCGCCGGCCACCTGGAATGCCCCGGCCACCATGCCGGAAACCATTTCCTTGTAGGCCGCCTCGAGCCCTTTGTCGATGCCGGCGAGGCGATCCTTCACCATGTTGCGCAGTTCTGCGTCGCGATTGAGCATCGAACTCGAGCGAAGCTTGAGCATCAAGGCCATCAGCTGGTCACGCAGGCGGGTGACTTCGGCCAAACCCGATTCGGTGGCCGGCTGGCTGAAGTCGAATTCAGTGAGGCTCTTGCTGATGGCGTCGAGTTCTTGCAGGGCCTGACTCTTGGTGAGCTGGGGCTCGGGCAGGCCGTAGCGCGGGCGCGACCCTCGAACGACGTCCTGTTGGGGCGGCAGCACGTCGCGAACCACAGGCTTGTTACCGGTGCCGTCGGTGGGAGCTGCAGAGTCGGTGGGGCCGAGCGGGGTCGTTCGCACCTGCGGATTGTTGGTGACAGAATTGGTCATTAATTGGGCTCCGTCGGTGGAGGGCGGCGTTACGGCCGTCTAGGCCAGCCTGAACACGGTATTGGTGGATTCGTTGAAGGTCTTGAGCTTTTCACTGGAGCTGTCCCAGATGCTCAACATGACGTCCTGAAGGTTTTTCATGCGATCGCCTGATTGCTCCAGCACGGCATTGAGCTGGTCGTAGAGTGCCTGCAAGCGGTCGAGCGTCCCCTGCGCCACCTTCATGTCGTAGCGATCCCGCGCGAGTGCGATGTTGGTCACGCCCTG
>JBIKVK010000337.1:0-3515 GCA_044356835.1 Burkholderiaceae bacterium
CATCCGCTTCGCGGAATGCCTGGACCCCCGCTCCATCGACGTGGACGCCCAAGGCGCAGCGCGCACGATCTCGCTGTGCCGCCAGGTTCGCGCCGAGGATGGACGCTGGTCCGACGCGCAGGGCGAAGGGGCTCTTGTCACGTGGCCAGCCCGAACGGTGTTTGTGGCGGCGGGCACCCAGCCCAATACCGTACTGGCGCGCGAGGATGCGCTGCATTTTTCCCTCGATGGCAAGTACTTCAAGGCTATCGATGAAGCAGGTCAACCGGTCAAGCCCGACTATGCGAACAGCAAGCCCGAGGAGGTGCAGGTGCTTCTGTCGCGCTCCGATGACGGGCGCATGGTGTCGTTTTTTGGCGATCTTCACCCCAGCTACTTCGGCAACGTGGTGAAGGCCATGGGCTCGGCTCGCCAGGGCTATCCGGTGGTCTCGCGGGTGCTGGCGCGCAAGCCCGCAGCCAAGCACGCCAGTCCGGCCGATTTTTCGCGGGAACTCAATCACCTGCTTCGGGCTCGGATCGAGCGCGTCGAGCGTCTCACCCCGACCATCGTCGAGGTGGTGGTGCATGCGCCACTGGCTGCCCGACGTTTCGAACCGGGTCAGTTCTATCGCCTTCAAAACTTCGAGGCCCTTGCACCCGTTGCCGAGCTTTCGGGGGCCCGAACCCGTCTGGTGATGGAGGGTCTGGCGCTGACCGGCGCCTGGGTCGATCGCGAGGCGGGACTGGTGTCGACCATTGTGCTCGAGATGGGCGGATCGTCCGATCTGTGCGCAATGCTCAAGCCGGGCGAGCCTGTACTGCTGATGGGTCCGACGGGCGCACCGACCGAAATCGAGAGTCATGAAACCGTCGTCCTGGTCGGGGGAGGTCTGGGTAATGCGGTCCTCTTCTCGATCGGTGCGGCGTTTCGCGCGCGCGGCTCGAAAGTACTCTATTTCGCCGGCTACAAAAAGATGATCGACCGCTACAAGGTGGCCGAAATCGAGGCCGCGGCCGATGTGGTGGTCTGGTGCTGCGATGAGGGTCCCGGATTTGAGCCCACGCGCCCGCAGGACCGCAGCTTCGTAGGCAATATCGTCGAAGCGATGAAAGCCTACGGAAGCGGAGCCCTCGATGGAGCGGATACACCGCCCGCCCACCTGCCCCGGATGCAGGAGGCCCACCGGATCATCGCGATCGGATCCGATCGGATGATGGCTGCGGTGGCCCGGGCTCGCCATGATGTGCTCGCCCCGCTGCTCAAACCCGGCCATCTGGCGTTCGGCTCGATCAACTCGCCGATGCAGTGCATGATGAAGGAAATTTGCGCGCAGTGCCTGCAACCGCACCGCGATCCGCAAACGGGCAAGCTGACCTACGTCTTTTCCTGTTTCAACCAGGACCAGTCGCTGGATCGGGTCGATTTCAAAGCCCTGGGTCAGCGGCTGTCGCAAAACAGCCTGCAGGAAAAGCTCACCGCCAGTTGGCTGGATGCCGTGTTGAAGGCCGAAGGTCTGCGGCCCTCGGGCGCCTGCGTCCGCTGAGCCTCTGGAACCCGGGCATGGTCGTCGGCACCTCCCGCTGCCACCGACCGCCCCGGCGGTCGCCTCCGGGTTGGACCAGACGGCCGTGACGTGTTAAAAAGCGGAAACAGACGACGCAGTTGACGTCGCGCCTCCCAACGATCTGATTGCCCAGGTCACTGACGATGCTCTATCACTTTCGCGAAGCCCAGCGCGCAGTGCTGCAGCCCCTCTCGACGTGGGCTGCATCGGTCAGTCAGCTTTACGCGAACCCCTACAGTCCATTCGCCTACATGCCGTTTTCCACCCGGATCTCGGCGGGCCTCGAGCTGATCCACCGCCTGGGCAAAGACTACGAAAAGCCCGAATTCGGAATCACGGAAACCACGATCGACGGTCAGACGGTCTCTGTGGCCGAGAGAATTGCGCTGGCCAAGCCTTTCTGTCGACTGGTCCACTTCCAACGCCTCATGCCGGATGCCTTGAAGAACCGGCCCGCTGATCCGGCCGTCCTGATGTTTGCGCCCCTGTCGGGCCATCACTCCACCCTGTTGCGCGACACCGTTCGCGCCATGCTGCCCGAGCACGACGTGTACATCACCGACTGGGTCGATGCCCGCATGGTGCCGATGTCGGAAGGTCCATTCCACCTGGACGACTATGTCGCCTACGCGATCGAATTCATCCGTCACCTCGGGCCGGACGTCCACGTGATGTCGGTCTGCCAGCCGACTGTTCCGGTCATGGCTGCAGTGTCGCTGATGGCGCGGCTGAAGGATTCGCGTTTGCCGCGAACCATGACCATGATGGGCGGCCCGATCGACACCCGCCGCAGCCCCACAGAGGTCAACGCACTGGCCCAGCGCCGGACTTATCAATGGTTCGAGCGCTCGGTGATCTATCGCGTTCCCGGGCGCTATCCCGGGGCGGGTCGTTCGGTCTACCCGGGTTTCTTGCAGCACGCCGGTTTCGTCGCGATGAATCCCGACCGGCACCTGAACTCGCACTGGGACTACTACCTCAATCTGGTGCGCGGCGACCTCGAGGACGCTGAGGCCCATCGCACTTTCTATGACGAGTACAACGCGGTCCTTGATCTGCCGGCCGAGTACTACCTTGAGACCATTCGGACCGTGTTCCAGCAACACGCGCTGCCCCTCGGCTTGTGGGACGTTGAGTTCGAAGGCCAGACGATGCGCGTCGACCCCTCGTTCATCGAGTCCGTCGCGCTTTTTACGATCGAGGGCGAACTCGACGATATTTCCGGCTCCGGGCAGACACGGGCGGCCCACGACCTGTGCACCCGCATCGATCCTGCCCACAAGAGACACTTGACCGTGCCCGGCGCCGGCCACTACGGCATATTCAGTGGCCGCCGCTGGCGCGAGCAGATCCAGCCCGAGGTTCGAGAGTTCATTCGTGCCCACGAGGGCCGCCGTGCCACCCGCAGCCGGCGCTGATCCGGCCCGCGACCTGCTGGTCGACCAGATCGACGCGATTCTCCCTCAGACGCAATGCCGGCGCTGCGGGTTCGAGGGTTGTCGGCCTTACGCCCGGGCACTCGCCGCGGGTGAGACCGAGATCAATCGCTGTCCGCCGGGAGGAACCACGGGGGTGATCCGCCTGGCCGAAGTGCTCAAGCGTCCGTCGCTTCCGATCGACCCCGAATGCGGAGCTGCGGACACACCGCGCGGCGTGGCCCGCATCATCGAGCGCGACTGCATTGGCTGCACCCTCTGCATCCAGGCCTGCCCCGTCGATGCGATCATCGGCGCACCCAAACGGATGCACACCGTGATCGAACCCCACTGCACCGGCTGTGAACTATGCCTTGCGCCCTGCCCGGTGGACTGCATCGTGATGGAACCTCTTGCCGGCAATCCCCCATGGACCGCGAATCAGGCCAGGGACTCGCGAATGCGTCATGGTGCGCGGCAGGAGAGGCGCGTCCGGCGAGAGCGTGAGCGCACCCGCGATCGGATCGCTGCAGCGAGCGAAAAGCTGCAGGCAT
>JBIKVK010000085.1:0-12348 GCA_044356835.1 Burkholderiaceae bacterium
ACCCGAGGCGCCGGCGGAAGGCTGAGCGGTCACAACAGAGGCTCCTGCCGCAGCCTCGGCGGCGGGCTGCGAGCTGGCCGGCTGACGCAGACGGGCGAGGACCTGGTCGCGCGGGCCATCCAGCACAACCTTTCCACGGTCCAGCACGATGAGCCGTTTGACATGCGGCAAAAGCGCTGGTTTGTGGGTCACAGCGATGACACTCGCGTCAGGCGGCATCTCTTCGAAAAGATGCTTCATCACCCGCGCCTCAAGGGCCGAATCCATCGAAGCTGTCGGCTCGTCAAGCAGCAAAATCCGAGGCCGGGCGATCAACATCCGCGTGAGTCCAACCAGCTGCCTTTGGCCGCCAGAGAGCCCGCGACCTCCCTCGGAGATTTCGAGTTCAAGACCGCGCGGATGCCCCTGGATCACCTTGTCGAGCCCGGTCATTTCGGCGGCTCTCATGATTTGCGAGTCGCTCGGAGTCGGTAGACCCATCGTGAGATTTTCGCGCAGAGTGCCGTTGAAGAGACGCACATCCTGCGGCAGGTATCCGACATGCTCGCGCACGAACTCCGGGGCGAGATGGGTGATGTCGACTCCGTCGATATAGACCGTACCCTCGCTGGGACGATATAGCCCCGACAGCAGCTTGATGAGAGTGGATTTGCCCGAGCCCACCGCGCCGAGAATTGCGACACGTTCGCCGGCCGTAAAGTGGATGGCAGGAACATCGATCACCGGTCGGTCCCGGCCATAGGCGAATCGCACCTGATCGAGGCGGAGGTCGCCCAGGCACTGTTGGGGAACAACCAGTCTTTGATCGGGGTTACGATCGCCGGGCATGGCCATGATGCCGTCCAGCGCCTTCAGGGCGATCTTCGCGTGTTTCCACTGAACGATGAGATTCGGAATCTGGGCCATCGGCGCCAAGGCTCGGCCCGAAACGATCGAACAGGCAATGAGCGCTCCCATGGTCAGGGAGCCGGACGAGATGGCATAGGCCCCCGCCGCAATCAGCGCGACATAACTGACCTGTTGGATCGTCTGGGCCAGATTGGTCGAGAATGTGGAGAGCATCCTGACCCGCAATTCTGAAGCTGCGATGGTCGCGGTCAAGGCACGCCAGCGGTCGAGAAGCTTCCACTCGCCGGCCGAAGCCTTGATCGACTCGATGCCGTCCACCGCCTCGATCAGCAGCCCGTTCTTGCGGTTGGACTCGGCCATGTGCTCCGCAGTGGCGCTCTCGATGGGTGTTCGAAATACCATGCCCGCGATGATTGCGACGGGCACCATGACGAGGGGGACCAAGGCGACCGGACCGGCGAGCAGAGCAATCACCCCGACGAAGAGCAACGCGAACGGCACGTCCGCCAGAATGAACAGCGTCGACGAGGTCATGAAATTGCGGACGGACTCGAAGTGCCGAATCTGGGATGCAAAAGTACCCACGGTTCGCGGGCGCGCATCAAGACGGATATCGAGGGCCTTGCCGAAAAAGATCGCCGACAGTTCCTGATCGATCAGCTTGCAGGCGCGATCCACCATCAGGGCGCGCACCTGTTTCAGGATCAGCTCGAGCAAGATGGCAATCGCCACTCCAATCGTCAGGACCCAGAGGGTTGCAAAGCCCTTGGTCGGGACAACCCGGTCGTACACCTGCATGGTGTAAAGCGCAGAGAACAGGCCGATCACGCTCACGACGAATGTGGCAAACACGGCCTCGAAAAACACCCGACGATGCCGGCGGATCGCAAACGCAAACCACTCGGCTGCCGTCCGGGAGGGCGCACCTGCCTCCCCCGGCGCCGCAGCGGTGACAGGCAAGACGAGCATGCTGCCGCCCGCCGCCTGCTCAGCCGTCAAGGTCATCGTCCCGCCCGCAGCATCCTCCACGGCCAGAGAGCCACCGCCCAGGACCCCGCGCACCAGAAGCGCTGTTTCGGCATCCGCCGAAAACCAGAGTGCTGGAACCTCGCTGCGGGTGAACTTGGCCGGCTGCACCTCCCGGCAATCCGCCTGGACAAACCGGGCCCGCCACCATTCGAGCGCCCGTGTCTTGCGATCCAGAGAGGTGATGGGCAAACCATTGGATGACTCGACGAGCATGCCAAAGCGGTGGGTGGGCACCGCCTGCCCCTGCAAACCGGCCAGCCGGGAAAGCAGCGAAGCCAATGCCTCATCGGTGGGCGGCTCGACGGTCTGGTTGGCCGCATCGGGCAAATCGTGATCCTGAACCGCGCCGGCCGAGGTGGCGTGGGTCTGGGCCTCGTTCATCAGTGGAGCGTTCATCGTTTCAGGGCCCGAGAGAATCGAGTGAGCGGGCATCGACACTGCCGCTCAGCAACACAAGGCGCATCTGCGCCGCCAGGATCCCCCAGTCGAGGTCGACCAGGGCATACCGCGCCTGAGTCGACTCCCTCTGGGCATTGAGCACATCGAGCCAGGTCTTTCGTCCGACCTGATACTGCCTCAGATACGAACCGATCACCTCGTCGCTCGCGCGGGCGATTCGGCGCACTGGCTCGATCTGCTGGCGTTGGGCGACCCACTCTGCCCAGGCGTTACGGACCTGCTGGACCAGTTGCCGCTCGTGAGTGAGCACAGCCTGCTCAGCGGTCGATATGCGGTTGACCGCGGCCTCGACCGCGCTCAGGACCGACAGACCGGGCCCGGGCTTGAATTCCATACCGAGAAACGCGAGCGTTCGGTCTTGCCCGAATTGAAGCGGCCCCACCTGTTGGCGCACCGCAGCGAAGACCACAGGCTTGGTCCCGGCACGGGCGACCTCCGCCTGCGCTCGAGCGGCTCGAATCAAGATCTTGAGGCGCTCACGTTCTCCCGAGTGATCGAGGGCCATCTCGATCGCCTCGGCCTCCCCACGCGGCGGCTCTGGCAGCGGACCAGGGGGCGCAAGGCCGCTGCGTAAAACAGCGCCGCTCGCCTGCTCGAGGCTGACTCGAGCCGTCTCAAGCGCGCGCTCAAACTGAAGCCGCTCGGAAATCGCCTGCTGCATCCGGGAAGCAGCCAGGGTCTCGTCGGCGAGCGGGCTGACTTCGGCACGAACGCGTCGCTGGATCATCTCGAGGAGGCGGCGATGTTCGGCCACGTTCTCAACAGCGATCCCGATGCGTGCCTCCAGGCGCAGCAACTCAAAAAAACCGGTTCCGACCTGAAGGAGCACCTGCTGTTCAGTTTCACGCACCGCAGCCGCGGCGGCCTCCCGGTTCTCGGTTGCGAGGCCGATCTGACTGTCAATCCGGCCGCCGGTCCATAAAGGCTGCTGCAGCTGCAGAACCGCCTGCGCCGTCTCGCGAGCCTGAACTTCGCCCGAGAGGGATGGGTAACGCCCCCACTGCGCCCCCTCGAGCTCGAGCCCTGCGGTACGCAGATCGCCCTGCCGGGCCTGAATCGTCGGGTTGTCGGTCAGGGCCTGCCGAGCAAGGCGCCCGAGGCTGTAGGGCAGCTGCGCGGTCGTTGCAACGGCCGTCGGCACGCCTGGGGCCAAGGACTGGGCCAGACCGACCGCAACCGGAATGCACGTCAGCGCAGATCCCAGGACCATGGCCAGGCCGACTTTGATACCGCAGCGAGACTGAATGGTCCTGACCGTAGACACGTTCCGGCTTTCGAATGAATTAGGGACTGAAGAACCCAAAAGTACGGGCCGAACGATATACCGGCAAACGGTCAATTTTACGCGATGTCTCTCTGTGAGTGTGTACGGGTTAACGCTTGAAGGCGACTACCCAGTACAGGCGCATCAGGATGATGCCGGTGAAGGCCGCCAGAATGTCGAACATGTCGCTCTTCAGCCAGGGAGCGAGCGCCTGAAGCAGTTCGACCACCATCGGCAGGATGCAGAGTACCGTGAGAACCAGGCCCGAGCGTTTGGGGTAAGCCATCGTCCCCATCGCGGTGAGCGCCGCATACACGAATGAGGTCTGCGCCTTGTTCCAGGTTTCTGAATACTGATAGGTATCCATCCAGTCGCCGGTCGGCGGCAGGCCAAACAGCACCATCAGGGCGCAGCAGCACCAAAACAGTTTTCCAAGCATGCCCCTGATTCTAGTCGACCGTCCCAAGCGAGGCATCCGAGCTGTGTTTAAGCTCCCACATCCTGCAACCCCTCACACCTGACGAGACTCCATGCGTTCCACGATACTGATTGAAAATGCGCTGACCCTGCTCTCCGAGGGCGACGGTTTCAGCCCCGCCCGTCGGGATGTCCTGATCGAAGGCGGCTCGATCGCGCGAATCACCCCCCCGGGCGAGCTGGCGAAGCTTTCGGTCGATCGTCGCATCGATGCGTCCCGGCTGCTTCTATCGCCGGGGCTCATCAATGGCCACCTGCACTCGTGGGACACCTGGCAAAAGGGCTGCATCGAGAATCTGCCCCTCGAGATGGCCATGGCCTACCTGCGCCCGCGAACGCCCGTGCAGCTCACGGAGCGGCAGGTTTACCTTCGGACCATGGTCGTCGCCTTGGAGGCCCTGCGCTCAGGCACCACGACGGTGGTGGACGACATGAGTCTCGGGCAGGGCATGACACCCGGGCAGATCGACGCTGCATTCCAGGCCTGGGAGGACTCGGGCCTGCGTGCTCTGGTCGGATTCTCGATGATCGACAAGCCGGTGGTCGACAGCTATCCGTTTGTCGATGAATGTTTTGAACCCGGTCTGTTGGCTGGCCTGCGCGCCCTGCCCCGCCCGGACGGAGATGCGCTCCTCAAGCTCGTGGCCCGGCTCGCCCAGAAACGGCATCCCAAGAGCCATCGAGTCGGTGTCCTGGTAGCACCTTCAGCGCCCCATCGCTGCACGGACGACTTCCTCAAACGTTGTCGCGCGCTGGCCGACGATCTTGATCTGCCGGCCATGACACATTGCCAGGAAACCCGCTTGCAATTGGTGACCGCGCAGGCGTTCTACGGCAAGAGCCTGGTGGCTCAGCTCGACGAGCTCGGCTTTCTGAAGCCCAGGACCAGCCTGATCCATGCCACCTGGTTATCCCGCGACGACATTGCCCGTATTTCAGACCGTGGCGCCACGGTGCAATACAACCCCTACAGCAACGCCGTCATCGGCTCGGGTCTCGCTCCGGTGCGGGAGTGCCTGGACGCCGGAATCAATGTTGCGATGGGCAGCGACGGGCATGGCATTCTTTTTGGCAGCCACATGCTGTCGACCCTGGCGTTCGGGGCGACGTTGCCCAAGATCCGCTTTCCAGAGCATGATCGTTGGCTCAAAGCCAGTGAGGTGCTCCGGGCCGCAACCCGCGGAGGAGCGAGTGCACTGGGCCTGCCGACCGGCGAAATCCGCGAGGGAATGGCAGCGGACTTGGTCGCCTACAGGATCCACACGCCCGCTTTCACGCCCCTGAACGACCCGGTCCGCCAGCTCGTCTACGGTGAAAAGGGGAGCGCTATCGACCTCGCCGTCATCGACGGTCAAATTGTGATCGAGCAGGGCCAAATGATCGCCGTCAACGAGAGCGCTCTCCTTGAGGAGGCCCATGAGGCGCATGCCGAGCTCATCGATTCGCTCAACGCGTCCAATGAGGACGCAACACCGATGAGGGATGCCCTGCTCAAGGTCACCATCAAGGCTCTGGGCTGTCCGATCGCCGAAACGATCCGGCCCGCTTGGCTGGAGGGCGCGCAGCCTGCAGGACATTCACTTCTTCCACGCTGACTCGCGCATTGATGCCGCCCTCTGGCATAGTGCAGGCTGAATCAGCCCCATTCGTTCGGAGACAAACCCATGAAACTCGAGACGCTTGCGGTTCACGCGGGCTACAGCCCAGACCCGACCACCAAGGCGGTCGCGGTCCCGATGTATCAGACCGTCGCCTATGCCTTTGACAATGCCCAACACGGGGCCGACCTGTTCGACCTCAAGGTGGCGGGCAACATCTACACCCGGATCATGAATCCGACGCAGGATGTGCTCGAAAAACGCGTCGCAGCCCTCGAAGGGGGCATTGCCTCGCTCGCTCTTGCGTCCGGCATGGCCGCCATCACCTACGCGATCCAGACGATCGCGGAGGCGGGTGACAACATCGTGTCGGCCAGTACACTGTACGGTGGCACCTACAACCTGTTTGCACACACCTTCCCGCAAATGGGCATCGAGGCACGATTTGCCGACCCTCGCAAGCCCGAGACCTTTGCCCCGCTAATCGACTCGAGGACGAAGGCGATCTTCTGCGAATCCGTAGGCAACCCGCTGGGCAATGTGACGGACTTCGAGAAACTGGCGGCTATTGCGCACGCGCACGGAGTCCCGTTGATCGTCGACAACACCGTGCCCAGCCCCTATCTGTGCCGACCCTTCGAGTACGGCGCGGACATCGTCGTCCATTCGCTCACCAAGTACATGGGAGGACATGGCAACAGCGTGGCCGGTGCGATTGTCGATTCGGGCAAGTTCCCCTGGGCCGAGCACAAGGCACGCTTTCGTCGACTGAATGAGCCCGACGTGTCCTACCATGGCGTGGTCTACACCGAAGCGCTCGGCCCCGCAGCCTATATCGGCCGGGCCCGGGTCGTACCGCTGCGCAACATGGGCGCGGCGATTTCGCCGATGAATGCCTTCCTCATCCTCCAGGGCATCGAGACCCTGGCGCTGCGGATGGACCGCATTTGCGCCAATGCGTTGGCGATCGCTAAGCAGTTATCTGCGCACCCCAAGGTCGCCTGGGTGAACTACGCCGGTCTGCCCGATCATCCCGAGCACGGGCTCGTGAAGAAATACATGGGCGGCAGAGCCTCAGGCATCATTTCGTTCGGCCTGAAGAGCAACGATAGCAATAAGCGCGCTGCAGGCGCCCGCGTTCTGGATGCCCTGCAACTGTTCACCCGCCTGGTCAACATTGGCGATGCGAAATCCCTCGCCACCCATCCTGCTTCGACCACGCACCGCCAGCTGGGCGCCGACGAGCTCGCCAAGGCCGGCGTGAGCGAGGACATGGTTCGCCTCTCCGTCGGGATCGAACACATCGACGACCTGATGGCAGACCTCGATCGGGCACTCGCAAAGGCCTGAGTGTCTGGGCTGGAAGTTTGACCAACGCCCGGAGCACCACCGTTTCCGGGCGTTGCGTTGACTCAGGCCGGGCTCGAGCGCAGACCGTAGATTCGGTCGCCGACGAACAGAAACTCGGCCCGGAGCAGCGCCGATCCTTTTTCGCCTGCGAACGTGAATCCAAGAACGGCGATCTGCTGTCCCTCCTGGACAGGCGCGACGCTCCATTGATTCATCCGGGAGATCGGCGCGAGCTCGATCTCCCAGCGGGTGTCTGACCGCGTGGGCGGCGCCGCCTTGCGGAAAAGTGCCGAACCATCGACCCCAGCGGTTTGAGCGGGCGCCTTGCGATTCGCCAGGTCTTTGGGCAACGACAGCGGCTGATCGATCTCAAGGACCAATTCGGCGTGGGGGTTACGCCATCGAACATCGCGCGCGCGGCCCGAAAGATAGATCGGACGATCCTGGTCGAAACTGCTCCAACCATGATGCGCCCGCGTGGCGCCCGACACCCAACACAGTCCCACGCCCAAGGCCAGACAGTCTCGCCGGTTCATCGCAAAGCTCCGTTCATTGATTGGGGTCGGTCGATCAGCTGTACGCGAGCCAACGCCCGAGGGCAACCACGGCGACCCAGATGAGGGTAGAGAAGATCATTTGGATCTTCGCAAGTGCGTCCAGTCGGGCGATCGATCCGCGGCCATGAAACCAGCCGGCATTCGCGCCCGCCAGCATGATCGCCAGCATTTTGAAAGTGAACACCCTATTTCCAAGCAATTCCCCTGCTTGGGTGGCAAACATCAGGAGACCACTCGCCCCAGCCAGCGAGAAACCAATCACCGCGAGCACCGACGACAGGCGCGCCAGCGGTTCGACGGGCAGACTGGCCCCGAGGCCGAACACCCGACACTCGAGGAGCACCAGATTGCCGAGGATCAACGCGATGCCAAGCAGGTGAACAATCTCAAGGGCCGGGTAGGCCCAGGGATGCGAGGCGAGCGCCGAAAAATTCACTGGGCGACCGGGCGACCCTGAGTCTTTCCCTGAGGTGGGACTGTGTGGTCGAGCGCGTTGGCGGGAAATTGCAGAACCAGCAACTCGACCCCCGTCGGGCCCACCTGCAAGGGCGTCAGATCCGACTCATGTGCTGGTTCGATCGCAACGGATCCGTGATGGTCCGGTCCCTCCCACACCACAGACAGCGGCGGCAAGAGGCGAGAACCGTCGACAACAGACCCCTGGGTCAGGACAATGAAGCGGCCCAAACCGCCGGGATGCCGCGGGAGGCTCAGGGTCTGCCCCGCCGGAACCCGCAGCCTCCACGCCGCAAGCCCACCCTCCTCCGGAGCGATGAGCTCCGTGCACGAAGGGGCTCGAACCTCAATCAGTTGCTCGGCAGACATTGAGGCGGTGGGCTCACAGGTCAGCGAGCGCCTGCGGATCCCTGGGCTCATGAACGGGCGCGCGCCCGGCATGATGTAGGAACCCGCCTCAAACAGGGGCCGCAAGGTGAAGTAACCCAACCCGTCCGGGCCAGCCGCAAGGGGCCCGTAGGCGCTCTCTTGGCCGGCGTAGTGCACGGTGAACGGTCGCACCTCATGACGGCCGAGCATGCCACTGCCTTCGGCAATCACCTGGAATTGACTGGTGTGATGAAAATGCGTGGGCAGGGCCACCCCAGGATGCTGCCGGACCAGAAAAGCATTGGGCGCGGCCCTGTCACGACTCTCGAAGAGCGTCAGCTTGTCAAGCCGGCCAAAATCCATATTGAACTGCTGCACACTGGCGCTTTCGAGACTGCCGGAAATCCGCATGGAACACCCCCTGGAACAAGTGCGGCGGCCGCTAGGCTCTCAGCCGAGAGTGTCGAGCACCGAGGCCAGTTCCGCCGTGGTTGTCACCGTCGTCTGCCGCTGGAAGACTTTGTCCATCAGCACCCGATGCGTCTCCGCATCGGGATCGGCGCACGCATCGCGCACCACCACGATCCGGTAGTCCATATCGGCCGCCTGTCGAACGGTGGACAGCACGACGCCGCCTGTCGATATGCCGCAGAGCACCAGGGTGCGAGCGCCCTGCGAACTCAGCACCGCCCCGAGGTCGGTGGTCCCGAACGCACTGACACGCCGCTTGACCACCACCATGTCGGTCGGCTCGGGCTTGACCGCCTGGTGAATGGCCGCCCCTTCGGTGCCTTCCACCAGGATGTTGGCCGCCTTGATGCCAGAAAACATCTTGTTGCTCGCTGCGACCTCCGGATGTCCCGGTCGGAACTGCACCGCGACGTAGTTGACCGGCAGGCTCCGGGCGCGGGCAAGCCTGATCACTGCCTGAGCATTGGCGAGCAACTGGGGCCGATCGGCCTCGGGCACCATCCCCACGATGGTATTCTGAAAATCCATGATCATGACCGCCACGCCGGACGGGTTGGCTGCGCTCTGGGCCATTGCTGCTGCTCCTGAAAAGATACGGGTCTGAGACGGCGATCATTCTCGCCGATTTGGGCTGAAACTTCATCCGAGGCATTTGTTGCCCAGCGGCCCCTAAGGCACCGGAAGCAAACCTTCGAGCTCCGCAAGGCGCTCCGACCAATCCGGCAGGCCGCCCACTCGCGCGCCCAAGGCACCCGGCGCTTGCCAGTGGTCAGCCACACGCCGCTCGAGCTCGGCGGCATCCGCCACGCATGCGCTTGCGCCGCGCGCATCCAGGTCTGCATAGCTCTCGGCGAAATTGCTGACCTCGGGACCATGCAGCACCGCGCACCCCAGCGCCAGAGGCTCGAAGGGGTTGTGCCCGCCCACGGCGACGAGCGATCCACCCACGAGCGAGATGGACGCGAGCCGGTACCACAGGCCCATCTCGCCCAAGGTATCGGCCACGTAGACGGATTGACCTCCCGGCATTGAGATCCGATCCCGACTGCGAAGCAAAGTGCCCTCCGGGCACAGCGCTTGAATCTCGGCGCCTCGGGCCGGGTAACGGGGGGCGATGATCAGCAAAGCTTCCGGGAACAAGCGCAGCAAACGCTGGTGCGCGCTCAGACCGATCATCTCCTCGCCGGCGTGGCTCGAAGCGAGCAACCAGATCGGCCGCGAGCCCAAAAAACCACGCCAGCGCACGAGTTCAGCGGGATCATGCCCCAGGGGCACTGCCAGCGTCTTGATCGTGCCGGTGACGTGGATGGCAGAGGGCCGCGCGCCCAGATCCAACAGGGCGCGGGCGGAATCCTGATTCTGAGCCCAAATCGAATGCAGTCCTTGCAACACGGGGCGATAGAGCCATCTTCCCCACTGCCGACGAGCATGCGAGCGCTCCGATAGCCGGGCGTTCACGAGCACGGAGGCAATACCCCGTCGGGCAGTTTGGGTGAGCGTATTCGGCCACAGATCCATCTCACACCAGATCGCAAGACTGGGCCGCCAATGATCGAGAAAACGCTCTACAGTCAGAGGCGTATCAATCGGGGCGAATTGGTGCACGCATCGCGCGGGCAAATTGCCCGAACTCAGGACGACCGCGGAACTGCGGGCCGAACTGGTGATAAGGAACGACACGTGTGGCAATCGCTGCCCCAGTTGCCTGAAAAGGCCCGCAAGCGCAAGGACCTCGCCCACGCCCACCGCATGTCCCCAGACCAGCACCCCTTGGGGCCGAGCCGCGCAATCCTGCACCAATTTCTGGCGAATGCTGTCGACCGTCTCCTTGCCGCGGCCAAGGCGCCGCCGCAACACCCAGCGCCACAGGGGAGCGATGGCCTGCGCAAACGCCGCATAGGCCCGAAGCGCAAGCGTCATCGCTGCGTCCCCGCCTGGCCCTGCTCATTGAGGCGAAGCCAGGGCTCGAGGATCGTGAGGTGTCTCGACGTGGCGCCCGCATGCTGCTGGTAAAACGAAGCGGCGTGCATGGCTGCCGATCGATATGCCTCGGGATCGGTCAGCAGCCGACTGAGCTGCGGCACCAGCTCATTGGGGGACTGCACTTGAATGAGTGCGCCAGCCGCCAAGGCTTCGACCGCCGGGAACTCGATGGTCCAGGTCTCGGGGCCCACCACCACCGGCTTGCCCAGCGCCATTGGCTCGATCACGTTGTGCGCGCCCAGGGGCGAAAACGAACCACCCACAAAAACCACCTCAGACAGCGCCAGGTAGAAAAACATCTCGCCCAAACTGTCGCCCAGAAGAACATCCACCTGCGCGAGCTCATCTGGGCCCTTATCCCCGGGCGAAGCGGTCGGCCCCAGTCCAGTGTCGAACACCGCGGACCGGCGGGCGGCGCTGAACCCCGCCCCGACAAGACTCTGCATCACAGCATCGAAGCGATGCGGCTGGCGAGGCACGAAAATGACCAGCGGGCGCCCGCGTCGATTCAGATCGGAGTCGCTCAGGATCGACGCCAGCAAAGGCAGGACCACCGCCTCCTCGCTTTCGACGATGCTCGCCAGGGCGATCACCGGGCGCCCTCCAGGGCCCAGGCCGCAGCGCTGCGCGCATTCGGCGGCCCGATCGAGGAGGTGCTGAGGCACTGGAACATCGAACCGCGTCTCGCCAGCCACCACCACACCGCGGGCACCAATGCCCTGGAACCTCGCCGCCTGGACATCGGACTTACAGAGAATGCGATCGAAACTTCGGAACGCGGCGCTTCGAAAGCCCCACCAGTGCTGGTCTCGCTGCAGGCTGCGGGCCGAATACTGTGCATTCACCATGGCCAGGGGCACGCCTTCTGCTTGGATGACGCTCAACAAGACGGGCCAGACATCATTTTCGACCATCAAGACGCAACGGGGGCGGAGGGCCCGCAACACTCGCCCGACGGCGCTTGCCGACTCCAACGGCGCATAAGCGACGGCCAGCCTCCCCGTCTCGATCTCTGGGCCGAACAGCTTGGGTACAGCGTTGCGCCCGGCCGGTGTCAGCGTCGAAACCCAGACCGGATATCCGCCCGAAATCAGGGCTCGGATAAGCGGCGCAATGCCTCGAAGCTCGCCGAGCGACGCACAGTGCATCCAAACGGGCCGGTCGAGACGGGGACGGACGAAACCCAGGCGCTCGCCGACGAACCGACGATACAGCGGCTCCTTCCGACCCCGCACCCACAGGTACACCAACGCTGCAGGCAGAAAAAAAACCCAAAGTAGGCGGTAGGCGAGGAGTGTCGCGCGCTCGGCCAAGCCGGCGGGAAACAAGGGTCTCGGAGTCGGATTGCTCACGGTCGGCCAGTATACTTCGGGTGTTGTCGCGAGGCCTCCGGCCGACCATACCCTCCCCTACAAGGACGATCATGATCCTGGGTCTGACCTACTCCCAATATGTAGCCGTCGTCTTGGGCGGCATGCTTGCCGTG
>JBIKVK010000338.1:0-3466 GCA_044356835.1 Burkholderiaceae bacterium
GACCTTCATGTGTGCGAGGTCAGTCACCAGCGCCTGCAGCCGTACCGGATCGCCCGAGGGTCGGGCGGCGGCGAGATCGAGCCCCAGGGCTTCGCGCATCGTATCGAGCACCGTGTCGAAACGATCCGGTTGCCCGTCAGGGACCATCTCGAGGATGCGCCGCAGCGTGTCGGCCACGGTGGCCTCGCCCAGCACCACCTCGCGGTACTCCGACCTGAACTGACCCGCATCCTCTGCGGGCAACTTGCGTACGGCCCCAAAGGTGTTCAGATCTGCATGGATGGCCTTGCCATGCTCGGCGTAGAGCTCTGCCGCGGCCTCGCGCGCGGCGCTCGCGCCGCGACCGCCCGGATCGGCGCCGAGCCTGCCCTCCTCGAGCCGCGCTGCGACTTCCATGAGCAGCAAATATTGCTCGGCAGCGCTGCCCCCCTGGTCTCGGGCGTACTGCCGAGTCCGGGCCGGCTTGTCACGGACGCGCCGACCCACCTCTTCGATGGCCTGCTCCGCGGGGCTTTTACCCGACTGTTCCGGATTGGCCCCTTGCTCGCCCGCCATGGTTTCCAACATCTCAGCCATCTGCTCGCGGCTGAGGCCTTCGGGGCGGGTATCGCCCGCAGCCATGCGTTCCTTGAGCTTTTTCTCCTGGACGCGCGTCGACATCGCCTGGGTGAGCTCTTCGGCCGCCTCGCTCAGCACCTGGGACAGCTCAGGGCGCAAATTGTCGAGGATGACCTCGCGCTGGCCCAGGCGAGGGCTCATGGCGTTGGATTGGGCCGAGGGGGTGCCGGTCTGGATGGGGATCATGGGCGATCAGTCTTGGGTTGGCTTGCTTTTTGCCGGGTATCTTCTTACCATGATTCAGGATTCTGGCCAATAGACCGGCATTACGTCGCCCGGCCGATTGGTCTCTTTGAAGAGTGCGCTTACATTCCCGAAACCGGGTGATCGCCTTGCCTCGTCGGTGCGTTTGCCGGCGACGATAAGGCCCTTCGACCCCAGAGGATCTGTCAATGTCTGAAAAGCCGCCCGAAGTCTTGATCGCCGAAACCAAAGCCCTGCTGGCCGAAAACGCGGCACTGACCTCCCGGCTGGACGAGCTGGTCGAAGAGGCCCGCCAAATGCTTGCGCGCGCGACCAAGCAGGACCCGGCACATCTGGACATTGACAAGTTTCTTCGCGACTCCTTCCCCCCTGAAGAGCTTGCCCGCATCCGCGCGCAGGCTCAGTCCGAAATGGAAATGCAGGCGGCACAGGCGGCCCACGCTGCGGCAGCGTCTTCCCAGCCGACCAGCACTGCGCCTGCGGCGCGCAGACCGCACCGGCGAATGGTTTAACTCTCCCGTTCCTTCTTTCCCCTCTGGAGTTCGTCCATGAACACAACAATCAAACCCCTTGTGATGTCCGGTTCTACCGCGGCCGCGAACCTCGCGGTCAGCTCCAAGGCTGGCCTCCACATCGCGATGATGGCGATCGGGATGGCCAAGATTGACTCCGAGACGACCAAGGCTAGCGAGCAGACCAAAAAGGCCTTGGCCAATGTCAATCGACTGGATGCGGCCAACCAATTGACGTCCCAACTGAACGAGTTGAAGGCCCTGCGCTCCAACAACGACATCGCCAAAGACAAGACGATGGAGAAGTATTCGACGGACACGGCGCAGTTCGGGGTCAACCTGGAAAAGGCCGGCATCACCCTCACCGCCGACGAGAAAACGAAGTTGGCAAAGGGCACCTTGACCGACGCCGATCTCGAGACGCTCAGCTCCAAAATCAAGACGATGAGCGATAACGCGAGCAATCTGTCGCAGCAGATCAATCTCGAGCTTCAAAGGGCCAACAACGCCGTCCAGCAGAACACCAACATGTTCATGAACTTCATGGACACCTTGAAACAGATCTTCCAGAACATCTTTCGTTGAATCGGGAGCGCCGTTGTGGATGCCGCTACTGCTGCCGACGAAGACATCATCGCCGATCTTCGCGCCCACCTCGAGGCGGGCGGAACCCTGGGCGAGTGGTCGGAGGTCGGCCCGTCGGAACTCGCTGCGGCTCATGCGCTCGCTCACTATTTTTACGGTCTCGATCAGTACGACACCGCGGCCCAGCTGTTTCTGTGGCTGATCGCCATGGCGCCGCACGATCGGCAGTACCAGCTCGGTATTGCTGCGGTGCGCAAGATGCAGGGTCGCTATGTCGAGGCGGTCGACTACTACATCGCGGCGCTTGCGCTCGATGTCGAAGATGCTTCTGCCGCGTTTTACTTGGCCGAATGTCTGCTGCATCTGGGTTTGCGCGATCAAGCGCGCGACATGTTTGAAATGTCCATTCACTATGCCCAGCCTGACCAGGCCGAGATGCGGAAAAAGGCGCTTGCCTTCCTGACACTGTTGGGCGCGCAGCCTGCGGCAGGGTCGGCGGCAAACGGAGGCAGGTCATGAGTGGTGGTGTTACTCCCTCCGGAGTCACTCCGGGGCAGCCAGCGCCTTACGGAGGCACTGCGCCGGCCGGGGGCCCAAGTCGTTCGAGCCCTACGGCCAAGGGCAACCTTTCAACCGGCGTTCCGGCGGACTCCTTTCCGGCCGATTTCGGTTTTCAGCTCGGCAGCGAAAAACCGATCGTGCCCAAGCCCGTCATCGGCCCCAATTCCGGACTTCCAGGTTCAGACGACGACCTGATCAAGCGTGTCGAGACTTTTCTCGCCGCCGGGGACCCCTCCCCGCTCGACGCCCAGTTGCTCCTGGATGCGCTGACGGGACGCATGGTCGAGTTGTCTGCCCAGCTCGAAGGCAAAAATTCAGAGGCGAAGGGCAAAGAGATCGAGGAAAACGGCAAGAAGCGCGAAGAGCAGATCAAGATCGCGGCCGACAAGAGCAAGGCTGCGGAAGAGAAAGGCTTCTGGTCCAAGCTGTGGGGGGTCGTCAAGGCGGTCGCTTCGGTGGTCGCCAGCGCGGCCATGGTGGTCGCTGGCGCGGCGCTCACGGCGGTGGCGGGCCCGGTCGGTATTGCCGTGATGGCGATCGGCCTGTACACAATGGCGAGCGCGGTGGTGGATGTGGTCAGCGCGATCAAGGAGGCCGCCGGGGGCGAGCCCATCACCTGGCGGCCGACGCTTGGCGAGCTGGCGGGCCTGATCGCGAAGGCCGCGGGCGCCGACGAAGAGACCCAGATGAAATGGAAGCTCGGCGTCGATGTGGCCGTGACCGTTGTCGTGATCGCAGTGTCCTTTTTCGTCCCGGGCGGCCAGGCCAAGGCGCTGTCCAAAATGGGTGATGTCACTGCCCAGATGGGGCGCATGATCAAGCTCGCCCAGGCCGGCTCGAAAGTGGCCGCCGGCGGCAATCTGGTGGGCGGGGCGGCTGCGGTCGGCCAGGGCGTGACCAACATCGCACTCGCGCGGGATCGCTACGACATGAAGGTGGCGCAGGGGACGCTCGACCGCTTGCAGGCACTCTACGACCAGCTCAAT
>JBIKVK010000339.1:0-3465 GCA_044356835.1 Burkholderiaceae bacterium
CGCGCTCGACGGTGTGCCCAGGATGCCGCCTCGTGTGATCTTGCAGGTGCTCCGGATCGTGCAGGAGGCCTTGAACAACGCCCTCAAGCATGCACTCGCCCGGACCATCCGCGTGGACGCGTCGTGAAATACTGTTGAGAAGATGATCACCATTTCGGTCGTGGACGACGGCATCGGTCTGGCCGATTCGGTGCGGCGCGGTCGAGGGCTCAACAACATGCAGCGCCGTGCTCGCGAAGTGGGCGGTGATCTTTCGATCATCCGGGGGCCGGTCGGGACCCAGGTATGCCTGCGTCTAAAGGAGGAAGTCTGGCTCGGAGACTATCCGGACCCGTCTCGGTGAGCCTGGCCTGACCGGCTAAAATGATTCCATGTCCGAACCGGTCGATCAGCTCAGAAACCTGATTCTCAAGGCCAAGCACGCCTACTACTACAGTGGCGAGCCGATCATGAGCGATGCCGAATACGACGCGCTCGAGGATCAGCTGCGGCGTCTTTCTCCGGAGGATCCCGTACTGGCTCTGGTGGGAGCGCCCGTGCCCGCGGACACGATGCTCACCAAGGCCCGGCACGCAATGCCGATGGGCAGCCAGAACAAGGTCAACTCCGAGGCGGAATTTCGGACCTGGCTCGAGCGCTGTGGGGCGAGTCAGGTCCATGCCAGTCTGAAGGGCGATGGCGCGAGCGCGGCGGCGTACTACCGGGAGGGGCGTCTGGTCCAGGCGATTTCCCGGGGTGATGGACAGATTGGAGAAGACATCACCGCCAATGCGCTGCGCTTCAAGGGGCTTCCCGCATGGGCCGGCTTCACAGGGGCCGTCCGGTTCGAGGTGATTCTTACCCTCGAGGACTGGGGGCGGGTGGATCCGACCCGCAGCAAGAATCCTCGCAATGCGGGCAGCGGCATCATGGGTCGAAAGAATGGGCACCAGGCCGATCACCTCAGCGCTTTTGCTTTCGATATCGACGAGGTCCGAGAGGGTCGTCCGGTCCGCTTTGCCACAGAATCCGAAAAAATCGCCCGACTGACCGAGCTCGGTTTCAGGGTCATGCCGGGTCAGTTGTGCGCCGACGCGGATGAGGCCGTTGCCTGGTTCGCATCGGTGACGCGGGAGCGCGACCGTCTGGACTTCTGGATCGATGGCGTGGTCATGAAGCTTGAGAACATTGCGGTTCAGGAATCCCTTGGCACAACGGCGGGTCGGCCCAAAGGTCAGGTGGCCTGGAAGTTCGACTCGGCCGGCGCTGAGACAGTGCTCGAGGATGTGGTGATCAGCGGCGGGCATACCGGTGCGCTCGTGCCGACCGCGCAATTACGCCCGGTCGATATCGGCGGTACGACTGTGAGCAGTGCGTCGCTCGCCAACTTCGACGAGATTGAGCGGCTCGGTGTTGCGGTCGGTGACTCGGTCTGGCTGATCAAGGCCAACGACATCATTCCGAAAATTGTTCGAGTCACGGATCGGCCCCCCGGCCGAAGAGCCATCGTGGCGCCATCGGTCTGTCCCTTTTGCGGTGGACCGGTCGGTCGCCGACGCACGACCTCAGGTGAAGCCGGGGTGATCCTCGAGTGCCGTAATCCGGCCTGCGAAAAAAAATCGAGTGGCAAGATCAGCCGCTGGATTGCCAGTCGCGACATCCAGGGTATCGGGGATGCTGTCCTTGAGGCGATCCTTGATCGTTTCGGGGTCGAGGATGCGGCCGGTCTTTACGCGCTGCGCGATCGTGCGGGCGAACTCGCCGAACTGATCATCAACAACGACAAGTCGATCCGCTTGGGTGAAAAACGCGCTCAGGCCATCCTTGAGGCGATCGATGCGACCAGAGCCCTGTCCATTGCGCAGTTTCTCGGCTCGCTGGGCATAGACCACCTGGGCATTCGGCGCGTTGAACTGATCGTGGCGGCCGCCGACGGCGCGCTCGACACGCTTGAGTCCTGGCGAAGCGGACGTCTTCGAGATCCGGCCTTTGCCGAGCAGGTGGGCGTGCCTCATCTGGGCGGTCCGATTCAGGACGGCATCGATGCGATGTCCACAGTGATCGACCGGCTGCGGGCGAACGGTGTGGAGATCCTCCCCCCTCAGCGCGATCTTCCTGGTGAGTCCGCTCCGGATCGGGAGACGGTGTGCATCAGCGGCAAGCTCGCGAGCGGCTTGCGAAAGGCAGACTACGCCGCGCCGCTCGCCGCCGCAGGCATGCAGCTGGTCGATGAAGTCTCGCGCGAGGTGCATTATCTGGTCCTGGCCGATCCTGATTCAAACAGCGGCAAGGCGCAAAAGGCCCGCAAGCTTGGCATCAAGGTCATTTCAGAGGATGGCTTGCGTGAACTCTTGGGCCCACATTCGCCCTGAACGCTGATTTTGGAGAACTGAATGGATACCACTCAAGCCTCCGGCTCGGTCCGGTGTTTGACCGGCGTCGGAGATCCGATCAAAGCAATGTTCGCCCGTCTGATCACGGTGCTCTGCGCAGCGCTGCTTGTCGCGCCCGCTTGGGCGCTGCAGCCACAGCCCTTGCCCAGAGAAGGCAGCTGCCCCAGTGGTTACAGCCAAAGCGGCAATTACTGCAACCCGTCCTCCAGTGCGCGCTACGCGGTCCCCAAAGTGGGGAGCTGTCCCAGCGGCTACAGTCAGAGTGGAAATTATTGCCTGGCGAGCGGTTCCAACTCGCGTCTGGCCGTACCCAAGGTCGGCAGCTGCCCCAGTGGCTACAGTCAAAGTGGCGACTACTGCTTGAGTTCGCGCTGAGCGCCCGGGCCTGGGTTCCCCAATGCAGAACGATCTTGATGTTCTACTCGCTGACCGGGACCTGCTGTTTCCTGGTGAGTTCGCTGCAAATCCTTGCCTGCGCCAATTTCTGGGCCAGGTTGCGATCGATGCGGATATTCAGCTCGAGTTCTCCCGCAAGGTCAGCTCCGGCAGGGTGAGCGAGCGCCGCCCCAGCCTCGGTTATGTCGAGCGAGTGCCCTCGCATTTGCGCCGTTGCGTCGATCGGCTCTCGTTCTATGGCGATGGTTTCGATATCACGCCGATCCGCCGGTTTTTCGATGTGCTGAGTCCCGACCTCGCCGACCTGGTGATCCACGGTGTTGAACTGCCGGGGCCGAGGATCGAAGAGACCCGGATCAAACTGCATGTGCGCTTCGCGAATGCCCCGCGGGTTCGCGAAGTCATGCTCGACCATCCCGATCGCCACCCGGACCTGACCCGCTTCGACTCGCCGCTGACGTGCTATACCGCAGGCTTTGACCTGTTTCACGGCGGTGTCACACGGCTTCGCAACTACGTTTCATTTCCGCAGCCGCGCTGGGCCTTCAAGGTGTTCGAGCCTTGTTTCGGGGCTGAACTCGCCGACGTCTTCGTGCAGGCCGATACAGTCTGGGTGACCTGGAAGGATGAGAGCGGCGACCCCTTCGTGTACGTGGTTGACGAGGACGCCTGCCGTTTTGCCGACCTGCTCGGCGTT
>JBIKVK010000340.1:0-3437 GCA_044356835.1 Burkholderiaceae bacterium
GCAGGTGGGCCAGTCCATGATCTATGACCCCAGCCTGCCGCGTCGCAGCGTGGGGCGCCCCATTTCTCTTGATGCGGTCGCCTGTGACTTCCCCGAGCTCAAGCTGATCGGTATCCATGTCGGTATTCCCTGGACCGACGAGATGATTGCGATGGCCTGGAAGCACAAGAACGTCTACATCGGCTGCGATGCACATAGCCCGGCCTACTGGCCGCAGTCCTTCGTGCACTACATCAACAGCTACGGGCAAGACAAGGTGCTGTTCGGCACCGATTTTCCGATTCTGCGTTTCGAGCGCACCCGGGCCGAGGTGGAAGCCTTGGGGCTCAAGCCGGGGCCCCTTCGGAAATTGCTCCGCGATAACGCCAACCGCGTCTATAAGCTCGGTCTGGATTGAGCCATGGAACGCAACCTGGCCGATGCGCTGCGCCAACACGCTCGCAACCGTGCAACGCTTCCGGCTTTGATCGACGGCGAGCGCTGCATCACCTACGCCGAACTGGATCGTCTGGTCGACCGCGGGGCTCAGGCCTTGATCGATCGGGGTTGTCGCCCGGGCGAGATCGTCGGCTTGAGCCTTCGCGATCACTGGGCGCATGTTGTCATGATGTGGTCCTGCATGCGCGCGGGCGTAGTGATGCTGCCGCTCGATTTTCGCTGGACGGTGGCTGAACGTCGAGCAGTGGTGGAGCATTTCGGCGCGGTTCGCGTGGTCCGTGAGCCGGACACTCAGGTGGATGAGGTGCCCTCCGACCCTTGGCCAGCCCTGTTGGACGCCTCATGTGACCGCCTGCGTCATCCTTGGCCGCAGACCGAGCTGGAGTCTGCGCTGCTGCTGTCGCTGTCGTCTGGCACCACCGGGCGACCCAAGGGACCCCGGATCTCGCACCGGCATTTTCTGAGGCGTTTCTACACGCACTGGATCAACCTCGGCCTCAACGCCAATAGTCGCTACGTGTGCGCGACGCCCCTCTACTTCGGTGGCGGACGCACTTTTACCTTGTCGGTCCTGTTCAGTGGTGGCCAGGTGTCGATGTGCATTCCGCCCTTCGAACCGCAGATCCTCGCTGATCATGTTGAAAGGCATCAGGCCAATGCCCTGTTTCTGGTGCCGACCCAGCTACGCCGCCTGCTGCAGGCGCCCGAGGCAGTCCGGGCGCGCATTCAGCGAGTCGGGCTGATGATTTCGTCCGGGGCGCCCCTGCAGCCCAATGAACGGATCGCGATCGTCGAACAGCTGTGCCCGAATTTTCACGAGTACTACGCATCGACCGAAGGTGGAGGGGTATCTCTCAGCGATCCGCATGATTTGCTCGAACGGCCAGCCACCGTGGGTCGTCCGATCTTCGGGGTCGAGGTTCAGGTGGTGGATGAGGCTGACCGTCCGCTCGGAGCCGATCAGGTCGGTCGGCTTCGCTACCGCGGCCCGGGGGTCGCCGATAGCTTTTTCCAGGATCCCGAGCAGACGGCGATCCACTTCCGGGACGGCTGGTTCTATCCGGGCGATCTCGCCGAGATCGACGCCTCGGGCTTTGTGTTCCTGAGGGGGCGGTCCAAGGACATGATCATCCGAGGCGGCGTCAACATCTACCCTAACGAGGTCGAGGATGTCCTCATGCAACTGCCCGAGATTCGCGAGTGCAGCGTGCTGGGCCTGGCCGACTCCGATCTGGGCGAGATCGTGGCCTGTGCCTGGGTGCCCAATCGGGCCATCGACGAATCCAGGCTTGTGGACCACTGCAAACGGCTGCTCGCGCCCTACAAGATTCCGGCGCGATGGCTGAGGCTGGAGGCCTTGCCCGTCAATAGTGGCGGCAAGGTGGTCAAGGCGCAGCTGCGTGAGATGTTCGGAAAACATTGACGCCGATTTGGCCGGCAGGAGCGGGAGGCTGGAGCGGGTGATGGGAATCGAACCCACGCCATCAGCTTGGGAAGCTGAGGTTCTGCCATTGAACTACACCCGCAACGAGTAGATATTAGCGTAATCGAATCGAAGCCGCGAGCCCGGCCAGGGGAGGGCATTCATGTACGTTCCAGTTCATTTCGCCGAGTCCGATCCGCAACAACTCTATCGGATCATGCGGGAGCACCCTTTGGGTATGCTCGTTCGCGAGGGTGAGGATGGTCTAGACGCCGACCACATTCCGTTCGAACTCGATCCCGCGCGCGGCCCTCAGGGGACGCTGCGTGCCCATGTGGCTCGCTCCAACCCCCTGTGGCAGCTCGCCCGTCCAGGGCAACGGGTCATGGTGGTATTCAGGGGGGCTGAAGCCTTTATTTCCCCCAGCTGGTACCCGAGCAAGCACGAGTTCCATCGGCAGGTCCCGACCTGGAATTACGAGGTGGTGCATATTCACGGGATCATGACGGTGCACGATGATGAGCGCTATGTGCGCGGCTTGGTCGCCAGACTTACGCGGCAACACGAAGCGGCCGAACCCAAGCCCTGGAAAATGACGGATTCGCCCCCGGATTACATCGATGCGATGCTGCGCAACATCGTCGGCATCGAGATCGAGATCACTTCGCTCACCGGTAAGCGCAAGCTCGGCCAGAACCGTGAGGAACGTGATCGTTTGTCCGCGGCCGAAACGCTCGCCGAGCGGGGTCAGCTCGAGCTCGCCGATCGCATGCGGCGTGCCGGGTGACGGCAAAGCGGCCCTCGAGGCAATGCGGCTCTCGAGGGTGCATGCCCCCAATCCGCGGGCTGGTTTGAGTCGCCTTACGGCTTCAGGGCTTATCGAGAACCCGGATTCACGGAACGGTGACAACCGGATTACGATTGGGGGCCTTAGGAGATCGCCTTGAACCCGACGACCGTTCAAATTGTTGCCGCAGCGATTTTTGCCATTGCGGTGCTGCACACCTTCTCGGCGAAGTTCTTCGAGAATCTCGCCCATCGCTACCCGGCCCATGCCGGAAGCTTCCACCTCCTGGGTGAGGTCGAGGCGGTGTTTGGTTGTTGGGCCTTGGTGCTGGCCGTCTTCATGGCCTTTGCCGTCGGGCCGGGCGGAGCGGTCGAATACCTTGAGACCCGCAATTACACCGAGCCTCTGTTCGTGTTCGTCATCATGGTGATTGCGGCGAGCAAGCCGATTTTGAGGATTGCCCTGGCGAGTGTCGAGGCCAGCGCACGTGTGCTCCCCATGCCCAGGGCGATGGCGACCTACTTCCTCGCCTTGTCGCTGCTGCCGCTGCTCGGATCGTTTATCACAGAGCCGGCGGCCATGACACTTGCTGCTCTCCTTCTGCGTGCCCGGTACTACAACGCAGCGATTTCCACCCGACTGATGTATGCGACCATCGGCGTGTTGTTCGTGAATGTGTCCATCGGGGGCACCCTGACGCCTTACGCGGCCCCCCCGGTGCTGATGGTGGCGGCCAAATGGGGCTGGGATCTCCCCTTCATGATCGCCAATCTGGGGTGGCGATCAGCA
>JBIKVK010000003.1:0-37795 GCA_044356835.1 Burkholderiaceae bacterium
TGTTGGGCGGCAACGGTTATGGTCAGTACGAGGAGCCGACCATCTGGCGCAATCCCCGGGCCAGCGCTGCCGCTCAGGTCGAAGCCCTTGAGCAAAGCGGCGTAGAGCGCTTGGACATTCCGGCGTTCCTGCGCAAACAGGCCGACTGATACGGGCAGGCTTCGCCGGACACCGGTTTGCCCGACCGGTGCGTCGGGGCCCTCGCACCGCTCACTGGACCCGCCGACCCCTCCCAGTCGGCCGGGTCCGCGCCGCCTTGCGCGCTGCATCATCCGACGGAGGGTGGGCACAGGCCACGGTCTGAACAGGTGATTCAAAGCCCACCTGATCCAGCCGGTTAGAATGTGCTTTTTTGATAAACACGCTTCGGAGGCACGGCCATGACCATCAAGAACGGCGACAAGGTTCCCAACGCAACTCTGACCGAATTCATCGAGGTCGAGGGCAACGGCTGCTCGATCGGGCCCAATGCATTCCAGGTCGCGGACCTGGTGGCGGGCAAGAAAATCGTCGTCTTTGGGTTGCCTGGTGCCTTCACGCCCACTTGTTCGGCCAAGCATGTGCCAGGCTATGTCGCACACGCTGATGCCCTCAGAGCCAAGGGCATTGACGAAATCTGGTGCGTCTCTGTAAACGATGCGTTCGTGATGGGCGCCTGGGGTCGCGAACAGAAGTCCGGGGGCAAGGTGCGCATGATGGCCGATGGCAGCGCCGAGTTCGCCCGAGCCCTGGGCCTGGAACTCGACCTCACTGCCCGCGGCATGGGCGTTCGGTGCCAGCGCTTCTCGATGATGCTCGATAACGGCGTGGTCAAGCAGCTCAATGTCGAAGCGGCCGGCAAGTTCGAGGTGTCGAGCGCAGAGGCGATGCTCGCCAAGCTTTGAGCTCAATCCGCGCCCATCCCGTTCTGACTCACCGCCTGTACCATGATCCGCCAGCGAACCTTGCGAGCTCTCGTCCGTTCCTCGGGCGTAGGGCTGCATGGCGGCCAGCGGGTCGATCTGTGCCTGCGCCCGGCGCCTGCGGGCACCGGCATCGTGGTCGTACGGACCGATCTCGATCCTCCGGTGTTGCTACCGGTTTCGGCCGATTCGGTGGGCGACACCCGAATGGCCTCCACCCTGGTGAGAAAGCATCCTGATCACGGCGAGGTGCGCATCGCGACGGTCGAGCACCTGATGTCGGCCCTCGCGGGCCTCGGGATCGATAATGTGTTTGTGGATGTCTCTGCGCCCGAGTTGCCCATTCTTGACGGTTCGGCTTCGTCTTTTGTCTATTTGGTGCGCTCGGTGGGCGTTGTCGAGCAGTCCGCGCCCAAGCGCTTCATCCGCGTGCTCAAGCCCGTCGAGGCCATCGAGGGCGACAAGCGGGCGCGCCTTGAGCCGTATGAAGGCTATCGGCTGGAGTTTTCGATCGACTTTGGCCACCCGGCGATCGATGCCACCGGCCAGCAGGTCATCTTCGACTTTGCCGAGCGGTCTTACGCCAAGGAAGTCGCCCGAGCCCGAACCTTCGGCTTCCTGCGCGATGTTGAGGCATTGCGCGGGTACGGTCTGGCCCAGGGCGGCAGCCTCGACAACGCGATCGTGATGGACGATTACCGGGTGCTCAACGAAGAGGGTCTTCGCATTGCGGATGAGTTCGCAATGCACAAGGTGCTGGATGCCATCGGCGACCTTTATCTGGTGGGAGCCCCCCTGCTCGCCCGCTACCGGGCCCACAAATCGGGCCATGCCCTGAACAATCGCCTGATCCGTGCCCTGTTGGCCCAGCGCGATGCCTGGGAGTGGGCTTCATTTTCGGATGCGGCTCGACCAGGCCGTGTGGTCGCGCTCGACTGGCAGACGGCCTGACTCAGCTTTTGCCCCGAGAACAAACATGCTGGTCGTCCGAGTACTTCTGGCTCTCACAGGCCTGGGGCTTGCCAGCCTGTTGATCGCCTTCCTGGTCTTGCGCGATCGGCGGCTGCTCCGCTACGCGTTGATCCTCTGTGCGGTATCGGCCGTTCTTGCCCTTGCTTTTTTCGGAGGACTGTTTCTCGCGCGTCTCTGACCGGGGCCCCGCGCATCTGCAGCCGCCGCAACACCGGCAGGCGAAACTCTGGGGGCCTAGGCTGCGTGCCGGCCGCGCCGGTGACGGTTCACCAGCGCATTCAGGGCGGACCCGAGGCGTCCCTCGCCCAGGGCGCCGGCGACTGCGCCTAAATCCGCGAGTGCCGAGTCCGGGATCGGGCCGCGCAGCTCGGCTCGCCGGGCCCGGGCTGCGGCAGCCGACGTGGCCTCTGCGCGCTGGGTCTGAATGCGCAGCCGCTCGACTGCGACGCCGTGCTGACGGAGCTGGGCGACCAGGCGCGGCTCGATCTGGCGCATTCGGCTCGCCTCCGAGGCGTTACGGCAGGCAAGCCTCAAGGTGCCTTGATCCAGTCCGAGAACGGACACCGGTAGCCGCGGGTGCACGCGCTTGAGGGTGTGTGCGATTTGGAGTAGCCGCGACGCCTGAGCCGCCAGCGTCCGGAAACCGCCCTCTTCATCCAGCCATTGCGCGGCGCTGCGCGCTATCCTGCGGGCGCCACCGGGCAAGGCGCGCTCTGAGGGCTGCATGCTAGACTCGGTGGGTTTCCGAATTGACGTCCCGGACCCCTCATGGCGGGGCAGACGAGGCGCGTATCCCATGTTCCAGAATCTCCTCACCAAGGTGTTCGGCAGCCGAAACGAGCGCCTGCTGAAACAGTATCGCAAGACCGTTGCCGAGATCAATGCGCTCGAGCCGACGATTCAGCAATTGTCCGACGAAGCGCTCGCGGCCAAGACCCAAACTCTTCGCGGGCGACACACCGCCGGCGAATCGCTCGATCAGCTTCTGCCCGAGGCATTTGCGGTCTGCCGAGAGGCGGCCGTGCGCGCGCTGGGCATGCGCCACTTTGATGTGCAGCTGATTGGTGGAATGGTCCTGCACTACGGCAAGATCGCCGAGATGCGCACCGGTGAGGGCAAGACCCTCACCGCGACGCTTGCAGTCTACCTGAATGCGCTGGCGGGCAAAGGCGTACATGTTGTCACCGTCAACGATTATCTCGCCAGCCGCGATGCCCAGTGGATGGGCCGCGTCTACAAATTTCTCGGGATGACCGTCGGCGTGATCCTCTCGCAGCAGGCGACCGAGGACAAGCGCATCGCGTACGCGGCCGACATCACCTACGGCACCAACAACGAATTCGGCTTTGACTACCTGCGCGACAACATGGAGCACCAGGCGGCCGACCGGCGCCAGCGTGGGTTGCAGTTCGCGATCGTCGACGAGGTGGACTCGATCCTGATCGACGAGGCCCGAACGCCTCTGATCATTTCGGGTCAGGCGGAGGATCACACCGAACTCTATCTTCGGGTCAACCAGGTTCCGCCCTTGCTGACCCCCATGGCCTCCGAACCAAAGGCCAATGAGCCTGAGCCCCCCGGCGACTACTGGGTCGACCGTAAGGCCCACCAGGTCCATCTGTCAGAGGCCGGCCACGAGAAGGCCGAGCAGATCCTCGAAAACATCGGCCTGCTTGCATCCGGAGCGAGTCTCTACGACCCGTCCAACATCGTGCTGATGCATCACCTGATGGCATCGCTGCGTGCCCATACGCTCTATTTCCGCGATCAGCACTATGTTGTTCAAAACAACGAAGTCGTCATCGTCGACGAATTCACAGGCCGCATGATGCCCGGCCGGCGCTGGTCCGACGGCCTGCACCAGGCTGTCGAAGCCAAAGAGGGGGCAACGATCCAGGCTGAAAACCAGACCCTCGCATCGATCACCTTCCAAAACTACTTCCGCATGTACGGCAAGCTCGCCGGCATGACCGGCACGGCCGACACCGAGGCCTATGAGTTCCAGGAAATCTACGGACTTGAAACCGTGGTGATCCCCACTCATCGCCCGATGATCCGGGACGATCGTCAGGATCAGGTGTTCCGCACGGCGCGTGAAAAGTACAACGCCATCATTGCCGACATTCGAGACTGTCATCAGCGCGGCCAGCCGGTTCTGGTTGGAACCACCTCGATTGAGAACTCCGAGTTGCTCTCGGGTTTGCTCGAGGCGGAAAAGCTGCCGCATCAGGTGCTCAATGCCAAGCAGCATGCGCGCGAAGCCGAGATCGTGATTCAGGCGGGACGGCCCGGCATGATCACAATTGCGACCAACATGGCGGGTCGCGGCACCGATATTGTGCTGGGCGGCAACATCAGCCGAGACCTCGATGCAATCGCCCTGGATGCAACCTTCTCCGACGAGCAGCGGACCGAACGCCGTGAGGAGTTGCGCGGTCAGTGGCAGAAGCTTCACGACCAAGTGATTGCCGCCGGGGGGCTCCACATCGTCGGTACCGAGCGGCATGAGTCACGCCGCATCGACAATCAGTTGCGCGGCCGCTCCGGCCGGCAGGGTGATCCGGGTTCTTCGCGTTTCTACCTGTCGATGGAGGATCCCCTCCTCAAGATCTTCGCGGGCGATCGACTCAAGGCCATCATGGACCGCCTCAAACTGCCCGAGGGCGAGGCGATCGAGGCCGGGATGGTCTCCCGAGCGATCGAGTCTGCGCAGCGCAAGGTCGAGGCCCGCAACTTCGACATCAGGAAGCAGTTGCTCGAATATGACGACGTTGCAAACGACCAGCGCAAGGTCATCTATGCCGATCGCAACGCGCTCCTCGAGTCCACGGATTTCGCTGAGCGGGTCCAGGCGCTGAGGCATCAGGTCTTTACCGAGCTGTTTAGACAGCACGTGCCCGAGGGGTCGGTCGAAGAGCAGTGGGATCTCGCCGGACTGCAGAAACTGCTGGATGCCGAGTGGCAGATCTCCTTGCCCCTGGCCGAGATGACGGACCAGGACGAAGATCAGCTGCTCCAAAGCGTGCTCGCGGCTGCAGATGCGCACTATCAGTCCAAGGTCGACCTGGTGGGCGTCGAGCCCTTTGCCGGATTCGAGCGCTCGGTCCTGCTGCAGGTGATCGATCAGCATTGGCGCGAGCATCTGTCTGCGCTCGATCACCTCCGTCAGGGCATCCATCTGCGGGGCTACGCTCAGAAAAACCCAAAGCAGGAATATAAGCGGGAGTCATTCGAGCTGTTCGAGCGGATGCAGGGCCGGATCTGCAATGACGTCACCCGTATCCTGATGACGGTGCGCATCGAGTCTGCCGCGCAAGCACAGGGGGCCGAAACCCAACTCGCCGAACAGTCGGCACCGCGCGATGTCCAGTACGGTCACGCGGATTTCAACGAGGCGGCATCCGCCGCTCAGGCGAGCGATGCCGATTCGATTGCCATCGCGCTGCAGCAGGCTCCTGCGGAGTCCGACGCGGCTCAGCAGCCTTTCAAGCGATTTGGCCGCAAGGTGGGTCGCAACGATCCCTGCCCCTGCGGCTCGGGCCGCAAGTTCAAGGTCTGCCACGGTCGCCTGGCCTGATCGATCGCAGCGGAGGTCCTTCCCAATGCCAGTCAATCTCTCGATTCCTGATCGTGCTCACCTAATCGAGGTTCCCGGGCTCAGGATCGGAACTGCGCGGGCCGCCATCCGTAAACCGGGTCGCCGTGACGTGACCGTGATGGCGCTCGCGCCTACTGCAACGGTGGCCGGTGTTTTCACGACCAACCGATTCTGTGCGGCGCCGGTCAAGGTGTGCCGCGAGCATCTCGCGGCGAGCGGCGGCAACATTCGTGCACTGCTGGTCAATACGGGGTGCGCCAATGCCGGCACCGGCGCTCAGGGTCTGGCCAACGCCCGAGAAAGCTGCCAACAGCTTGCACGTGCGCTGGGTTGCCGCGCCGATCAGGTGTTGCCGTTTTCGACCGGCGTGATTCTCGAGCATCTGCCGATGGAGCGGTTGGGAGCGGGCATCTCGATGGCCGCCGCCGGCCTGGGCCAGTCAGACTGGCTTGATGCGGCCGAGGCGATCATGACCACCGATACTCTTCCCAAGGCAGTCTCGGCCCGGGTCGAGCGGGCCGGGAGTCCGATTGCGGTCGTGAGCGGCATTTCGAAGGGCGCCGGCATGATCCGCCCCAACATGGCCACGATGTTGGGCTATATCGCGACAGACGCGGCGGTCGACGCAGCGCTCCTTGCGCGTTGGAGCATCGAGATCGCCGACCTCAGTTTCAACCGTGTCACCGTGGATGGCGATACCTCGACCAACGATTCGCTGGTGCTGATCGCCACCGGGGCGGGGTCGCTGCGGATCACCTCCGAAGCCGATCCCGGTGCGAGCGAGTTGCGCGATTCGCTTCTGGCTGTGGCCCTGAGGCTTGCTCAAGCCCTGGTCCGCGATGGCGAGGGCGCAACGAAGTTCATCACCGTAGCGATCGAGGGCGCCCGTGATCGTGACGAGGCCAGTGCGATCGCCTATTCGATCGCGCACTCGCCGCTCGTGAAAACGGCTTTTTTTGCATCCGATCCAAACCTCGGCCGCATTCTTGCGGCGATTGGCTACGCGGGCGTTGCCGATCTCGATGTCGAGGCGATCGATCTCTACCTCGACGATGTCCATGTCGCCACCCGCGGCGGGCGTCATCCCGATTATCGAGAAGAGGATGGTCAGCGGGTCATGAAGGGCACCGAGATCACCATCCGGGTTTGCCTGGCGCGCGGCGCGGTGTCGACCACCGTCTGGACCTGCGACCTCTCCCACGACTACGTTTCCATCAATGCCGACTACCGATCCTGACCCGATGTCCTTCCGCGTGGATGCTCGCCTCTTTGAGCGCCTAGAGCGCGTGGTTGCGGGCGTCGAGGCCTTGTTGCCGGGCCGGGTAGAGCCCGACTGGAGCGCCTCGATCGCTTTTCGCTGGCGCCGCCGTGCTTCGGCGCTGGGCTCGCGGGGCGAGCTGCAGCCGGTGCCGCGCGTGGCGTCGATGCGCCTGGCGGATCTGCACAACATCGATGACCAGAAGCGCCTGATCGACCGCAACACCCGCCAGTTCGTGCAGGGGCTGCCGGCCAACAATGTACTGCTGACCGGGTCGCGGGGCACCGGCAAGTCCTCACTGATCAAGGCCTGTCTCAATGCCTATTCGAAGAAAGGTTTGCGCCTGATCGAAGTCGATAAGGACGACCTGGTCGATCTGCCTGATATTGTCGAACTCGTCGCCACGCGCCCCGAGCGATTCATCGTCTTTTGTGACGACCTCTCTTTTGACGAGGGTGAGGCCGGTTACAAGGCGCTCAAGGTGGTTCTCGATGGCTCTGTCGCGAGCGCGTCCGACAATCTGCTGATCTATGCCACCTCCAACCGTCGACACCTGATGCCCGAATACATGAGCGAAAACCTCGCCGCCCGACATCAGGAGGATGGCGAAATCCACCCGGGCGAGACCGCGGAGGAAAAAATCTCCCTTTCGGAGCGCTTCGGGCTGTGGGTTGCGTTTTACCCGTTTCGCCAGGACGAATATCTGTCTGTCGTCGCACATTGGCTGGGCAGCTTCGGTTGTGGGCCGGAGCAGATCCAGACTGCCCGGGCTGACGCCCTGCGCTTTGCGCTTGAGCGCGGCTCGCGATCGGGTCGGGTGGCCTGGCAGTTCGCGCGTGACTGGGCCGGTCAGATGCGGCTGCGCGCGCTGCGCGGCAAGCGCGGCTGAATGCCCGCTGCTTCGGGTTCAGAGACGATGAACGACCTGCGCCCCGCCGTCGAGGTGGCGGTGGGCATCGTCCAGCGCGCCGAGGACGGCGCTGTCCTGTTTGCCCAACGTCCGCAGGGCAAGCCCTATGCGGGATGGTGGGAGTTCCCGGGCGGAAAGCTCGAGGCGGGCGAATCGGTCGATGAGGCCCTGCACCGCGAACTGCACGAGGAGCTCGGTATCAGGATCACTGCATCAGCCGAGTTCGATTCCGTGGAATTTTCCTACCCGCACGCGCGAGTCCGGCTGCATTTCAGGCGGGTCAGTGCCTGGATCGGCGAGCCGCGCTCCCGCGAAGGCCAGGCGCTCGCCTGGCAGCAGCCCCTGGCCATTACCGTGGCGCCCCTGTTGCCGGCATCGCTGCCGGTGATCGAGCGATTGGCCGATCAGTGCCGGGCGGGCGGGTCGTCCTGACCGCCGGTGCCGGGCTCTTCCGCGCCGGCGATACGGTATTGGTCGCTGGCCCATGCGCCCAGATCGATCCGCTTGCAGCGCTCAGAGCAGAAGGGGCGCCAGCGGTTGGCCGCAGAGAAGGCCGAGATCTTTCCGCAGGCCGGGCAGTTCACTTCGATGACGCGCGGGGTGTCCACAAAAACCGCTCCGGAACCCGGTCAGAAATTGCAGAGCGCAAGCTCAAAGGCAACCTCGCCCTCAAAAGGCTTGGGGCGCAGATCACCATCCTGGGTCATGAAGCGGATAAACAGCAGATAGCGGTTGGCGCTGATCTCGGGAATTGCGCCCAGCGACGGATCCAGCCGGACCTGGACCAGCTGGTAGATCCTGCCGCCCAGGCTTTGCTGAGAGCTGCCCTGCTGGGATGACAGCGCGATCCAATGGCCGCTGCTGCGCAAGAGCCCAAGCACGACCGCGATCGAGAAACGCAGCGCCTGAAAGGGTGCGGCCCAAGCAGCAAGGTCATGCTGCCGAGACGCTGCAGGACGGTTTTGCCACGCAAAGTAGGAAGGGTGGTCGAATTCGCAGGCACCGCCCGCGATGCTGGTTCGGCTGCGGATACTCATCAGCCAGTCGTTGTCGCGCAGATGCTGGCCGGGGCGCCCCGACAGGGCCGAAATGCCGGTCACGGCCTCATCGATCCGGGATAGCGTGCGCTCGAGCATCTCCGCATTGACCTCGGGATTGCCCCGAAGGCCCGACAAGGTCTGCCTCTGGCGTTCGAACTCCTGAAGCATCTCCGAACGGAGATCGCCGCGAGCCGTGACCTCGAGCATCTCGAACAAGGTGGTCAGGGCAACATGGTGATCGAGCGGGTGTGGCCGCGAGGCGAACAGCTCAAATCGTTCGAACAGATCTTCGAGGCGCAGCAGGGTTCGGACGCGCTCGTTGAGCGGGTATTCATACTGGATGAGCGCAGCAGGAGCACCGGGCGCCGAGGCGCGGGGGCCGCTATGCGATCGGACGGGCGTTTCGACGTTCACCGGCCGATTCTGAACCAAAGGGCATCGGAATACAAACGGATTTGTCCCGAATTCCGGGCATCACCCGATCGGGCAAACCTTTGCCGGGACGTCGTCATTCGCGAGGCCATCGCAATGACATCTCAGGCCTCGCGCGCCGACTGAGCGAGCCGGCTGTACACGCCGGCAAGCGCTGCCACCTGGGCGGCAAGTGCCGATTCGGCCCCACCGTTGTCGATCACATCATCGGCAGCCGCGAGTCGGGCCTCGCGCTGGGCCTGCGCAGCCAAAATCGCCAGCACCTGCTCGCGAGCGAGCCCGCTCCGGGCGATCACACGCTCGATCTGAACCGATTCCGGGCAGTCGACCACCAGCACTCGATCGATCCGATCGCGCCAGCGTCCGGACTCGATGAGGAGCGGCACCACGAGCATTGTGTAGAGGCCGACTGCCTCCCGGATCTGCCGGTCGGATTCGCTCCGAATCATCGGATGCAGGATACCTTCGAGGCGTCTGCGCTCGGCGGGATCTGCGAACACACGCGCGCGCATCGCCGCTCGATCCAGTCGCCCGTCGGGGGCCACCACGCTCTCGCCGAAAGCCGCCCGAATCTGCGGCATCGCCGCACCCGCCGGTCCGGTCAAGGCATGGGCGATCGCATCGGTATCGACCAGGGTCGCTCCCTGGGTCTCGAACAGGTGGGCCACCGTCGACTTGCCGCTGCCGATGCCTCCGGTCAGACCGATGATGAGTTGACGCGAGGACAAGGGCGGACTGGACACGTCGTGCTCCGATGGGCGATCAGGGGATAATACCGCTCGGCAGAAGTCCGAAGAGCGCAGGCAGCGCGGCGAGGGCGAGCCATGGCCCAAAGGCGATCGCCTGATCGGCGCGCTGCCGATTCAGTCCGAGTGCAGCCAGACCGAACAGGGCGCCGGCACTGGAGGCAGCGATCAAAATGACCGGCAGCATGGACCAGCCGAACCATGCCCCAAGGGCTGCAAAGAGTTTGAAGTCCCCATAGCCCATGCCCTCACGGCCCGCGATGAGGCGGTAGATCGTGTTGATCGACCACAGGCTGAGATAGCCCGCGATCGCCCCCGCGACGGCGGCCTCGAGCGAAGCGAAGAGGCCCGACAGGTTGAAGATCAAGCCGATCCAGAGCAGTGGCAGCGTCAGGCGGTCGGGCAGGATTCGGGTCTCGAGATCGATTACCGCGAGGGCGAGCAGGACGGAGAGCAGCACCCAAGCTGCGACGGCCTCGAGGCTCGGTCCGAAATGCCAGACCGCAAGTCCGAACATGAGGCCCAGACCCGCTTCCACGCAGAGGGTTCGAAGTCCGATCGGAGTGCTGCAGTGGCGGCACCGTCCTCGCTGAGCGAGCCAGCTGAGGACCGGAATCAGCTCGACGATGCTGAGCCGGGTTCCGCACTGCAGGCAGTGCGAGGGCGGCGCGATCAGGTCAAAGCGTTCGGCCTGTCCACCGCCTTGCTCATGATCCCACTGGCGCTGAAGCATTACGGGCAGTCGATCGACGACCAGGTTCACGAAACTTCCGATGATCAGGCCCAAGAGAGCGGCGAGCAGGAGTGTGGCTTCTGAACTCAGCATGGGTTGCGGCCGGCCATTGGCCTCAAGCGCCCGGTGACTCCACCGGGTCGACCTCGCCGGCGGACGAGGGTCCGGGCGAGCCCGACGACCCCCAAGGACGGGCGGCTAGACCGCCGCATCAGGCTGACCCTGGGCCTATTTCGGTGCGTTGACAACGATTGAAGAAACGACGTTGCTCGAGGCGGCATACTGCATACCCGTACCGGCGATCGCGCGGACCGTCCAGGTGGTGCTTCGCGCGTTTTTGCTGAGCGCACCGCTTGCGATCGTGCATCGCCCGGTGCTGGACGTGGTGCAGACCAGTCCGGTTCCGCCGATCCTGAAGTCACCCGTCACGGTCGCGCCGGCGACCGCAGTGCCGCTGCTGTCTCGGACCGACACCTCGACCGTCGCGCGCCAGTTGCCGTTTCGGGTCACCCGAACCGAGCTCCCTGCGAGTCCACCAATGGCCACGCTTTTCACCGGTGTGGGTTCAGTGCCGCCGCCACCGCCCGTCGAACCGCCTTGGGCCTGGGCAAAGAGCAGCAGATTGGGCGATCCCAGCGCGTTGCCGACCACACCTTCCGTGGCAGCGCCAAGCAAGGCCGTCCGCACCGAGGCCGGCGTCGAGTTGGGCACGGCCTGAAGCCACTGCGCGACCGCTCCGGTGACATGAGGCGCGGCCATCGATGTTCCGCTCAGGGTGAGGGCGCCCCCGGTCGTCGAGGCCGAGGTGATCGATGCGCCGGGCGCGAACAAGTCGACGCAACTGCCGTAATTGGAGAAACTGGCCCGCGCATCCGACGGGTCGGTGGCGGCAACGGTCAGCGCATCGGGGACCCTGGCGGGGGAATAGTTGCAGGCGTTGTCCGCGCTGTTGCCTGCGGCGACCACGACGGTAATGCCACCCTGGATCAGACGGGCGACCGCTTGATCCAAGGTCGACGATAGTCCGCCTCCGAGTGACAGGTTCACCACGGATCGCGAGGCTTTGGTCGGGTCGCCCCCCACCTGCGCAAGGACCCAGTCGAGGCCTGCAATCACCGACGACAGCGAGCCCGAGCCAGCACAATCGAGCACCCGCACCGGGACGAGCGAGGCCTCCTTGGCAATGCCGTAGACCGGTGAGGCCACGGTCCCTGCGACGTGGGTGCCATGGCCGTTACAGTCGGTGGCGTCGGTGTTGTTGGCGAGCGCGTTGTATCCAGGCAGAACCTGGCCTGCGCCAAACACGCCCCCTGATGTGCCCGAGATCCCGGTATCGACAATGTAGGCGGTAACCCCCAGGCCGCTCGCTGACCAGCCGAAACTGTTGTTCAGCCTGGGCTCGGTCCCCTTCGCATCCGATCGGTCCACCCCCCAGGAGGCCGTCGGCGACTGCGGACTGGTCACCGCGCGCACCCGAATGGGCTCGTCGATCTCGATCCGGTCGACCCGAGGATGGGCCTGCATGCGCTCGATGAACCGATCGGCCACCGCCTCCGGCAAGGTCACCGTGAAGCCCTCGAGTGCGCGCTCGAATACCCGCTTGGGCCCGCCTACCGCAGATGTATCAGATGCGGTCGCCGATGCCGCGAGGCTGCGCAGTTCCTGCGGAGCGCCCGTGTCTCGGGCGAGGTGGCCCAGGACTTCGTCACGTCGTGTCGAAGCGCGTTGTCCTGCGTCGGGTTTGAAAATCACAATCAGAGTCACTCGATCACGATTGCGCAGGGCGTCCCGGTCCAGGGCGATACCGCGGGCACTTTCGGCAGGGTCCGGGCGAGGCCGGTCGTCAGGCCGGATCTCTGGCGCACCGACCTGTCCGGCCCCTTGATTCGCCCGATTGCGCTCTGCTTCGACGGCCTGCGCGATCGCTTCCTTGATCTTCTGTTCGGCTTGCTCGAGTTTGTCCCTCAGCTGTTCGTTGGTGGCTGTGGGCGGAGCGATACGGTCGATCAAGGGTGCCAGTGCCGGGAGTGCAGTGCGGACACTGCCCGCCAGCTCGACGAGGTCGATGGCCAGCGGCCTGCGCTCGAGTTCGAGCCGTTTCGCTTCGACCTGAGCCGCGGAGGGCGGCTCACGCGTGGGCGTCGGCGCAGTGATGGCGTCTGGCGCTGCGCCGGCGGCTGCGGCGGCATCGGCCTCCTGCTCGGCCGCCTCATCCTTGACGAGGGTTTCTGCGAGCATGTGCAGACGTTTGTCTCGCTCGGAAAGCACCTTTGCCGCCAGGGCCCGCGCGGCCAGTCGTAACGGGTTATCCGGGGGTACGGCAGCGATGTCCGCGAAGTGATCGAGCCCGGCGAGCAGGGCATTGGGGCCCGTGGTGGCCCGTTCCAGGGCCTCTTTCAGCCCGGCTGAGCGGTCAACGGCCATTTCACCGGCAAGCAGCGAAGTCACGCTGTTGATGGATCGGGGGGCCCCGGCGGCCAGCGTGGGCGCGAACCCCGCTGCGGGGGCCGCGAGCGGTACCGGGAGCAGCGGGTGGCCGGAGGCCTTCGCGACCAGCAGGGCCCCTTGAATTTGCTCTTGGGTAATCTTCGATCCCACCGCCAACCGGAAGCGCCCGTTCGAATCGGTCGGTTCGCTTTCCGGCTCGTCCTCGTCTTGAAGCATGTTGCGATCGAGGTCAAGAAAAACTTTCGCGCCGACCACATAGGGCTGGATGGCTGCGCCGGCGGCGGGAGCCGGTTCGCCAAAGCTGCTCACGACGACGCCGGTGAGCAGGGTGCTTTCGTCCCGCTCGAAGGAGGGCGTGCCGACCCCTCCGCAGCCGGTGATGAGCGCGATGAGGGCGAGCGACACCCCGGCGGGAACATTACGAAGCTTCAGCGGTGAGGGCGTATCCACGTAAGACTCCAGGTGCGGCCAAGATCCGGACGACGAGATGAGACACGGGTCGGACGATGCTGTGGAGTATGGCGTTCGACCTAGAACCGATCAATGAGGACTATACGCTTGGGGCTGACTTAATTCACGCTCGCCCGGACCTGGCGCAGGACCGGGCGAGGCAGTCGCGATGACTAGCCTCCCCGCCGAAACCCCCTGCGCAGGTCATGGATCCTGCCCAGCTTCTGGTCGTTCCAGCCCAGGGCGGCGGCCTGGTCCAAAGGGGGCGGGGGTAAGGCGGCTGAACCATTGTCCGGCCGCGTTGGCGGAAAAGCCCGGTGCAATTCGATTCCCAAGGGTTCGTCTTTGCGGAACAGGTCACCATCGAGGCGCGCGACCCGATCATCCGGCCGGATGACGCGGGCCACCCAGCGGCCTTCGATCTGCGCCGATTCAACCCGCAGAGCCACGCCGCTCGCCAGATCCGCGCTCGTGATCCCGACAAAGGTGGTCCGGTCATTCCAGACCATCTCGACCGCGCCGTGTCTCGGATCGGCCAGCACCAGGGTGCGCGCGCTGGCGTCGACGCTTTGAACCGTGCCGCGAAGGGGTCGAATCGGGATCCCCGGCCCGGTCGCGCAGACGACCTCGGTGGCGATGACGACGGGCGTCGCTGCCTGCTGGTTGGCCGTGACCCTGATGCGCACGCCGTCGCCGAGGGGGGCACCCTGGCAGCTGAGTGATGACAAGCCGCTGAGGCTGGACGCATCCACCGGGACGTTTCGAACGAGAAAGCTCGACACGCTCGTGAAATCGGTGATCTCGCCGATCAGCGTGATCCGGGCGAGTTCGGTGGAATGGGCGCGCGCGACCAGGTTGATGTGTTCGGCGCTGACGCTTCCGTCCTCGTTCACGGTACCCTTCACCTTGATGTAGTCGCCCTCGCCGACCACACTGCCCGCCGGCTCAACGACCGCGGTGCCCGATTGGACGGTCAGGCCTTGCAGCGAGAACGTCCCGGCGGTGCTGTCCAGTCCGCTCACAACGCCCCCGAGCGCGAGCTTGACCTCGGCCACCAGCTCGTCGCCCGCCGCACCGCGCAATCGAAGGGCAATCGCTTCGAGCACCTGAGGCTCGCCCGCCGGGGTCGTGCCAAAGACGAGCGCCGGCTGGCCGTCAGCGAGCGCATCGATACCGGGCTTGACCCGGCCGCCCTCCGCTGCCGCACCGTAGCGGATGGTCAGGCCATTGAACCGGAAGCTCTTGGCTGCGGTGTCCAGGGCTGTGATCGTGCCATGCACGCGGACGGGCGTTTCGCCGGCGAGCTGTTCGATCCGGGTCGCCTGAACGACGTACTGTGCCGAGCTCGCGTCGTAGACCGGCAGTCCGTGGATCTCCGCCCAATCACCCACCTCGACATCGGCGAGGCTCGAATAACCGCCCTCGAAGCGGGTCCCCTTGGAAACCGTCTGGGTGCGAACGGGTTGGCCGGCCACGGTCAGTGTGCCGGCGGCCGCATCGACACTTGAGACTTGACCGGTGACGGCTGCATCGATCGCGATCCGGCGCGCCTTGCCATCCGGGTCATGGAGAATGCGCACGCGCTGTCCGCGCAGGACGACCGCGTTGACGGCCTCTCCGTCCCAGCCTTCCCGCACCACCTGCGCGGTGGCATCCTCGATTTCGACACCATCGACGATCACCGAGCCGAAGCTGTCGACGATGCCGCTCGACACCTGCGCGGCAAACAGCGGCCCCCCGGTCTCCGGTCCGCGATCGACCAGCGAGCCCGATGAACCGCCTCCGCAGGCCGACACCAGCATCGCACCTGCGGCAAGGGCCAGTAATGCGAAAACACGTGGGGATAGCTTGGCAGGCAAGCCGGGCACGGGTTCACCGAAGCGGTCTGGGGTTGGGGCTATGGAGATCACGGCAGTGTCCTCGGTCAGGTGGAAGAGAAAAGTGAAAGAGAAAGGCCTTGAGCGGGCGCAGCGAATCGATCAGGGCGGATTGCGAAGCCGGCGCGCGATGGCTGTACCGTCCCGCATCTGGAAATCAACCCCAATGCGCCGGCCCACGAGGGCTTGCAAGCCGTTCGGTGCGAGCGTGAGGGGGTCGGGCAGGTCCAGCCGGAGCGGGGGCATGCCGTTGGGGCGTGCGATCAGCAGACCCGGGCTGCGGCCCGGCTCGGCAGGCGCAATGCCCAACACCTCTCCCGAATCTTCGTGGACGGCCTGATCGGGTACGGTGGTGGAGCAGCGCAATTCGCTCACCAGGGGGCGCGTGCCCGGCGCTCGACGTGCGGCCCGCAGATCGACGAAGACGAGGCCGCCGGGTTCGAGTGCTCTGCAGCCGGAGGCTTGTGTGGCGGCCTGCCCGAAGCCGCTGACGGTCGTGCCCCTGAGGGTCAAGGTATCGGTCAACTGTGCCGGCCAGCGCAGCACGGCCTTGAGACGGATCTGGTCGCCCAGCCGGTCGTCGGCCTCTTCGGCAGATTGGATCGATTGCAGGATGAAGCCACCGTCTGCACCCCGACGCAGACTCAGTCCGACACGGCGGGCAGTCTCGCCCAATCGGCCGCGAAGATCCGCCGGGACGAACACCTCCATACCGTTAACCCTGGCCAGACCGCTGACCGGATCGATCTGCCCCGTCCCGAGGGGTGCACTGAGACGGAACTCGCCCATTGAATCGGTGGCCGGTGCCGAAAGGGAAATGCGTCGCGTCGCGAGCGCACCCCAAGGCCGGGCTGCGGTTGCGCTGAGCCAAACTTCCGGCAGCACCCAGGCTTCGACTTCGGCCCCTGGGGTGAGAGCAGTGCTCTCGCTGGTTCGGGCCAGTCGGAGAGGCCCTTCGGTATTCAAAATGACCGCCACGGTGTCTGCGGCCGCGACCAATCCGCTGAGCTTGAAATAAGCAGGCATTCTGGGCAAGGCGGCAATCGAGGCTGCGTACAGTTGTGCAGACGAGCCGGCCTCGCCCGACACCCATGCCCCATGCACTTCGACGTTTTCGCCAGCCTGAATGGCCTGGATCGAGGCGAATGAATCAAGCAGTGTGGTCGGGAAATCGGCCGTGCGCTCGGAAAAAATACGAACCGGCTGGCCCAGCACGTCGATCGTCCAAGGCTCGTCGGCGCCCTTTCGGTAAGGCGCACGCGTCACCGGGCCGCGCAGCTGCGGACGCACCTCAACCGTTTCAATCGACTGGTCCGCGCGCAGGCGCACGCGCACCCGCTGTCCGACCCTGGGTTCGGACGAGGCGTCCTGCTCATCCAGGCTCTCGGGAACGAGCGACGACTGGCTGTCGTCGTAGCTGACCCCGTCCACCACGAGGCTGCCGAAGCCGCTGACGAAGCCCTCGGCCAGGCCTGTCCCCCCGCTGCCTACGCCCCCCGGGGAGCAGCCCGCAAGCCCGAGCATGAACGCAACGATGGCCCACCAGAGGGCGGTGCCCCGGATCAACTTCGAAACGCAAACGCCGTTCATGATCACTGCTCCTTGCCCCCTTCGTCCGGCGCGTGATAGCCGTACATCCCCAGCCGGAAACGACGCGGGTCGGGACAATCTCGGTCGCGTTCGCACAGGGGCACGGCGGCCTCGATTACCCGGTCGCGGACTTCGCTCCAAAGCGCATTGGCCAACCGATTCAGCTCGGCGATGGAGGTCTCGCTCAAGCCGTTGGCAAAGACGCTCTGCTCGAGAAACGACCCGGACTGCCCACTCAGGTTGTGCACGCCCGCATGGAGATGGTCCGCGGCCGAGCCTGCGAACAGGGCGCGCGATTCACCGCGGCGGCGATCGGGAACGAATGCGTCGCTCAGTCGATGCACCTGATCGGATTCGGAGCGCACCAGTTCGAGTCGAATCAGCTCTTCAAGAATCACCCGCGGCCGGACGTCGCTGGACACCGAGCGGGCGAGGGATTCAAAGCTCGGTGTCTCACCCGTAAGCGGAAGCGAGACCGGGCTGTCGGGTAGGGCAAGCCAGCGGCTGAGTACCTGACTCGCCAGACTGGGGCGTCCCCATTTCGCGCGGTCTGCGGCGAGCGAGGCCGAGGTGTCGGCCGCAGCCGAGCGGGCCGATCGGACGTCCTTGCGGTGCAGTCCCGAGCGCAGGCTCAAGGCCGAATCCGTGAGCCTCGCCCCATCGCGCTCGAGTGCTCGGCGGGCCTGCTCGAGAAATACCGGCTTGAGCGCGGCGGCCAGGCGCGCATGCCCCACGCCCGAACGAACCAGCCAGGCGACCAGCGGTTCAACAATGGCCAACACCTCTGGCAGCGCGCCGTCGATCGCCTGGAACGCGGGCTCGGCGGCCGAGTCTGAGGCCGAGTCCGCAGCATTCGGGTTGAGAGGGGGGGAAGTCATGTGGCTCATCATATGTGGGAAATTTTCCCACGTCAAGTGGGCGTGTGAAATGACCCAGAACCAGCCCGCTGAGGCCTGTTCTTTGCCTGTACGAATGGGATGGTGTCGCCCGCTTAGGGGCGGCTGCGGGGTTCTTGGTAAGGCTCGACCGATTCGGCGTCGACGGAGTAAGCGCTGATCCCCATGTGGGTTTCTGAACGACCGATGCTCAGCCGCCCGTTCACCCACACGGCATCCATGGTCTGGAGGTCCCGGCGGGTTTTGAGCCGGACCTGGATGATCTGGTTTGCGGGGGGCGGTGGCGTATGGATGCAGGCACCGAAGTAGGGCACCAGCAGGAACTCGCGGATTTGCCCGCCCAGCATGTCCAGGGGCACTACGTAACCGGGGATGCGGATGCGCAGTCCGTCCAGTTCAGGGCGGGTCGGAGCCTTGTCCCAGAGTTCCCTCAGGGCTTCCATCAGGGCCACGCTGCGCGGATCGTCGTCGGAGATCGACTCGATCTCCTTGAAGGGCAGCAGCTTGACGGGATCCCAGTCGGGCGGGATCAGATCGTCCCATTCCAGTTCGCGCAGCCCGCCCTTGCCGACCCGCCCCGGGGGGCTGGAGCGGCCAGACTGAGGGGTGCTCCCGGCGCTGGACAGGCCGGCCTGCGCAAAGGCGCGGGGCGGACGCGCAATGACGAGACCCAGTGTGGCCGCGACGAGAAGTAGTCTGCGGGAGTGACTCGGGAGCTTTGAGGTTCGGTATGGCATATGAGCCGCATGGAAGTTGGGTCGGAGGGGAGCTCTTGCAGATCGAGCCGGCCGGTCAATGGGGTGGCGTCAATCCATCTGCAAGGGTGAGCCGGACGGCTCGCCAGGCGGGCACAAGACTCGCGACGACCGACGCGGCGAGGATCATGGCCATTGGTGCAATCAGCTCAAGGTTGAACCAACCGCCGGAGAGCGCGATTCCGTAGTGCGCCCGCAGCTCGGGCTCGATCAGCGCAAGGGTCGCAGCCGAGACGGCCAGACCCAGGGCAATTCCCGCAAGGGCAATGATCACCGCCTCGATGAGAATCAGGGAAAAAAGCGTCCGGGGCGCAGCGCCGAGCGCCCGCAGGACGGCCAGCTCACGCCGGCGGGCCTCTAGACCTGCAAGTAGGGTTGCGGCCAGCCCAGCGATGGCGGTAAAGCCCACCAATAAGCCCGTGAGATGGAGCAGCGCCTCACCCCGCCCCACCATTTGCCAAAGCTGGTCGAGTGTTACGCCGGGGAGTACTGCCGTGAGAGGCTCGGCCTGCGGCCGCTCAAGCTGCCGCTGCACCGAAAACACCGCAGATCGCGAGTGCAGGCCCACGAGGGCCGCAGTGACGGTAGACGGCAGAGGCACAGCTTCCGCGCCGGCGTGGCCGCCTGAAGTGCTGGAGGCAAAGGCCGCGCTAGAGTTCCCGCCCGCCGCTACCCCGGCCTCAGCGCCCCCGGCGGGTGTACGGCCCCCCAGGCCATAGCGTGGCGGTACGCCACCCACCCATCCAGCATGCAGTGCATGGAAGACCTCAAGGCTTACCAGGACGCTTCGATCGATGGGAGTGCCCGTGGGCTGAAGGACTCCGACCACCCGGATCGAGTATTGGTCGTGCTGGGCGGTCGGGATCGGTCCGCTGCCGTGCGCGAGCGTGACCGGATCGCCAAGTCGAAGATTGAGACGCTCGGCCACCGTGGCCCCCAGCACTGCTTCGAATGCGATCGACCCGGGCGCTTGATCCATAAAGGGTCGGCCCTGCGCAAAGGCCAAGGGGCGTGAGTCCCCCGTTCGCACGCGCTTGAAATAATCACTGCGCGTCGCCACCACAGGCATGCCGCGCAAGGAATCGCCGAGTGCGATGGGAACGACCCAAGCGACCTGGGGCATTGCGGCAACCGCCTCAAGGGCTTTCAAGCTGACATTCTGGCTCGGGCTTCCGAAATGGAACACCGTGGACAACAGTACTTGAATCGGGTGAGAGCGCGCAGCGACGATCAGATCGGTCCCCGCGAGTGCCTGAGAGAAGCCGCTCCTGAGGTCCTTGCGCAGACGCTCTGTGGACACCAGCACGGCCGTGGTGAGCGCCACGGCAAGCACTGTCAGGGTGAGCGGCAGGCGGCGGCTCCAGGCGCTCGCCCGGGCAATACGGATGAGGATCGAGCCGCGCATGTTCATTGGCCCTCGGCGGCCCGCCCGAGCCGCAGGCGACGTTCGAAGCGCCCCTCGAGCGCGCGATCATGACTCACCAAAAGGAGCGCGGAACCGGCTTGTCGCGCCGCTTCGATGAGTGCTCCGATGAATGGGTCGCGTAGCGATTCGTCCAGGGCCGAGGTCGGTTCATCCGCGAGGATCACCGAGGGCTGACCGATCAGGGCACGGGCAGCTGCGACCCGCTGCTGCTCGCCAACGGACAGGGTCGCTCCGGGCGAGCGCCATCGCGAGGCGGGCAGCTGCATGGCTTCTAGGGCATTCATCGCGGCCCGCTCAAGCCCGCCCGCGGAGGCGATGGCGCGCGCCTTGCGATCAGGTGAAAACGCACACCCCAGGATGACGTTGTCAATGACATTCATCCAGCCAAGCAGATTGAATTGTTGAAAGATGTATCCGATGTGATCGGCTCTGTGACGGTCACGGGCCGTTGGGTTGAGCGAACTCCATTCCCGGTCCTGCAGCTTTACCAGGCCTGACGATGCGATCAGCACCCCAGCCACGAGGGACAGAAGCGTGCTCTTGCCGCTACCGCTCACGCCGTGGATCAGGATCTGCCCACCGGGCTCCAGTGCCAGTCGGGTCAATTCAGTTGCAGCGACGGTCTTGCCCGGATAGACGAAGCGGAGCGCCTCGATCTCGACCACACATCTGGAATTCATCGGGTGAGGTTCAGAACGCGCGTGTTGCGGGTCAGTCGCTGGGCCCGGGTTCCATGGGCATCGACAGCCCGGGTGTCCACCCGGGCGAGGCGGCTGAACGAATCGAACAGGGCCACTTCGATAGTGACCAGGCGGTGGTTCGATGCACAGTCAAACCGGTATGACGCCTCGATGTCCAAGTGAACGTCGCTGGCCGTATTCCATTGGGGCAGGTCCAGTCGATCCAGTCGTCCCGAGCATTGGGCTGCGGCGCTGGGCCGCAGGATCTGCTGGACCGTCTTGAGGCGCTCGAGGGCCCGGTGAAGCGCATCTTGCTCCTCGCGCCGGTTTGGGGCCCGCTCGAAACCGACCAGCGTATCCATCGGCATTCGAAGTTCAGCACTGAAGCCCGCCGCATCCACCGCAATGTCCAGTGCCGCCTCGCCGTGCACATGGGCGCGATTCGACCCGCCCGGGCCGTGAGCGGATGCGCCTGCCGGGGCGCCCAGCCCAAGGGCGAGCATCCATGCAAGCGCCGCACGCGGGCGCACTATCGAAGCCGCAGGAAAGAAAGCGATAGACAACATGGTTCACTCAAGTGTACGGTCTAACGTGAAGTGCATGACAGGTGACCCGACTTCCCCGAAGGAGATCGACGATGGCTGGACTGATGCGCTTTTGGGCCCTTGCCCTGGCTGCGGTTCTGAGCGTGTTGATGCTGGTGCTTGCCGCCACGGGGCGGCTGGGCCTGGTGTGGGCGATGATTCCGATCGCATTGACCGTGCTGGGCCTGGCGGACCTTCGGCAGACGCGGCACGCGATCCTCCGCAACTACCCGATCATCGGCCACCTGCGATTTGCACTTGAATCGATTCGCCCGGAAATCCGACAGTACTTCATCGAATCCAACACCGAAAAGGTGCCGTTTTCGCGCGAGCAGCGGGCGCTGGTATACCAGCGGGCCAAGGGACAGCTCGACAAACGGCCCTTCGGTACCCATCTCGACCCCTATGGAGAGGCTTACGAGTGGATCCATCATTCCGTCAGCCCCACTACGATTGCCTCGCACGACTTTCGGACGGTGGTGGGCGGGTCCCGGGAGCGTCCCTACCACGCGTCGGTGTTCAACATTTCAGCGATGAGCTTTGGGTCGCTGTCGGCCAATGCGATTCTCGCGCTCAACCGTGGCGCTCGCCAGGGGGGATTCGCGCACGACACCGGTGAGGGGTCGATTTCGCGCTACCACCGCGAGCCCGGCGGCGACCTGATCTGGGAGCTCGGCTCGGGCTACTTCGGAGCACGCACCCCGGAGGGCCGGTTTTGTCCGGAGCGTTTTGCCGAGAGCGCGCGCAGCGACCAGGTCAAGATGATCGAACTTAAGCTGTCTCAGGGCGCCAAGCCCGGCCATGGTGGGGTATTGCCCGCACCCAAGGTCACCCCGGAAATCGCTGAGGCCCGCGGCGTGCCGGCCTGGCAGACCGTGGAATCGCCCGCCCGGCATAGCGCCTTCGATACGCCGCTCGAGATGCTCGCGTTCATTGCGCGCTTGCGCGCGCTTTCGGGCGGCAAGCCGACCGGCTTCAAGCTCGCGATCGGTCATCCCTGGGAGTGGTTTGCGATCGTGAAGGCCATGCTTGAAACCGGCGAGCGTCCGGATTTCATCGTCATCGACGGCAAGGAGGGCGGGACGGGCGCTGCACCGGCCGAATTCATGGACCGCGCCGGAATGCCGATGATCGACGGGCTGCTGCTCGTTCACAACACTCTCGTCGCATGCGACCTTCGCGACGCCATCCGGCTCGGCGCAGCCGGTCGAATGGTGACTGCCTTCGATGTCGCGCGGACGATGGCGATCGGTGCCGACTGGTGCAATGCCGCCCGAGGTTTCATGTTTGCGCTCGGATGCATACAGTCGCTGAGCTGCCACACGGACCGCTGCCCGACTGGCGTTGCGACGCAAGACCCGCTCCGTCAGCGCGCTCTGGTCGTGCCGGACAAGGCCGAGCGCGTCGCGCAATTCCACAGCAATACGTTGGAGGCCTTGCGTGAGCTGCTCCAGGCGGTTGGCCTGCAGCACCCCTCCCAATTGCGTCCGCATCACATCATGCGGCGACTGTCCGCATCCGAAAGCCGCCCCCTGTCGGAAATTTATCGATTCCTGCCGCGGGGCGCGCTCCTTGAGCCCGGTGACGCCGCGAGATGCGGATCGGTTTTTGAAACCTGGTGGGCGCGCGCGCGGGCCGACAGCTTCCATCCCGCGCCTTCTACCCACTGAAGTGGGGCCTCGCGCTTCAGCGCAGCCCCTTGAGGAGCTCGATTTCCTGGACGAAACGTGCCCTCAGGGCGCGCCGCTCAACATCGACCTCGGAGGCCTCGATAAAGTCGAGGCTGGGACTGCGGGAGGCGAGCTCGAGCTGTTCGACCGCCGCGGGTAAAGATCCGGAGAGAGCAAAGCGTTGCGCCATGGCCCGATGCGCCTGGCCGGTGCGACCGAGTGCGCTCTCGGCCTGGGCGAGCATCTCCCAGAGCACGAGGTCGCCCGGGGCGAGACGGGTGGCGCTTCGAAGGTAGGCGGCGGTCTCTCGCGCATTGCCTGCCCCGTCTCGCAGAGCGCGCGCCTTTGAACGCATCAATGCTCGTGCCCCTGGGTTCTGGGCAAGCGCACCGTCTGCGATCTTGAGCGCGGCTTCCGGGCGACCCTGCTCGAGCTCGAGATCGGCCGCCAAAGCTTCGACCACAGGGTGGAGTGTCGCGGACTGAAGTCGCGAGCGACTCGCCTGCAGAGCGCTTTTCGCGACCTCATGTTCTTTCAGCTGAAGCGCGATGGCCGCCAATCCAAAATATCCGATGACTCCGTCGAGCGCGCCGCTTGTGAGCTGCCGCTCGGTCGTGCCGCGCAGCTCCTTGAGCCGGTCAGGGTCTCGGTCGGCCGATGCGGCCAGGCGCGCGCGCAGCAAACCGAACTCCAGACTGTTCGCGTGCTGCCGGTAGCGCATGGACAGCACCCGGTTCTGGATGTCGGCCATACGCTCTCCGGTGAAGGGGTGCGTCCTGAAATACGACTGCTGCGCATGCTCGTACAGGCGATTGGCCGCCTGAAGGCGGCCAAAGAAGCTGACCATCGCCTGCGGGTCGAAGCCTGCGCTTTGCAACATTGCGAGACCCACCCGATCGGCCTCGCGCTCGGCATCACGCGAGTAACCGAGCACCTGCTGCATTTGCATGCTGCCTCCCAACGCAATCAGGCCTCCGGCCGCATCCGGGCTCGAGCGCGCGGCCAGCACCGCGGCGAGTAGGGACGCGATCGCAATGCTGCTGGATTGTTTCTGCTGCTCAAGCATGCGGGCAATGTGCCGCTGGGTGACATGGGCTATTTCGTGAGCGATGACCGAAGCCAGTTCGGACTCGGACTGAGCCTGCAGCACCAATCCGGTATGCACACCAATAAAGCCGCCGGGCAGCGCAAAGGCGTTGAGAGAGGGCGCCTGGACAGCAAACAATTCAAAGCTCTGCCCACGGGCGCTCTCATTGTGCGCGCTCAGCCGCACAGCCAACTGCCGCAGATAATCCTCCAGCTCAGGATCGTCCAGGGAGGCGCCGGGTGTGGCCCGGATTCGGCGCATCAGGACTTCGCCCAAGCGGCGCTCGCCCGCGCTCGACAGCCCCTCGTCGGCCGATTCGCCGAGGTTGGGCAGCCCCGCAGAGGCGCCCGGGCCGGCTCGAGCGGGCCCGCCAAGGCACAGCCCAAGAGCGATCGCCAGAGACAAGCCAGTGAGCGTATTCATATTGCTATGATACGGCCCGATGCGGTGACCCTTCTGTGATTCGGACAGGCCGACTGTCAGGTTGTTCCCCATGCTGACCCACTTTGATGCCGCCGGCCAGGCCCACATGGTCGACATTGCCGACAAGGCGGTCACCCGCAGGGTGGCGATCGCCCGCGGAACGATTCGAATGTTGCCCTCCTCGCTCGAGCTGATCCGTTTGGGGCACTCAAAAAAAGGCGACGTGCTGGGGATTGCCCGCATCGCTGCGATCCAGGCGAGCAAGCGCACCTCGGACCTCATCCCCTTGTGCCACCCAATTGCCCTGACTCGTGTTCAGATCGAATTCGAAATCGACGAGGCGGCTTGCTCGGTCGCATGCATTGCTCGGGTCGAATGCGCGGGACAGACCGGGGTCGAAATGGAAGCGCTCACCGCGGTGCAGGTGGCGCTGCTCACCATCTACGACATGGTGAAGGCGGTGGACCGCGGCATGGTCATCACCGATGTGCGGCTGCTGGAAAAGCATGGCGGCAAGAGTGGGAGCTGGGTGGCAAAATAGCGGACCTCTACGTGTCGATGTGCGGCCGAGCGGGAAGGTCGGGCTCTGATGACGTGGGTTTTTTTCATTCGGCCAGCGCAGCTGACCTCAATGGCGACGGTTTGCCCGACGTTGTTGTGACAGACGTACGTGACCCTGCCGTGCTCTACGCATTCAACAACCGGGGCGCGGGAGTCTTCGAGCGCGAAGCGGCATCGAGATGGCCTCAGAGCCTCGCAGGCAAACCCATGTTTACGGTCGAATTGGTCGACGTGAACGAGGACGGTCATCCAGACGCGCTCGTCGGTGGACACGAGTGGGAAGGCAATGACGCCTTGGTACTGATTAATCCTGGCAACAATCAGTTCTATCAGTTCAACCCGATCACCGTCCCTGCAGTCCCGGGAGAAGGGGTCATACTTGATGTCGTTGTGACCGGTTCAGGGGCCACGCGGGCTCTTTGGCTCCTTCGCACCTCTGGAGGCAACGGGACCTACTACCAAAGCCGAACCATTCAAAAAATTCAATGGCCATCGCTTGCATCTACGATTCAGCTTCGCGAACGGCCTGGGCAATGGTTCCCGTGGTTGATTCCGACAGCGCTCGATGGAGTTCCTGTCGTGGCTTCGGAAGACGCCCACGTTGCAGTGCGGATCGAGCAGTGACCGGCAAACTTCAGGTCCGGCGGGAACGGTGCTCAGATGGCCGTCACTTAGGGGGAGCAATCCTGATGCGTTCGCTTTTTGGCCTGATCTTTTCAGCCCTCCTCGCCAACGCGGCGGCCGTCCTCGCCCAAGAGGACTGCCGCCCCGCGCCGCCCAATGTGGCTCGGCTGATCGAGATTCGCCCGGGCTTTCACACCGTCGCGGGGCCACTGGCCGAATTCGACCCCTGTCACCGGTCGGTGCAACTGTCGATGCCGGGCTTTTTCGCCGACCGCCTCGCCGAGCGACCTCCTTTGATGATCATTGTCCACGGTGGCGGTGGCCCCGGGGGAGCGGAGCGCGAGATGGTCCGCAGGATGAACTCGCGCGGCGTGGCCACCCTGCTTTTCGATGCCTACGAGATGAACGGCTTCGACTATCGGGGAACACCGCTCTTTCTGACCGGCGCGACCAACGAATCACGCCAGCGAATGATCTTCAAGGCGAGCCTGGGGGCCTACCACTGGGCGCTGCGGCAGTCCCGGATCGACGCCTCCCGCATCTTCATTCATGGTTTGTCCAATGGAGGGTCGGTTGCCCTCAACCTGGCTGCGCTGGTCGATCCCGCCCACGTTCGGGCGGTCTTTGCCGAGGGGCCGTCCCCCAACGGGATCGGCATGCCCGACCTGATCCGGGTGCCCGTCAAGCTCGTCTTTGGCAAGCTTGACAATTACGGCGGCAAGACCGAGGACGACTGGATGTACACCCGTTCCGATCCGTGTGCGTTCAATCGTCCGTCGATGCTGGCTCCGCCCGGAACTGCTGCCCGCTGCAGCGCGACGGTCAACCCCTCAGAGCTGACCATTTCGCCGCAGCAATGGGGCGAGGCGCTCAAGGCGGCGGGCCAGCCGCTCGAGTTCTGGTTTTTCGACGATGCGGCCCACGGTCTGCTCGCCGGCTCGCTCAACAAGGGTGTCAGGGTATACGGTTCGGGTTCGTCGGCGCAGCGGCGCTTCGGATGGGTCGGTGCGAGCAGCGAGTCGGCACAGCGCTTCGTTTCCAACCTGCTGGATACGATCCGGGCGACCTATCCCTGAGGCATCGGCCCCCTACCCCCGAGAGCCCCGCCCGGCGGACGCGACCAGGACCCCTCACTCCGCCTTCATTCCGGTCGCTTGAGCGACCGCAATCCACTTCTCGACGTCGTCCTTGATGAACCGGCCGAACTCCGCCGGGGTATTGGGTTCGATGATTGAACCACCGGCCTCGAGGGGCCCCCGGACGTCGGCGCGCGCCATCACGATGTTCGCGTCACGATTCACTTTGTTGACGATGGACTCCGGCAGCCCCGCCGGACCAATCAGTCCGAACCAGGCATAGCCCTCGACCTTTGGAAATCCCGCCTCGATGAGGGTGGGCGCCTGCGGGAGTGCGGGCAGCCGTTTGGAGGACGACAGCGCGAGCAGGCGCAGCCGGCCTGCCTCAAGGTGAGGACGCATTACGGTGAGACCGGTGACTCCGACATCGATCCGCCCCGCGGCCGTCTCGACGGCAAGCGGTGCATCACCCTTGTGAGGCAGGTGCTCAAGCTTGAGCCCGGTCTGGTAATTGAAGAGTTCGATGACCAGGTGCGGGCCACTGCCGATGCCGGGCGAGCCCGCGAACAGCTTGCCGGGCTGCTGCCGTGCTGCTTCAGCGAGATCCTTCATGGTCTTGTAGGGCGAGTTCGCGGTGACCCAGAAGCCCACCGGGCTGATGATGGCCCGCATGATCGGAGTGAAGTCTTTCACGGTGTCGTAGGGCAGCTTGCCGCCGTAAAGGCCAGGATTGGCTCCGTGAGGCGCTGCGCACAGCATCAGGTGGTAGCCGTCGGGTGTCGCCCGGGCGAGTTCCTGCGTTGCGATCCGATTGTTGGCACCGGGTTTGTTCTCGACCAGGACGCGTTGGTTCCACATCTCCGAAAGGCGCGCAGCCAGTTGGCGCGCCACGTTGTCGTTGGAGCCTCCCGCCGGGTAGGGCGAGACGATCTTGACCGGCTTCGCGGGCCAATCGGCGCTCGCCTGGGCGATCTGTCCAACCGGCAGAGTGACGCTCGCTGCCGCGCCTGCGATCAAGCGGCGTCGTGAGGTGTTCAAAGGGGGGCTCGTGGAGTCGAATCGCTGCACATTGTTCATGGGTCTCCTCCTGTGCCTGGCCGGTGGGTGCCGGCGTTTATGGGATCGTCTGTTTCTTAGCGCGGGCTCGCACCGACCGCAGCGAGGGCGGCTCGGGTCTGATCCATCAGTTCGGCATAGATTTCAGCGACGCTTCTGCGCTCGCGGATCCAGGCCACTCCCTGCCCGACCGCGTAATGCATCAGGGGCTCGACCTCGTGATCCTCGATCGCGGTGAGCAGGTCACCTACGAGCACATCCTGGAAGGGCATCGCGAGCGGTCGAGGCGCATGGGGCGATGACCATTCCTCGCTCCAGGCCGAACGCAATTGGCGAAAGGATTTTCCGCTTTCGGAACGGGTGATCACCGTGTCCTCAGATCCCGCTGCGATCAGCTTTTTCAGGTGGATCGGATGGATGGCGTACTCCTCGGACGCGAGCCAGATGCTGCCCATCCAGACACCTTGGGCGCCGAGCGCAAGACTCGCCGCAACGTGCCTGCCGGTCATGACACCGCCCGCTGCCAGTACCGGGATGTCGCCTGCCAGATCGACGATCTGCGGCACCAGGGAAAACGTGCCAATCGGGCCGGTATGCGCACCGGAGTCATGGCCCTGTGCCACCAGCACGTCGGCCCCGGCGGCGATCGCTCGCTTGGCGTGTTTCGGTGCGCCACAGAGAGCGACGATCGTTTTTCCGGACCGCTTGCAGCGCTCGACGAAATCGGCGGGCGCACCGATGCCGCAGGCCACCAATTGCACATCGGACTCGGCCACCGCATTCATCTGTTCGCGGGCGATCTCGTTGGATCGCAAAAAGCGGGTACGCATGCCCCGGCGCTTGGGCTTGGGCACCTGGTACTTGTCGTAGATCGACTGCACGAATGCACGGTGAGCCTCGGGGAGCGCACTCTCCAGGCTTTGCGCGTCGTTTTCCTCGGGCATTCCGGGGGGTAGCACCAGATTCACGCCGATCGGAACATCGCCCGCGAGCTTGCGGATCTGTTGCAACTCCTCACGGATTTCCTCCGGCGTGCGACGCGTGGCGCCGTACACGCCCAAGCCACCGCATCGCGAGACGGCGGCAGTCACCGCCACCGAATGTGAAAAAGCAAAGACGGCCTCGGCGATACCGAGTGACTTGCACAGTGGCGAGGCGAGCGCAGCTGGACCGTTTGCCATCGAATGGTTCTCCCTGTAACAACCTGTTATGACAGGCTAGACCAAATCGACCGGGTTGACAAGCCGAGCGGCGCCCCCGCTCGCATCAGCTTTGACTCGCCCCGCCCGCCCTGGGTCGCGAGGGTTTCTTCGCTTGAGATGGGCCGATCACGGCGGGCCCTGCCCGCCGCGCCCAGCCCGCTGCCCGAGCTTCAGATCAGCTCGGTTCGATCCCCGCGGCCTTGATGAGTTCGCCCCACGCGACGATGTCGCGCTTCATCAGCTCGGCAAATTCCGAGGGTGACAGCAGCAACCCCATCGGCGCGTTTTGGCGCTCGGCCATGAACTTGACCGTCTCGGCAAGCTCGGTCCATCGGTTGAGGAGTCCGTTGAGTCGCATCACGATCGGCTCGGGCAGGCCCTTGGGGCCATAGAGGCCGTACCAGCTCCGCGCGGTAAAGGGCACCCCCTGCTCCGACAGTGGCTTGACCCCGGGGGCAAGGGGCAGCTCTGTCGGTGCGGAAGTGGCGATGGCGCGTACCCGCCCACTTCGCAGTGCGGCTACTGGCGAGGAGGAGTCGGTCCACCCCACCGGCAAGACGCCCGAGATCACATCCGGGACGACCTGGGTGGCCGATTTATAGGGCACGTGGTTGATGCGCATTCCGGTGCGCTGCTTGATGTATTCCATGAACAGATGCCCCCCCGAGGCAATGCCCCAGGAGCCGTAACTCAGGTCGTTTCGCGTTTTGGAGTAGGCGACCAGTTCCGGGACTGACCGGACGGGCAGATCCGGATGGACGATCAGCAGGTTGCCGCTTGTGCCGCCGATGATGCCGATCGGCGCGAGATCGGTCATCGGATCGTGCGACATCTTGAGCCGCATCAGCTTGTTGCCGACGGTGGCCGCGGTAAATGAAATCAGCAATGTGTGGCCATCGGGCGGCTGATTGATGACCTGCTCCGCGGCCAAAATGCCGTTTGCGCCCGGACGATTTTCCACGACCACCTGTGTGCCGAGTTCACGCGAAAGGTATTCGGCGAGCATGCGTGAGAACGGGTCCGCCCCTCCGCCCGCGCCGCTGGGAATCACCAGCCGGATCGGTCTCTTGCCCGGCCAATCCGACTGGGCGCGTAATGGGGGAGCAGCAAGTGCCGCCGCAAGCGAAGTCAAGGCGACCAGACTTTTTCGGCGCCCCGATCGTCGTTCGGCCCCGATATGCAGGCGATCATTCATCTGGGTGTCTCCTCTAGGCATTTTTTGTCATCGTCCTTGCCCGGCCCGGCGGTCGGGCCGGATCTCGAACGGCTTGGCTGTACCGCTCGTCTGCGAATTGTGCGCGGTTCACGGGCAATGAACAACTGCCGGCTGCCGGGCCCCAGCGACCCTTCAGGTGCATTGCGCAAGGTATCGAGTATCGGCTGGCGATACTGGCCGCCCAAGGCTGGCCGGGCGGGTGGATCTGCCGCGAGCATGACCTTTTCGCGGGATCAGGGCGCAACGCGCCTTGACGTCATCGCCGTCTCTGGAGTCAGCCAATGTTCAAACCGATGTTCGACCGTGCGGGGCCGCGCTGCGCGGACCGACTGTTGTTTGCGTCAGGTGCCGCCCTGATTCTCACGATCGGCACCGCGGCGCTTATCCTGGCATGCGTATACGTGTTTGAAGCGAATGCGTTCGAGAGGGTCCGCCTTGCGCTGTTTGCAGCCTGCCTGGCTTGGGGTTGTGAAGCACTGGTGCTGCTTGCCCGGGCCGACCGGTCGTCGGGCACTTCGGGGTCTGCTTGCTCAGGCCATCTTTTCGCAGTCGCATCAGACCGAGCCGACGAAGCGCTGGAGCAGTTGCGGGGCGCTCACCACAAACCGAGGGCGAGGCCCGCGGCCATCGCCGCTCCGAGCTCACGCGCCTGAGCGAGCGGGGCGGTGCCGACGGTCTTTGCTGCGGCGATTGAAGCCGGAGTTTGGGCCCCGACCACGACCCGTATCGGTTCGGCCACTGGCTTCATGCGCCAGCCCGTCATGATTCTTTGGACCTGCGCGATCGCGCCACGACCGTCCGATCCTGCGCAGACAATCATCCCGTAGGCCCGACCGTCCGTGCGGCCCAGCACCTCGTAATAGGTTCGATCGAACAGATCCTTGATCATCCCGGCCGGGCCACCGAGTGTTTCCGGGAAGACCCAAAGCACCGCATCGGCCGATCGGATCAGGTCGGCACCGACGCGATCACAGCGACGCATCATCGTCTCGATCCGGCGCTCCCCTCGCGCGCCCTGCGCGGCTGCCTGAGCGAGTTGTCGGCTTGCGCCCGTGCGCGACCACCAGACGATCAGCAGTCGGCGCATTGGGGCCCGGTCTCGAATGAGACCGCCTTGAGTGGGCATAACACGGCGACGCAGGGCCACATCTGGCTTATCCTTATTCTGATGCACCTCCCGATTATCGCCAGGAAGCGACCGAAGCTCGAGCCAGCGCGCAGGCCCTCGTCAGGGTCTCTGCCCCCGTGCGGGCGGCCGGGTTCGTTTCTCGCATCGATCGGATACTGCTCGCTGCTGATGGTTTTGGTTGTTGGAAATCCTGTGCTTGCCCAAGGGAACGGGCGCCCGGGGTCCGACGGCGCTTACCCCAAAGTGGCCCAGGGGTCACCGCTGTCGCCCGCTGTCCCACGCTCAGCCAGGGAAGCGTTGAGCGAGGGCGAGCGGTTGCTGGGCCAAGCCGGAGTCGCGAGCGACCCGGCACAGGCCTGTCAGCTTTTTGATCGAGCAGTGCGCGAAGCCGCCCCCGAGCGGATGCCTCAGGCCGAGTATCGGCTGGGCCTGTGCCATCGGTATGGCTGGGGCCGGCCGCGCGACCCAGCGCAAGCCGTACTCTGGTGGACTCGCGCTGCTGAGCGGGATCTGGCGGCCGCGCAGACCCAACTGGGCATGGCGCTCGCCCGTGGACAGGGCGTGGACCGGGACCTGGAGTCAGCGTCCCGCTGGCTTCGCCGTGCAGCTGAGGCCGGCTACGCGCCGGGCATGATGGCGCTTGGGCTGCTGATGCAGGCCGGGCAAGTGGCCGGAGCGACGCCGCGTGACGGCATCGACTGGCTGAGACGGGGCGCTGAGGCGGGGGATTCATCGTCTGCTCTCGCACTGGCCCAGGCCTACCGCGCGGGCCGTGGAATCGTTCCGGACGCTGGAAGCGCGGGCCGTTGGCTGCAGCGCGCTGCCGATGGCCGCAATCCGGCTGCGCAGCTGCTGCTTGCCCAGTGGTATCTCGAGGGTCAGGTGCTCGATCGTTCGCCCCTGTACGCCTACGCGTGGGCCAGTATCGCTGACGCCCAGGCCCTCAGGCTCGCCGATCGGGCAAGCCTGGAGCGCCTGGTTGATCAGGCCTCGATGATTCACCGAAAGGCCGCGACCGAGCTGACCGCAGCGCAGTTGCTCGAGGCTCAGAGCCTTGCGCGCGACTGGACGCCCGGGCGCCTTGCCTTGCGTCCGGCCGGCGACCTGACCAATGCCGGGCGAGCTGCGCCGCCCGTGATCTCTGTCGAGCCGAGCGGGGTTGTACCGCCGGTCTCGGTACGTCCGCCGGCCGCCGCAGACGCTCAGCCCCCTCGTTCGCCGTCCCGAGGGCGCTGGAGCGCGGGCAGTGGCTTCTATGTCAGCCGCGAGGGCCACCTCATCACCAATGACCATGTCGTCCGGGATTGCCGCGCTGTCCGTCTACCGGACGGGCAATCCGTCGAGGTGGTCGGGCGCGATGCACGTGCCGATCTTGCGCTGTTGCGCGCCCAGCCGGTGGCGAGGTTTGCACCCTTGCGGGTCGACCCCCGGGTCCGACAGGGCGAGGAGGTGCTGACCTATGGCTACCCTCTCCACGGCATGCTGTCGTCCTCAGGCCAGTTGGGTGCGGGCATGGTGACGGCGCTCACCGGCTTGCGCGACAACCCCATGCAGCTGCAGATCGACGTGCCGGTTCAATCCGGCAACAGCGGAGGGCCGCTGATCGATCAGCGCGGCCAGGTCGTGGGGGTCGTGGTCTCCAAGCTCAACGCCTTGCGCGTGGCGAGCATCACCGGAGAAATCCCGCAAAACGTGAATTTCGCAGTGCGGCTGGAACCGCTCAAGGCTCTGCTCGAACGGCATGCGGTGCCCATTGTGGCGCCCCCGGCCAATGCGCCCTGGCTCGACCGGCAGGACATTGCCGAAGCGGCCCGGGGCTACACCACCGCGGTCCTCTGTGAGCGCGGTTCGTGAGCTGAGGATCGAGCCCCTCTCCCACCGGCATCGCCACCCAGGCTATCCAAGGAATTACCGATGAGCCCAATGCCCTCCGAACCGTCGGCCGCACAGGCGCTGCAGGCCAGTCCACCCGCCCTCGCGCCCTTCAGGCTCGACGATGGGGCGGTCCGGGATGAGTGGATCGACCACAACGGTCACATGAATGTGGCCTTTTATCATCTCGCCTTCGATCAGGCGGCCGGCCGTTTTTTCCGGTGGCTTGGGCTCGATCAAGCGTACCGAAGCCGTCACCATGCGTCGACCTTCGCCCTGGAAGTTCATCTCAACTATCTGCGGGAGCTCCTGCGGGGCGAGCGGTTTGCGATCGAGGCCTTGCTCCTGTCGAGCGATGCCAAGCGACTTCACTATTGCATGCAGATGATGCGGGCCGAATCTGCCGAAGTGGTCGCGACTTATGAATCCCTGTCGGTCCATGTTGACCTGCGGACGCGGCGAAGCGCGCCGATGCCTCAAGAGCTGCAGGGCCAGCTCCAGGCCGTGGTGCGCGCACACGCAGCGCATCCCCGCCCCTGGCAGGTCGGTCGCGCGGTCGGCGCGCCGCTGCCGGCTGTCCGTCCATCCTGAGCGAGCCTGCGGTTCAGGCGAAGAAAATCGTCGCCAGACCGAGGAAGATCAGGAAACCCAACGAGTCTGTGCTGAAGGTGAGCAGCACCGACGAGCCCAGGGCGGGATCGCGCCCCAGCCTCTGCAGAGTCAACGGTACCGCCATCGCGACGAGCGCGCCCATCAGAAGGTTCAGGATCATCGCCATCATCATCACCAGGCCGAGCCAGAAACCTTCGTCGGTGTTCGAATAAAGCCACCAGGCAAAGAGGCCCGCGATACCTCCCCAGACCAGGCCATTGACCCCGGCGACCGCGAGCTCCTTCACGAGCAGTGTACGGGCGTTACGCAGGGTCAACTGTCCGATGGCGATCGAGCGGATGATCAGCGTCATCGTCTGATTGCCGGAGTTGCCCGCAATCCCCGCGACGATCGGCATCAGGGCCGCGAGCGCCACCACGCGCTCGATGGTGTGCTCGAACGCGCCGATCACGCGCGAGGCAAAGAACGCGGTGCACAGGTTGAGCGCAAGCCAAAGCCAGCGATTGCGCGCCGAATTCCAAACGCTCGAAAACAGGTCCTCACTGCCCCGCAGACCCGCCTTGGCCAGAGCCTCCGAGTCACTGTCGGCCCGGATGACATCGACCACCTCGTCCACAGTCAGTCGTCCGATCAGCCGGTTGTGCGGGTCGACCACCGGCGCTGAGACCAGGTCGTAGCGCTGGAACGCGAGTGCGGCCTCGCTCGCATCATCGTAGGGCGCGAGGGTGAGCACATCGCGCCGCATCACATCAACCACCATCGCTTCGGGCGCGTTGAGCAGAAGACGTTCGAGCGATACTGCACCGGCCAGATGACCCCCGGCTTCAACGACGAAGATCTGGTCGGTGTGGTCGGGCAGCTCCCCCCGGGTACGAAGCTCCCGCAGTACGCTGTCGATCGAGTGACCGGCGTCGACCGCAATGGCTTCAAAATCCATCAGCGCTCCGACCGAGCCCTCCGGGTACGACATCGAGGCGCGCAGCTGCTCGCGCTCCTCTTGGGTCATGGTCCTGCGGACCGCTTCGACCACGTCAGAGGGCAGGTCGGGGGCGAGCTCGGCGATCTCGTCGGCATCCAGGCTCTCGACCGCGCCGACCAGCTCGTCGGTATCCATCGAACGGATCAGCGACTCTCGCACCGAGTCCGAGACCTCGATGAGGATCTCCCCATCGCGCTCGGGCTTGACCATGTCCCAGACCGTGATCCGGTCACTTTGAGGCAAAGACTCGAGGACGTAGGCGACATCCGCGGGGTGCATCGTCTCGAGCCGAGCAGCCAGTTCGTTCAAATGCTGACGTTCGACGAGGCTCGCCACCAGCTCATGCCGCTCCGCATCCTCTCCGTGCGACTGTCGGTGGGCCAGCTCGAGCACAATGTGATGCCGGCCCAGAAGCTCCTGGACCTCCTCGAGCGCCCGCGAGGCCGCCTCAGGCTCGCGAGGCTGGTCGCCTGCAGGCTCCTCGCGCCCAGGCGAATCGGGCTCGGCCTGCGCTTGGGCGCTGGGCTTGTTCGGATCGATCGGTTCGGTCGTCACGTCGGCGGGTTTTGACGGTGCGGGTTAATTTCTTCGCGCAGGCGCCGGTAGACCGTTTCCGTTTCGGGCCGCACGCCGCGCCAGATCAGGAAGGATTCTGCCGCCTGCTCGACCAGCATGCCAAGTCCATCGGAAATTACGGCCACTCCGGCGTTCTTGGCTGCGCTCATGAAAGGCGTCGGTTTTGAGCCGTAGACCATGTCGTAGGCCAGGACGGCGCCGGCGAGTTCATCGGTTTCGATGGGGGAGTGCTCCGAGCCCAAACCGGAGGACGTGGCATTGATCACCAGATCCAGGCCATCTGGAAGCTTGACCAGATCGCCTGCGGTGATCCGGTGGCCCGAGGGTGCGCTGAACTGCGCGGCCAGTTCATGCGCGCGCCCCGGGCTGCGGTTTGCGATGTGCAGGCGGACGACCCCGGCATCCAGCAGCGGTCCGACCACGCCGCGGCCCGCTCCGCCCGCGCCCAGCAGCAATACCGACGCGTTGCGGAGCGCGATCCCCAGCCGCATCTCGATATCCCGCACCAGGCCAATACCATCGGTATTGTCGGCAGACAGGCCCTGCGCATCGAAGACGAGCACGTTGGCTGCGCCCGCGGCCTGCGCCCGGGGGGAGACCCGATCGGCAAGAGCGAAAGCTTCGATCTTGAAAGGTACGGTGACATTCGCTCCCCGTCCGCCCTCGGCCCGAAACGCTTTGACGGTCTGCCTGAAACCCTCCAGCGGCGCGAGCAGTCTTTCGTATTCGATGGCCTCACCGGTCTGCTGTGCAAACATCCGGTGGATGTCCGGGGATCGGCTGTGCGCAATCGGGTTGCCGATCACCCCGTAACGGTCGCGGTTCATGCGGCATCTCCAGGGTTGGCCAGGACCCGAGGCCGCGCGGTCACCGACAGGTCGATCTCGTCAAAATCCTCGATGTCCACTTCGACCGGCCGGCCTGGGGGCAGAGCCGGCAGGCCAGGAACCTTGAAGTAGAGCGGCGCATTCACCAACCGGACGACGTCCTCGCGCACGACGACCGCGGCCGCGCTCCGGATGTGCTCCTGGGCGAGCCAGCGTAGGCACCACAGGCGTTCCATCCGCTGCTGGAATTCCTGGTAGGCGGCATGTCGAGACTCAAAGGCGGTGATGATCGAGAAAATCGATGCATCCTTGGGACCGTAGGGCGGGCGTTCGCCGGTCAGCACCGCAATCAGCTGCCGCTGATTGACCAGATCCACGTAGCGTCGCAAAGGGGAGGTGCTCCAGATGTACTGGGGGACTCCGATGCCCTCGTGTTCCAGGGCTTGGGTGCTCATGCGCACCCGCCCGGCCTGCTGTGAGCGATAGATGCCCGTCACCTGATGTTCGGCGAGTAAAGCCCCCCAGTGGCTGTTGGCGAGGATCATCATCTCGGCGACGATCCGGTCCAGTGGAGCATCCCGGGGTCGGGTGGCGATCTCGACTCGCTCCAGTCCTTGGCTGCGGTCGATCCGGAAACTGAAGTCGGTGCGAAAGCGCTGCTCGGGCTTGCCTCTCACCCGTTCCCGCTCCTTCGATGAGGCGAGCGTCAGTTGCCAGAGCACCCAAATGGCTTCGCCGAAGGGCAGCTGTGCAGCGAGCGCGCGATCGGCCAGCTGGGAGTCGTCATAGCGTTGGCCGATTTCGTCATGACGCAGATTGGCGGCAATGCGCACCCGCTCGAGTCTCGAGTGATGTCGTTCGATGCGGCTGCAGTCGGGCGCGAGGTCCAGGTAGAGCGACAAGGCTGGGACTGTTTGTCCCTGATCCAATGAGAAGGCGCCCACTGACTGCGCCGGCAGCATCGTGATCTTGTCGCCCGGCATGTAGACGGAGGACATGCGATCCCGAGCGATCTCGTCGAGGTCCGAATCGGGTGCGATCCCGATCGCCGGCGCGGCAATGTGGATGCCGATCCGCCATCCGCCTTCTGCGGTGGCCTGGACCGACAATGCATCGTCGATTTCGGTCGTGCTGGAGTCGTCAATCGAGAACGCCTCGACCGGTGCCAGGGTCAGCCCGTTCGCATCACCGCCGAGCGCGGACTCGCTTGACCGAAGGCGCTCGAAACCAAAGCCGCCCGGGAAATGCTCGGCGCCGAATCGCGCAAGGTGGAGCTCAGCGGTCGAGCGAAAGGCCCCCAGTTGCATCAGCAGGCGCTCGGGCGAGCCCGGCGAGCGGCGCAAGGCCAGATCCAGCGCGCGATATTCGATGCTGCCCCGATCGGGGCGGGCGATCAGCATGGCCGCCTGCGCTGCAATTTCCTCGGGCAGTTGACCTGCGAGCAACTGTTGCGCCAAGGACTCGACCCTGAGCTCTTGCTGGCGACGGCGTTCGAGCCCCGCGAGCGCCGAATGGACCGTTTCACCGGGAGCCGGTTTGAAGCGGCCGCGGCCCTTGCGTTGGAAATGAATCGGCGCGGCAAAAAGTG
>JBIKVK010000341.1:0-3410 GCA_044356835.1 Burkholderiaceae bacterium
CCCCAATGCGCTGAGCCTCGACCGCAGCACCGACGCGTTGAACGCTCCGACCACGACTCGCTCGGGCCTGCGCCGGAGGATGTCTTCTAGTGAACCGTCATGTGTGGTCCACCCCTGTGCGGTCATCGGGGGCTCATGCCGTGCGGACATCTGCGAAAGCGCGTTCACCCGATCGGGTTTCGAATAGTGGGCGATGAGCCAGTCACTGCACAGGTCCAGGGAAAGGATCCCCCCCGCCTGGGCTCCCATGGCTGCGAACGCGGCCAGGGCACAGGCGGCTCTGATGGCGAGAGAGCGCCAGACAGTGGCTGGGGGCATCCGCGGGATCTCGGACTCAGAACTGATAGCTCGCACTGACGTAGGCGCTTCTCAAGTCTTCAGGATACGCGTTGAACGAGGTGAAGCTGCCGTTCACGATGCCGTACAGGTAATAGCGTTCGGCAAACAGGTTGTTGATGCCCGCCGCCCATCGCCAAGCGCCCAGCTGATGGGTCAACTTGAGGTCGGTCAGCGTGAAGGCTGGCATTCGCTGATAGCGATTGGCCTGGTCGTTGTCATAACGCTGGGTACCGATATGGTTGATGTTGGCGCTCAGCCGCGTGTTCGCGGCGAGCTGCCAGCCAAGCGTCAGCCCAAGCCGGTCCCGCGGGACGAGAGGCACCTCCTTGCCGGTCAGGTCGATCAGTTCTTTCGAGCCGTCAAAGTTTGTCCTTTCATAGTCCCCCTCACGGAATCGTGCGGTCGTGCGCTGGTATCGCAGCCCCAGATCCGTCGCAGGTCCCAGGCTCATGAGAGCTTCGAGCTCGAATCCCCGTCGCGATGTCGGCGCCAGATTCATGTTCGTTCGAGTCCAGCCGTTGAAGTGAATCTCGTTTTCGAGAGCGATGTCGAAGGCACTGGCTCGCAGACTCAGGCCGCGGCGATTCCACTGAACCCCGAGTTCGCGGTCTACCGATTGCTGGGGTCGCAACAGCTGCGTCGGGCAGGGTCCATAGATACAGCGGTTGTCGTCAATATTGGCGACCCGAAAGCTTTCGCCTGCGCGTCCATAGACCGACAAGCCGCGGGCGATCGGCTGCTGCAAGGCCAGTTCGTGGGCATTGAGACGATACTCGGCAGCCACGACCGGTCCGGTGGCGGAAAACTGTTGGTCCTGTCTGATCTCTTCGCGTCGTGCACCCAGACTCAATCGGGTTCCCGAGGCCCAGCGCAGCTCATCTCGGAAGTAAATCGCCCGATTCAGCTGTCCGCCGCGTTCATCCCGAGTGCTTGCGTAGCCCTCACCCGCATAGAGGCCGTTGTTGGCGATGTCGTTGTCGTAGGCCCAGTCGCTCCAGTCGAGACCGATCGTCAGCCGATTTTCGGCGCCGACCAGGGTCGACTTCCACAGGGCGCGCGGCGATATCGAATTCACACTGACCCGGGTTGCGTAGGTGGTGGCATCGAAGTCGGTCGCGCCGAATCGGTAGTCGTTCAGCATCTCGGCGTCTTTGGTCCGATGTGCGAGGTCGAGCGCGAGGGTCATGGTCCCGAGGGTTTGCTCGGTGCGCAGCGACACCATCTGACTTTCGCTATGCACAAAGTCATTCGGGAAACGGGTGGCGCGACGATCGGTGGTGATGTCTGCTGCACTCAAAGCCCCGGGCAGGCGAGCTCGCTGCTGGTCCGCGTTGAAGCCCAGAGCGACGAAGCCCTGGGATACGCGCAGCCGGATTTCGCCCGCAGCGTGCTCTTGCTCGGCGCGGCTGTTTTGGCGCCAGTTGTCGCTTTGGAAACGCCCGGCGTTCAGAATCAGCCCCCAACGGTCGTCGCCTCGCTGAAGACCAGCCCGAAGGTCGAGGGTGTTGTGGCTGCCCGCGGTGACCGAGGCCTGGGCGGCCGGAGCCTGGCCCAGTGGAGAGCGGGTAATGATGTTGATCGTTCCGCCCGTCGCCCCACCGCCATAAAGGACTGCGCCCGCGCCGCGCAGGATTTCGATCTTCTCGATGCTCTCGATCGGGATCGCCGACAGCCGGGCTGCGGCTCCCTCGTTTTCCGAAATTCGGATCCCGTTGACCAGCACCAGGGTGTTCTGGTCGCCGCTCATTCCGAAGCCTCGCAGGTCGAGTGGCCGATCGGCGACGCCAGTGAAGTTGGCTCGAGTCTGTACGCCGCCGAGACGGGCGAGGACCTCGGCAATGGTGCTCGCGGAACTGTCTCGTATTTCGTCGGCGGTGATGACCTGCGCTGCGATGGGCTGCTGCTGCAGCTCGGACTCGAAGCGAGTCGCCGTCACGATGACCGGTTCAAGGGGATTGGAGGCCAAGACTGGGCCGTGACCGGCCAGCACGCAGGGCAGCAGTCCCACCCTTGCGATCCGTCTGATTGCGCATTTCATGAGTTCTCCCTGGCAACGAGCGCACCCGCTGTTGCGTGACGATCAAAGCGCCAAGGGGAATGAGGACGAGGCCGGCCGAGGCCCCTCCGCGCCAACCACCCCGTAGCACGTTTGCACCGACGTTGCCGAGGCAGCGTCGGACCTCACAGGCCGGTATCCGGGCTTGCAAGATTTGACGTGTCGCCTTCCCAGGATTGAACCCAGTGGCCTGATGACACGCCCACGCTTGCTCACCGTTGCGGGGGCAGCAGCGGCATTGCCCCGAAGAGGGCGCACCGCTTTCCCGTTTAACGCCGTCCAAGGTCTGGACGGCGCACCCGTGGTCAGGAGATTCTAGCCGAATACCCTTAGATTCTGCTCGGGATTTTCAAGGGGGGTGGGCTGCGCGTTCGGGATAAGCATCGGACCCGCTTGTCAGCCGTCCAGGCGGAACACCCATCGCCAATCGTGATACCAGTCGGCGATGGGTGTTCCGTCCACCGTCGCCGGAGTAAAACGCCAGTGCCGGACTGCTTCGATCGCCGCGGCGTCCAGGCGACCTGAACCGCTTGATTGGGATACACGGCTCTCGAGCACTCGGCCATCAGCAGCTACCAGAATCGACAGTCGAGTCTCTCCGGTTTCGCCCAGCCGTTTGGACAAGGCGGGATAGCTTGGGGGGCGATTGCCCTGCCAGGCGGCGTCGATGCGAACGGGGGTTCTGGCGAGTGCGATGCCTGAGCCGCCCGCTGCGGGGGCAGAAGCGAGAGGGGCCGGCTCGAGCGACCCGAGATTTTGAGGCTCAGGCGAGCGGGGCGGGGGGGGCGTGTGTGCCGCTCCCCCCGGCGGCGTGGCGGGGTCGGCGTCGCCCGGAGCGGTTTGCCTGCGCGTGCCCGTCGCGCTCTGCTCGGGCGATTCGGTGGGCTTCGGGGTGGTCGCTGGGTTCGATGGCTGGAACGCCCGGCCGACCTCAGCCCTCGGTGTCGGTGTCGGTGTCGGTGTCGGTGTCGGTGTCGGTGTCGGTGTCGGTGTCGGTGTCGGTGTCGGGGTCGGG
>JBIKVK010000342.1:0-3404 GCA_044356835.1 Burkholderiaceae bacterium
GCTCTGTCTTGCAGTTTTGCAATGCGCATCAGCCCAGAGCGGACAGTGCAGCTCCATCCGCGATCCTGACCCGCTGGCGCAATACCGCGCCCAGTCCGTCGGCGGCTCGGGCCAATGCAGCTTCATCCGCCCCCTGGATCTTCAGGCGGCCTGCCGGTCACGCTTCGGCTGAGGTCTCGCCGCGGGCGAATTTCCGTCCCGCGGTCCCTCTGGGCCGGGTCGACCGGTCAGCGCGCACGCGGGCGGCCCCGCGCCGCCCGGCCACCGATCACGAAGGATCCGACGATTTCCGGATAGCTACGCTCGAGTGGCGGTCGGACGTCTTCCTTCAGCGTCGCGATTGCGGCATCACGCACGCGGCCGAGGATCGCCTCGCCCTCGCCGCGCCGGACCACCACCTTGATCTCGCGTCGGAATGCACCTGAGGGCAGCGCAGCGATCCGCACGCTGACCTCGGGCGACAGGGACTTCAGCAGGATTAGCGGCGTCACGAGTGTCCAGCCAAAGCCCGCCGACACCATCCGAAGCAGCGCGTCGGTGGTGTTGAACTGATAGCGGGTCTGCGCCCGCACACCGACCCGCTCGAGATAGGCATCGATGACCGCGCCCATGTGCGAGTCGCGACCGTAGCGGATGAAGCTCAGCTGCCCTGCGATCCCCGCCAGATCGCAGCCGTCGCCCGACCACCCGGGCGGGAGAGCGAGTACGAAGTCCTCCTGAAGGATTGACGCGGTGATCAGCCCATCGGGCACCGGCTGGTCGTCGGACGTGATGATTACGTCGCACCGTCGCTCGTCAATGGCCTGCAGACTGGTTGCGCCGACGCCCGATGTCACGGTCCACTCGCTTGCCAGGTCCTTGATCCGCTGGAGCGTCCCCGGGCCGGCGGTGGAAGTGAAACTGTCCAGCATCCCGATGCGGAGCAGCGGCACCCGGCCGCAGGCTGCATTGCGGGCGACGTCCTGCACATCGTGGAGCCGGCGCACCGCTTCGGTCGCAGGCCGGAGGACTGCGGTCCCGGCCAGTGTCAGAGCGGGCGGGCGCACCGATCGGTCGAACAACTCGACCGCGAGACCCTCCTCGAGCGCGGTGACCGCCTGCGATACCGCGGCCTGGCTGATGCCGAGACGTCTGGCGGCGGCACTCATGCTGCCCTCCTGGGCAACGCGCACGAATACTTCGAGCAGACGCACATTGACTCGAACAGGCACGATCGTGTCGCCCATGGGCTTGCGGTTGGGGTTCTTGTTCATCGGGTGTTGGATCGGAGAACTGCATTCTGCTGCAATGAGGCCAACTCTGTCGCGAAACCGGCAGACCTGATCGGGTTAGGCCCGTTCTCGAACAAGCCTTGCGAGCAAGTCGGACTCTCGCTTATAGTTTTCATAAGTCAATTCCGAGGATATCGCACCGTGCTCGCGATCAAACAGAAACTCGCCCGCGGCGATCTGGCGAACATGGCGCTCGTCAATTTCCCGTTGCCCTCGCTGGTCGAGCACCTCGGCCGGCTCGGTTTCGATGCTGCCTTCATCGACTGTGAGAAGGGCGCTGCCACCACCGAGCGGATCGAGGAGATGTGCCGCGGCGCGCGCGCAGCGGGCATCGCCTCGGTGGTGCGGCCCTGGGCGCCGGACCCGGGGCTGATCAGCCGCTACCTCGATCTGGGCGCAGACGGGATCATGCTCGCCGGCGTCGACGATGTCGCAGCGGCCAGCGGCCTGGTCGAGGCGGTGCGCTACGCGCGCTGGTCCGACTGGGCCGACAAGCTGGTGATCGCGATCATCGAATCACCCGCCGGGATCGACCGGCTGCCGGATTTGCTCAAGGTCGATGGGGTCGACGTCTGGTTCATCGGCCCCAACGACTTGGCCCACCGGATGGGCTTTCCCGGCGGCGCTGCACGACCCGAAGTGCGCTCGGTGATCGATCAGGCCTTGCGCACGATCAGTGCGGCGGGCCGGGTGGCCGGCACCCTTGCGAGCCCGGAGCGCAACGCGGAGTTGCTGCGCGCTGGAGCGCGCTTGCTGCTGACCCGGAGCAGCGAGCTGCTGGCGCGGGGCGCCCGACAGTATTTCGACGAATTGAACGCGGCGCGCACCGACGCCGGATCGCAGGAGACCCGACGATGAACCGTAAGAACTTCCTGAAGGCGGGCGCCGGTTTGGCCACCGCCGGCATCGCGATGCCCAGGCTTGCAAGCGCGCAAGCTGCTTACCCGAACCGGCCGGTAAGGATCGTCGTGCCCTATGTGGTCGGCGGAAACCTAGACGTCACCACACGCCTGTTTGCCCAGCATCTTTCGGACGAACTCGGCCAGCCCTTCGTGATCGAGAACCGGCCTGGTGCCAACGGCAACACCGGTACCGCGCAGGTGCTGCGGATGGCCCCGGACGGGTACGCGCTCGTAATGGTGTCGGCCGGTACGCTGACCATCAATCCGGCGCTCTACCCCAGCATGCCCTTCGATCCCGAGAAGGACATCGCGCCGATCTCGATCGTCGCGACCGGGCCGATGGTGCTGCAGGTGACCAATTCGCTGCCGGTGAATTCCGTGCAGGATCTGATCGCCTACGCGAAGAGCCGGCCGGGCCAGCTCAACTTCGGCAGCGGCGGCAACGGCACACTCGCCCACCTGTCGATCGAGATGCTCAAGACCCGCGCCGGAATCGATATCGTGCACGTGCCCTACAAGGGGACGTCTCTCGCGACCAGCGACGTGATGGGCGGCCACCTGCACGCGATGTTCGACACGCTGAGCACGGCCGCCCCTCTGATCAAGGAGCGCAAGCTGCGCGCTTTAGCGGTGACCTCCGCGAGGCGCTCGCGCGCCTTTCCGGATTTGCCGACCTTGCAGGAGAGCGGCGTGCGCGATTATGTGGCGGAGACCTGGGCCGGACTGGTTGCGCCGGCGGGCACGCCCGCGGAGATCGTCAATCGCCTGCAGTCGGCGATCGCTCGGATCGCCGCCCGGCCCGAGATCCAGCAGCGGCTCGCCTCGGTGGGCAGCGAGGCGGTCGGCGGGAGTTCTGCCGAGTTCGCACGGATCGCCGACCAGGATCGCGCACGCTGGGCCGAGATCGTCCGGATCTCCGGTGCCCGGTCCAGCTGATTCGCCCGCCGGGATGACGCGCGTCGTTCTGATGGAAGACTGGCTCGATCACGCCAGGACGATGGCCTGCGTCCAGGAACTCGAACGCCGCAGCGACCTGTGCATCCTTACCGACCGGGCGCGTGACCCCGATCACCTGCTCGAGCGGATCGAGGGTGCTGAGGTGGTCATCACGATCCGTGACCGGGTGATGTTCAGCCGGCCGATCTTCGAGCGCACACGATCGCTCCGCTACCTCTCGGTCTGCGGCCCCAGGCTGCAGCCGCACGTCGATCTCGAAGCGGCAACGCGCGCA
>JBIKVK010000343.1:0-3400 GCA_044356835.1 Burkholderiaceae bacterium
GGTGGTTCTGTGCAAAAAGTGCTGCCTTCAGCGCCCCGGACGAAATGCCGTAGATCAGCAGTTTGCCGCCGCCGTTGCGCTCGAGGATGTAGCGGGTGCCGACCTCAAGATCGGCCGCGCCGTTGGGGATATCGCAGTTGATATCGCGGTGCTTGCTCGAACGACCGTAGCCCTCGTTGTCCATGGTCCAGGTGTCGAATCCCCGGGCCGCAAACCAATCCATCACCGAGGAGTCGGGCCGTCCCGGCACCGACAGATCGAAGGTAGGCTGCGAGGCCATCGACGATCCATGCACAAAGAGCACCGTTCCTGCCTTGGGTACCGACGCCGCAGCCTTCTTGTTCCAGAGGAACAGCTTGACGTCGCCCTTGTGGGCCCAGTGTTCCTCGCCGCCCGACCACACCACCTGAGTCATTCCGAACTCCCGGCCTCTAGGGCCCCTATGAACGAAAGGGCCCTATGATGCCTCGGAGTCGGAAGACATATCAGCTGACGGGGAATTGGGCCGCCGAAAACCTCCCTGTTCGCCCGTCAGCCCTGCCTGCCATCAGGTCAGCATGTCGTTCCAGATGTTGCGGGCCCAGGAGTTCGCATAGACCCCTTCGAGCCGGTTGGCCTCGGTGGACAACCCGCCACTACCGGGCACCGTCACCATGGTCTTCTTGTCGGCGTCATAGCGATGCACAGACGCGACGTGCACGACATTGTCCGCATCGACGAAGCTGTAGCAGGTGTTGGCCATCGTGATGGGCTGCGGTGTGCGCCCGTTCATCATTTCGACGATCGCGGCCGCAGCGGCTTTCCCGTGCTGGTTGGCCATGTGGCCGGACTTGGGCATGGCCGGTGCCGAGAAGGTCGAGTCACCGAGCACATGGATACCCTTGGCGGCGGTGGACTCGAGCGTCACCCAATCAACGCCGCACCAGAGCTTGTTGACGTTCACCAGACCACTCTTCTGGGCGAGTTGCGCTGCAGCCATGGGGGGCACGACGTTCAGCACATCAGCATTGACGCGGTCACCCAGCTCGGTGATCGCGGCCAGCTTGCCGGCATCGACCTCGGTCACGACGGCATTCGCGCGGTACTCGATCATGCCCTTGTACTGGCCGTTCCACGCGGCGAGGAACAGGCCCTTCTTGGACACGATGTCGGGGTTGGCATCCAGAACGATGATCTTCGACCGGGGCTTGGCCGCCTTGAAGTAGCTCGCGACCTGGCAGGCACGCTCATAGGGGCCGGGGGGGCAGCGATACGGCGCTTTGGGAATGGACAGCACGTACGTGCCGCCGTCCGGCATCGCCTCGAGTTGCCCGCGCAGGGCGACGGTCTGAGGGCCGGCCTTCCAGGCATGCAGGATGCGCTTCTGGGCGGCGTCGTTCAGCCCCTGAATCGACCCGAAATCGAAATCGATGCCAGGCGACACCACGATGCGATCAAAGCGCTGATCGGCGAGCTTGCGAAAGCTCACCATCATCTTGGCCGGATCGATCCCGACCACCTCGTCCTGCATCACCAAAATGCCGGCCTTGCGCAGACCGTCGTAGGAGGTGGTGAGATCCGCGATCTTGCGATGACCGCCGAGCACCAGATTGGACAGGGGGCAGGACACGAAAGCGGCCTCACGCTCGACCAGCATCACGTCGATCGCATCGCCGCCCCACTTCTTGATGTACTTGGCGGCGGTGGCCCCACCATAGCCCCCGCCAATGACCAGGACTCGTCCCAGTTTGCGGGTGGGTGCTGCCGGAGCCGCGGTACTCGCGCAGCCCGTCAAAGCGCTACCACTGGCCGCGGCAGAGAGGGCGACCAGGCCCCCCGAGGTCGCGAGACGACGGCGACCGGTATCAATGGATTGCTGTTTCATCGCTCTGTCCTCCCCGCTCACTTGGACGGTTTCTGCGCGGCGAAATACGCAGCCATCTGCGTGATCTCGGCGTCGGTGTAGCCCTTGGCGATCTGATGCATGATCGTCCCCTGGCGCTTGTCATTTTTGAACGCGTTCATCTGCTCGACGAAATAAGACGCCGTCAGGCCCGCCAAGGCCGGCATGCCGCCACCGGCTGCGGCCCGGCCGTCGGTGCCGTGGCAGTTCGCGCAGTTGGCCGCCAGATAGCGCACATCGGTGCCCTGGGCCGAAGCGATGCCGACCGAGGCTGCGGCCGCCAGAGCCCCGAGCAGGACGCGCGGAACGATTCTGTTCATGTCAAGGTCTCCTTCATTGAAAATACTTTCAGCTTAGGGCTGAATGCCGACAAGTATCGTATGAAGGAACCGGTTTCGCCAAGGACCGGCTCAGCCGGGACGTCGCAGCCGCTGGATGGACTCGCCGATCCGTTGGTCGAGATAGGCCGCATAAAAGTCCCGCATGCCATAGCCCACCAGCCTCTCGGCGAGTTCGCCCGTCGGGCCCAGGAACAGGACCGTCGGTGCTACCCGTACCGAAAGCTTGCGCGCGAGGTCACGTCCCGAGCTGACGTCGGACAAGACCGGTGCAAACAGGGGATCTCCGGCCAGAGCGATCGGGCGCCGATCGTTGAGATCGAGTTCAAGATACAGGATCCCGCGCACCGCTTGATTCCGCTCAAGCCCGTTGAGGTGCTCGGTGCGCAAGGCATGGCAGTAGGGACAACCCGGGGTCGAAAACATCAGCACGGCCGGCCGACCCGACGCCCAGGCAGACAGCATCCGTTCCGACAGGCTGTCGCTGTCGCCGTTGTCCGCCTGGCGCGCCCCATCGGGCATCACACCTGAGGGACTCGCGCTCACGCGCTCGGCGCCCGCCCAACGCGGAGCCGCCACGACCGCGGCCGAGATCAAGAAAAGTCGCCGGACACTTGACTGTATGCGCATTGACGCATATTCTCCTGGGAAGACAAAAAACGCAACGCCTGGATTCTGGGCGTTGTCCTCGCGGAGACATTGTGGACCCACAGCTCGATCAGGTGCTCGAATCGGTCTCGGGCTACTTCGCTTTGCTGGCCGAACCCACCCGCCTGCGCATTCTCCATTCGATCTGCGATGGGGAAAAAACCGTCAGCGACATCGTTCAGGACACAGGCGCCAGCCAAACCAATGTCTCACGCCATCTGAACGCCATGTACAAGGCCGGCGTCTTGCTGCGTCGCAGGGAAGGCAACTTTACCTGGTACGCAGTTGCCGACCGTACGGTCACCGAAATCTGCCGCATGGTCTGCGTCCATATTGCATCACGCGATGACCAGAGCGACATTGGTCGCCTGCTCGAGTTCGCTGAGCAGCTTGGCGCAGGGTCGAACACCCGCCCCGCGCCTGCAGCAACGGCCCCGACACGAAGAAAATCCGCTCACCCGTCCATTCGGAGAGCCCCATGAGCCGTCCGTCCCAGCCCGTACCCGGTCGTATTCTCCCCGCCCCGATCGCA
>JBIKVK010000086.1:0-12108 GCA_044356835.1 Burkholderiaceae bacterium
GCGAAGACCCGGTCGGCGGGCTGTGACTTGAATTCGACGAAATTTCCACAGTCGTCCTCTGCAAGGAATATGGCTTGCTCTCGAACCTCACCCGGGAAGATTACCTGGGGCTCGAGCGCGAATCGGGTACCGGCCGAGCGAAGCCGGTCAGCGATGTCCTGCCAGACACCCCGGTCGACCAAAACGCCGAAGTGACGAACCGGAGTCGCATAACCGCCAGAGATCACGACTTGGGTGCGGTGTTCCGCCTCGGTGACTTCGAGGTGAGCGACGAGGTGATTGCCGAAGAAGTCGAAGTCGACCCGATCGGTCGCGCTTCGACCCTCTGCACAGCCGAGCAACTGGCCGTAAAACCGCCTCGCGCCAGCAAGGCTGGACACCGGAATGGAGAGATGCATCGGACAGTGCTTCATGGGAAAGCTCTCCAGCCGTCGTTCAGTCGAGTCGGATCCGCGCCCCTGTCGCCACCTGTTCCCAGCGCTTAAGGTCGGCTTCGATTTCAGCGCGGAACTCGGCGGGCCTATTGCCTACGGCACTGAATCCGAGCGCCGTCAGGCGCTCCTTGAGCTCAGGGCGGTTCAACGCCCGGACGACCTCGCGGTGGACGCGGTCAACAACATCCGCGGGTGTTGCCGCGGGGACCAGCATGCCGAACCAGGTCTCGGTTTGCGCCCCGGGGAACCCGAGTTCAGCCACTGTGGGCACCTCCGGTGCCGCTGAGCTGCGGTGCGCGCTGCTGATCAGAACACCGCGCATTTGGCCGGACTTCAAATACTTGTCAACAGTAGACACCGTGGTGAGAACGCCGGTGACATTGCCGCCGAGAACATCGGCAATCGCCTGACCGGCCCCCTTGTAGGGCACGTGGGTCCAGGCGAGGCCTGTTCGCATCCGAACGAGTTCGCCGAACATGTGAGGCGTTGAGGCCGTACCACTGGTCGCATATGTGACCTGTGTGCTGGCCGACAGTTGCCTGAGCGCGGTGAAGTCAGAGACCGGCACTTGGGCACCGACCGCGAAGATAATCGGAGAGTTCACCAACCGAGAGACGGGCGCGAGATCTCGCAGGGTCTCAAACGGGACCTTGGACACCACTGGGTTGATCACCAGCGTGCCGTCGTAACACAGGAGCAGTGTGTGCCCGTCGGCGGGGGATTGGATCGCACTTTGAGTTCCAATCACGCCGCTCGCTCCGGGGCGGTTGTCGATCACGACCGGTACACCCATCTGCTCGGAGAGCGCCTGACCGACGGCACGCCCCAGAAGGTCGACCGCGCCGCCCGGCGGGAAGGGCACTACCAGGCGGATTTGCTTGCTCGGGTAGGTTTGGGCAGCAAGACGCGAGGGCGACAGCGCGACGATTGCTGACCCCGCCGATAGAGACCTGAGCAGCTCCCTACGACGAGCGCACGTGATAGAACCTGACATGAACGACTCCCAAATGCCCGGAGCTGCGATTCTTTGAGCAGTCTGAAGCGGGCGGCGTCGAGCTTACGCTCGTCGAAGAGCGGGCCGTGCAACGGCGTGAGGAAGATCGGGCGGTCAAGCACCAGCCTTGACGGTTTGGACCCAGGTGCGGGCTGCTCCAAACAGAATGGCACCATCTGACGCACCAAAGAACACCGTGCATCCCTTGCGCTTCCAAAACTGCAACTCCTCAGGGGAATAGACGCCCATGGCAACTGCGGGACCATTCGCCCGACCGCGTGCGGCTTCGATGATGGCATTGGTCGCCTCGAGCACGACCGGGGACTCCACCTGCCCGGGATGGCCCAACGCGCTGGCCAGGTCGGAGCGGCCGACCAGCACCGCGTCTACTGCGGGCTTGGCTGAGACAATGTCAAGAATGTTCTGAGCCCCCAGGCGATCCTCAACCTGAGCGAATATGACCAGTCGCTCGTCCTGGGCCTGGCAGTAATCAATGAACTCCATTCGGCGCGCACCGTAGCCGGTCATTCGAGTCAGGGTACAGGTTCCGCGTTGGCCTTTAGGTGGGTAGAAGCAGGAAGCGGTGGCCGTCTGAATGTCGGCAGCGCTTTGTACGAATGGGAGCACAATGCCTTCCGCGCCGATTTCAAGGCATTGGAGAATCAGCTTGGGATTGATCTCACTCACTCGAATCAGAACCGGCAATCGATGGATCTCGGCGGCACGGATCATGTTCTGAATCGTCGACCAGTCCTTCGGGCTGTGCTCCATGTCGACGATCACATAGTCGAAACCCGCTAGCGCCAGAATTTCAACGACATCCGGGCTGGGGAGAAAGGCAAAGGTGCCAATGATCGTTTCGCCCCCGGCGATGCGCTGCTTGAGCATGCCTGATTCCTTTGTGTGCTTCTGACCGGTCAAGCTTAGCCTCATCATTTGGGCCTGTACACAAGGGCCCTGGACGCTTAAAGTGCACTAAAAGAAGTGATCCAGGGACCCTGGGAGGAACGATGTTCTACGAACCCGACAAAGAAGATCACGGGCTGCCCCGTAGCCCATTCAAATCTTGCGTGGTGCCCAGACCCATCGGATGGATCTCGACGCTCACCCCGAGCGGTCGCGTGAATCTCGCTCCATTTTCACAATTCAATATCCTGGGTTTCGACCCCGGCTACGTCATGTTTTCGGCGAGCAATCACCCCGAGACCCCGATGCGCAAGGACTCGGTCGAAAACGCCGAGCGAACGGGCGAATTCGTCTACAGCATGGCGACCTACGATCTGCGCGATCAGGTCACCATGACCAGCCGCATCACCGACTCCACGATCGACGAAATGAAGGCCGCGGGCTTGACGCCCGCGCCGAGCCGCCTGGTTCGCCCACCGCGTGTGGGTGAGTCACCCATCAGTTTCGAATGCACTTTTTACACGACTTTGATGTTGCCCGGCCATACCCCAAGAACCTCCCACTATGTGGTCGTTGGGCGCGTGGTCGGAGTTCACATCGACGACCGATATATTCGTGCCGACGGCAAGATCGACATGGAAGCCATCAAGCCGCTCGCTCGCATGGGGTACGCAGACTACACCTGCGTCGAGAAAGTGTTTCCGATCTACGCCGATGAGGCGGATGGCAAGACCCAGCGTAAGCACGTGGGGTTCGATGGTGGCTATTCGGACGCAGTCGCACGAGAAATCGAAGGGGTTCGCAATGAGTGAGTTGCGGCGAGGCGCGGTGGGATGGGTCTTGGCGTTTGCCTCAACGCTTTTACCCGCCGTCTCACAGGCTGAATACCCCGAGCGTACGATCCGCATGATCGTGCCTTCCGCCCCCGGTGACGGATCCGATGTCCAGGTCCGCATCGTGGCCGAGCAAGTCGCCCGCCAGCTGGGTCGTTCGATCGTGATTGAAAACCGCCCCGGCGCAGGAATGGCGATCGGTGCTCGTGAGGCGGCACGGGCTGTCCCGGACGGATACACCATCTTCATGGGCAGCAACGCCTCGAACGTCATCGCGCCCATCCTCAACCCCAACGTGGGCTACGACCCGGTAGGTGATTTTGCGACGATTGCCCGCATCACTCGCTCGCCGATGCTGGTCATGGTGCCCGTCGCGCTGGGCGTGACCACCCTATCGGAATTTCTCGAGCTGGCCCGCAAGCGGGCGGACCCCTTCAATTTCGGCTCGCCCGGGGTGGGGTCCCTGACCCATCTCTCCGTTGAATTCATCAAGGCCCGGACCGGCGTAGCAATGGTTCACGTACCTTATAAGGGTACGGCCCCCGCTCTGGTCGACCTGATGGAGGGCCGTCTTGCGATGATGTCGGTGCCCTCGGGCAATTTTGCAGTCGTCGAAAAGAGCGGCAAGGTTCGCCCCCTCATGATCGCAGACAAGGAGCGGCACCCGCAGTTTCCGAAAGTGCTCACCGCCGATGAATCGGGGTTGTCAGGATTTCATTGGGTGGCCTGGTCAGGCATTTTTGCCCCGGCAAAGACGCCGCCCGCCATCGTCAAGCGCTTGTCCGACGAGTTCGTCAAGGCGCTTGCCTCCCCAAATGTTGTAGAGAGTTTGAACCGACGCGGATCCAGCCCTTCGCCTTTGGATAGTCAGGCGTTTGCCGTTTTTCTGCAGGACGAATTGAAGCGGTTCGGTGATGCAATCCGCGGGATCAAGATTGATTGAGGGGTCGTTTCAGCTTTTCGAACCGGCCAATCCATCGCGTACGCCCTTCACCCACTGTTGGGCCGAGGCCATCAGAAAGCCGATATCGGTTTGTGTGGTCAGAAACTGTGCGCCGTTGCGGACCGCATTGAGCTGACGCTCGACATTGCGGTTACCACCGCAACCCGCGTACTTTCCATGTCTGCGTGCGACGTCGATGACCCGGGTTTGAGCCGCGACCACCTCCGGATCATCGAATTTTCCGGCCTTGCCGATGTTGGTTGCGAAATCGTTGGTGCCCATGTGGATCACGTCGATACCGGGAACAGCACAAATCTCCTCGATGTTGGCCAGTCCTTCGGGGGTTTCGATCATCAGGGCCAGCAGGCACGCCTCATCAAGCTCGGGCAGCGACTGGGTGAGTGGAATACTCCGGTAGTCAAAATGCGGATAGCCGCCCGTTACACCGCGCTTTCCCAAAGGTGCAAATCGGCAGACCTCGACTGCGCGCCGAGCCTCATCGGCCGTATTGATGTCCGGATACACGATTCCGGTGACTCCGTTGTCCAGGAGCAGCGAAACGTCCGGGTCGCCGATCCCCTTGACTCGCACGAGGGGGGCCACGCCGATCGCCAGGCAAGCATGGGCAATGTGCTGGATGGTCTCAAGGTTGAACACCGAATGCTGTGTGTCGATGAACAGGAAATCATGTCCGGTTGCCTTCGCAATTCGGGCGATATCTGCGGAGCGGCCGAGCCGAACGCTCATCCCCAGGGCGACGTCGCCGGCGCGCAAGCGTTGTTTGACAGGGTGGGGCGGCAAGATCTGGGACATGGTCATCATCCAAGGCAGAGTTGGTCAAGGTGCGCCCGGCGAATGGCCGGCTCATTCCAGAGGCGATGTTCGGCAATTTCCAGCCGACTGGCAAGCGCGCGGCGCTCTGGGGCGCCAGTCACCTGCCCGGGCGCCTCATCGGTCGGATATACACTGGACGCGCCCTGGCTCTCCTGGCCCACATCATGATGGTCTCTTCAAACCGCTTGGTTGAATTGGGTGAGCGCATCTGCCTCGCCCACGGTCTATCTGCTCGAGACGCCCAGCTTTTGACCGATACCTTGGTCACCGCCGAGTTGTGGGGGCATGGGTCACACGGCCTGCTTCGCCTGTCCTGGTACATGGCTCGGGTCCGATCCGGGGCGATCAACTGCGAAGCTGTGCCGGAAATCGTCAGTGATCGGAACGCATTGATCCAGCTCGACGGCAAAGACGCGCTGGGCCAGCGGGTGGCGCTCGAGGCGATCGATCTGGCCGTGGACCGGGCGCGTCGCTTCGGGGTCGGCGCCGTTGCGGTCCGGTTTTCAAATCATTTCGGCACAGCCGCCTACTTCACGCGCAGAGCCGCCCGTGGGGGTTGCGCTGCGTTGCTGTTCTCGAATGCCAGTCCGGCGATGGCGCCCTGGGGAGGGCGCGACAAACGCGTGGGAAACAATCCCTGGTCAATCGCCGTCCCGGGCGGGGAGCTCGGCGAAGTGGTGCTCGATATCGCCAATACCGCCGTCGCCCGGGGGAAGATCTATCTTGCTGCCGAGCGCGGCGAGCCGATCCCGGATCACTGGGCACTGGACCGGGCCGGTAGGCCGACCACACGCCCAGAGGAAGCGATTGCAGGCCTGCTGCAGCCGATCGCCGGACACAAAGGTTACGCCATCGCGTTGATGATCGATATGCTGGCGGGCGTTCTGACCGGCTCGGCCTTCGGGTCTTCGGTTGTGGGACCCTACAAGCCGGAAGGGCGCAGTGGCGCCGGGCATCTGGCGATTGCGATCGACGTCGAACAACTCATGCCCATGCAGACCTTTGTCCACAGGGTCGGTGAACTGGTCGCGGAAATTCGGTCCTCTGCGCGGGCCGATGGATCGATCGGGATTTTCTTTCCCGGCGAGATCGAAGCAATCGGCAGGGCGCGGCGCGAGCGCGAAGGCATTGATCTGCCTGGATCCACCTGGCAAAACCTGCGCGAGCTGGCCCGATCGGTCGGGGTCGACGCCGGTACCGATGAAGGCTGAACCTACGAACGAGGGCGTTGCCCCAAGGACCAGGGTCTGGGCGCGACCGGACTCACCCCGGCCGTCATCGGGGTTTGACCCGCAACTGGGCGAGGCCCGCTTATGCTATGAAGCAGCATGGCATGGTTTGCAGCGGTTGCAACGGTGCCTGCGCTTTTTGCTTCACCCAATCAAGGTCCCAAAATCCATCTTTCGGACAACCACTATGAAGAAAAAACTGCTCGCTTCGCTCGTCGGCGCGGTCATCGCCGCGGGGGCTCAGGCGCAAGAAGTCAAGATTGGCATCCTGTTGGGCTTCACCGGCCCTCTAGAATCGATTGCTCCACACATGGCCCGCGGTGCGGAACTGGCCATCAAGGAAGTCAATGACGCGGGCGGCATCCTGGGCGGCCAGAAGGTGACCGCCGTCCGCGGCGACAGCACCTGCACGGACGCAAGCGCCGCGACTGCCTCTGCGACCCGCCTGGTCACCGTTGAGCGCGTCGCTGCCATCGTGGGGGGGGACTGCTCCGGCATCACTGGCGCGGTACTGCAAAACGTCGCTCGCCCGAACGGGATTGTCATGATCTCCCCCTCGGCAACGTCTCCCGCGTTGTCGACGGCCCCGGATGATGATCTCTTCTTTCGGACGGCTCCGTCCGATGCCCGCCAGGGCGAGATCATGACCCAGGTAATCATGGCTCGCGGCATCAAGTCGGTGGCGCTTACATTTACCAACAATGACTACGGCAAAGGCCTTGCGAACTCGTTTGCCAATGCTTACCGCGCGGCCGGCGGCAAGGTGACCGCGACGGCGGCTCATGAAGACGGCAAGGCCGATTATTCCGCCGAAGTGGGCGCACTGGCCTCCGCGGGTGGGCAGGCTCTGGTGGTTGCAGGCTACGTTGATCAGGGCGGTCGCGGCATGATCCGCGCGGCGCTTGACTCGGGGGCGTTCAAGACCTTCGTTTTGCCCGACGGGATGATCGGCGAGTCTCTGGTCAAGGCGATCGGTGCGCCCTTGAACGGTTCGTTCGGGCAGATCCCAGGCACCGACAGCCCCGGCGCTACCCGGTTCCAGGACATGGCCAAGGCCGCTGGATTCAACGGCACCTCCGCCTATGCCGGCGAGGCCTATGATGCAGCCGCACTGATCCTGCTCTCGATGGAAGCGGCCAAAAGCGCCCGCAGCAATGATTTCAAGAGCAAAGTCATGGAAACGGCGAATGCCCCTGGAGAGAAAATTTTTCCCGGCGAACTCGGGAAGGCTCTGAAGATCATCCGCGCTGGCGGTCAGGTGGACTATGTCGGTGCATCGGCTGTGGAACTGATCGGCCCAGGCGAATCCTCCGGAAGCTACCGCGAAATTGAAATCAAGGGTGGTCAAATTACCACCGTCCGTTACCGCTGAGTCGCGGCTTTGCCCGCAATGATCACCGTCGAAGCGCTGGTGAAGCGCTTCGGCGGTTTCGTCGCGGTGGATGGTGCGAGCCTCGAGATTGCCCAAGGCTCGATCACCGGCCTCATCGGACCTAATGGGGCCGGGAAATCCACGCTGTTCAATGTCATCGCTGGCTTGCTCAAGCCCGACGCTGGCCGAGTCTTGCTCGCAGGACGGGATGTCACCGGACTCGAGCCGCACGAGCTGTTCGGCGAGGGTTTGCTCAGAACCTTTCAGATTGCTCACGAATTCGGGTCCCTTACGGTCCGTGAGAACCTAATGATGGTTCCGCAGGCGCAGACCGGTGAGTCGCTGTGGCGGGTCTGGACGCGGCCCGGACGCATTCGAGTGGAGGAGGCCCAGCTTGCACGACGCGCCGATGAGGTGCTCGATTTTTTGACGCTGTCCCATCTGGCAGGCCAACGGGCGGACACCTTGTCTGGCGGTCAGAAGAAGCTCCTCGAGCTGGGACGCACCATGATGACCGAGGCCCGCATTGTCTTTCTGGACGAGGTGGGTGCGGGCGTCAACCGTACCCTTCTGAACACCATTGGTGAGGCCATCGTTCGCTTGAATCGAGAGCGAGGCTACACGTTCTGTGTGATCGAACACGACATGAGTTTCATCGGGCGGTATTGCGACCCGGTGATCTGCATGGCGGAAGGCAAGGTACTCGCGCAAGGATCGGCCGAGTCGATCCGCACAAACGAGCAGGTGATTGAGGCCTATTTGGGTCGAGGCCTGAAGCATCGAGTGGTTGCGGGTCGACCGGTATGAATGTACTCGAAGGTGACGGCCTGTTCGGCGGCTACGGTGCAGCCGACATCCTCAACGGCTGTTCGATTTCGGTCGGCCCGAAGGAAATCGCGGTCATCGTCGGCCCCAACGGCGCGGGCAAGTCCACCGCGATGAAGGCTCTCTTCGGCATGCTGAAACTGAGGCAGGGCAGGGTGCTTTTCCAGGGTGAAGACATCACTTTGCTGTCGCCTCAGCAGCGGGTGGCCCGGGGCATGGCCTTCGTACCGCAGACCCGGAACATCTTCGCATCGCTGAGCGTTGAAGAAAATCTCGAGATGGGGGCCTACCTGCGTCAGGATGACTTCGCAGCCTCTCGCGAACAAGTCTATGAACTATTCCCGGTCTTGCGAACCAAGCGAAAGCAGGCCGCGGGTGAGCTCTCGGGCGGACAGCGCCAGCAACTCGCAGTCGGCCGAGCCCTGATGGCCCAACCCAAGGTACTCATGCTGGACGAACCGACGGCGGGGGTCAGCCCGATCGTGATGGATGAGCTGTTCGATCGGATCATCGATATCGCCCGGAGCGGGCTCTCCATCCTCATGGTGGAGCAGAACGCTCGGCAGGCACTCGAGATCGCGGACCGAGGCTACGTTCTGGTTCAAGGGGCGAATCGCTTCACGGGGAGCGGCCCCGAGTTATTGGCCGAGCCTGAGGTACGGCGCTCTTTCCTGGGGGGCTGAGTGGATTTCCTGAATGCGCTTGTGGTGCTCGGCAATTTCGTTGTGATCCCTGCGATCGCCTATGGCAGCCAGCTTGCCCTCGGAGCCCTTGGGGTCACGCTGATTTACGGCGTATTGCGGTTTTCCAACTTCGCGCACGGCGACACGATGGCCTTCGGTGCCATGGTGGCAGTGCTCCTCACATGGTCGCTACAGGCCCTCGGGGTTTCGATCGCGCCTCTTCCCACGGCGCTCTTGGCCCTTCCGGCGGCCATCGCTGGCACCATCGCCTTGGTACTCGTGACCGACCGACTCGTCTATGCCTACTATCGCAAGCAGGGCGCTGCACCGGTCGTGCTCGTGATGGTCTCGATCGGCGTGATGTTCGTGATGAACGGCATCGTCAGGTTGGTCATCGGCGTCAATGATCACTCGTTTGGTGACGGTGCCCGCTTCGTGATCACCGTCGCCCAATTCCGTGAGGCGACCGGGCTTGCAGAGGGCCTTGCGCTTCGGACCAGCCAACTTCTCACAGTCATTACCGCCGTCCTTATGGTTATGGCGCTCTTTTGGCTGTTGAATCGAACCCGGACGGGCAAGGCAATGCGGGCGTTTGCCGACAATGAAGATCTGGCGCTACTTTCCGGGATTCGCCCTGAACGGATTGTGCGCACGACCTGGATTATTGCCGCAACTCTGGCGACCACCGCCGGAACGCTCTATGGGCTGGACAAGAGCTTCAAGGCGTTCACCTATTTCCAGCTGCTGCTGCCTATTTTTGCTGCGGCGATCGTCGGCGGGTTGGGAAATCCCCTGGGTGCGATTGCGGGGGGCTTCCTGATCGCATTCTCCGAAGTCTCGCTCACCTATGCCTTCAAACGAGTGCTTGGACACCTATTGCCCGAATCCCTTGCCCCCGAGGGTCTGGTCCAACTGCTCTCGACCGACTACAAGTTTGCAGTCTCTTTTGCCATTCTGGTTCTCGTGCTGCTCGTCCGGCCGACGGGACTGTTCAGGGGGCGATCCGTATGATCCTCGGCTCGGGCACTCATAGTTCGAATCAGTGGCTCCGTTCGCCCACCCGTCAGGAGTGGATCTCGATCGGCCTGGTGATGCTGCTGTTCGTATTCACCGGGCTCTTTCAGACCTGGGCTCTCGCTCTGACGATTTTCAATATGGCAGTCATCTCGGCCATCATGGCGCTCGGCGTGAACATCCAGTGGGGGTATGCCGGCCTGTTCAATGTGGGCACCATGGGCTTTGTGGCGCTCGGGGGCCTCGCTGCCGTTCTGGTGGGCATGCCTCCCGTCGCCGACGCCTGGCGGGCAGGGGGCCCGCAGTTGATTGCGGGACTGTTCACGTTTGTGGCCTTCATTGCCTCGGCGGTGGTGCTATCCCGTCGCTTGAGAGCTTCAAGAGGGCGCCATACCGTCGTGGCGCTGTGGCTGGTCGCGGGCTTGATCCTGGGTCGCATGATGCTGGACCCCGCCGTCTCTGAGGTGGAATCCGTCAATCCCGCGGCGACGGGCTATCTCGGGGGACTGGGGGCGCCGATCCTCCTCTCTTGGCCGGTCGGCGGGGCTCTGGCCGCGCTCGCTGCTTGGCTGATCGGAAAGGTCGCCCTCGGATTGCGCTCGGACTATCTAGCGATCGCGACATTGGGCATCTCGGAAATCGTCATTGCCGTTCTGAAGAACGAAGACTGGCTCGCGCGCGGGGTCAAGAACGTCATCGGTCTGCCGCGACCGGTGCCCTATGAGGTCGATCTGCAAAAAAGCGAGGCCTTCACGGGCATTGCGCAGTCCATGAATCTGGCCACAGTGGACGCGTCGATCATCACCGTCAAGGTGCTCTATGCCTTGCTCTTTTTGGCCATCCTGATCGCGCTGCTATGGCTCTCCGAGCGCGCCTTGCGATCCCCCTGGGGTCGCATGATGCGGGCCATCCGTGACAACGAGACTGCGGCAGCGGCCATGGGCAAGGACGTTACCGCTCGACACCTGCAGGTGTTTGTGCTTGGCTCGGCCGTGTGTGGCATTGCCGGCGCCATGATGACCACACTCGATGGACAGCTGACCCCAGGAACCTATCAGCCACTGCGTTTTACCTTCCTGATCTGGGTGATGGTCATCGTGGGTGGATCGGGCAACAATCTGGGCGCGGCAGTGGGGGGCTTTCTGATCTGGTTCTGTTGGGTGCAGGTTGAACCGTTGGGGGTTTGGCTCATGGGCTGGCTCACCGCGGGCCTGCCTGAGGGCAGTGCGCTGCGTGCGCATCTCGTCGAGGCAGCCGCTCACATGCGGCTCTTGACCATGGGCCTCATCATGCTGCTCGTGCTGCGCTTCCGGCCTCGCGGACTGATTCCGGAGCGTTGAAGCTTTGAGTGCCTCCAATCGCGACCGCGCTCTGATGCAGGCTGCTCTGGACGAAGCCGCGAGAGCTCAAAGCGCCGGCGAGGTTCCGGTCGGAGCCGTCGTGGTGTCGGGAGATACCATTGTCGGGCGCGGCTTCAACCGGCCCATCGGCTCGGGCGATCCGAGCGCTCACGCCGAGATGATGGCCATTCGCCAAGCCGCTTCCGTTCTCGGCAACTATCGACTGCCGGGTTGCGAACTGTTCGTCACGCTGGAGCCGTGCGCCATGTGTGCTGGAGTCATCCAGCATGCCCGAATTGCTCGGGTAGTCTACGGCGCCGCCGATCCCAAGACGGGCGCCTGTGGCAGTGTCGTCGATCTCTTCTCGAACCAGGCGCTGAGCCACCATGCCCGCATTGAGCGAGGGCTGTTGGCCGAGGAGTCGGGCGCGATGCTCCGAGCGTTTTTTGCCGAACGGCGGGAGGCCCATCGCCGCGCGCGAGCCGCGCCTGAGCCAACAGACCCCCCGAGCCGCGCCCCGAACTGAGCCGCGCCCTTGGGCAGTGCTCAGCGGATCTGCGCCTGGCTCTTCAGTGTCTGTTGAAGGACTTCCAGGCGTTTGCGCTCCAGTTCCTCGCGAAGTTGAGGCCCCACCTGCCCGATCGGCGGGGGGGCCACACTGCGGACATCATCGAGCCGGATCACATGAAAGCCGAACTGGG
>JBIKVK010000344.1:0-3375 GCA_044356835.1 Burkholderiaceae bacterium
GGATCGGACCCCTTGTACGGTACATGCGTAAACGCAAGCCCGGTTGCAGCCTTGAACATCTCACCTACGATGTGAGGAGTGCTACCGTTGCCGACCGACCCCATGATGAGCGGCTTGACCTGTGCACGAGCGTAACCGATGAAATCAGCGACGCTTTGAACAGGGAGATCGGCGCGCACGGTCAGCACCAAGGGCGAACGAGTCAGTTGAGTGATCGGCGCAAAATCCACGATGGGATCGTAGGGCAAACGCATCATTGCCGGGCTGACGGTCATCGGGCCCAGGTTGGAATAAAGCAGGGTGTGACCGTCGGGTGCGGCCTTCGCAGCATTGGCTGTCGCGATAGTGCCGTTGGCACCCGGCTGGCTCTCGACGATAAAACTTTGGCCCAGGGCAGCCTTGAGTCCGTCCGCAAGTGGTCGGATCAGGGCATCTGCAGGCCCGCCCGCTGGCCAGGGACTGATAATGCGTACGGTCCTCGAGGGCCATTGTGTTTGAGCGCGCAGACTGGCCGTGGCGATCAGCGTTGTTGCGGAAGCAGACTTTAGAATGGCCCTGCGCAGTCGATTCATGACGCTCTCCATAAGGTGAGCTGGGAGTCTAAATTGCGACCCACCGATTCGGCAATTCCAGCGCGCAGGCGACAGGCAACCGCATGAGGCCTCGGCCGTTGCCGTCCCGCAGGCCGGAGGCCCCCCCGCGCTGCCGGCGGACTCACAACATTCATCCACGTCAAAATGGAAGCGGCCAAAGGTCAGCATGCTGTCAATCGAGGATAACTCTTCGCCACCCAGGGAGATCATCATGCCAATTCACCGGCTCACCAGCGTGCTGATGGCGCTGATTGTCTCGGGCTGTGCCGTTGTGCAGCCCGCAAAGCCTGAGCTAGATCATTCGGTGCATAGTCAGCCTGGAAGCGCTCTAGCATCAGCGGAAACTCAGACAGCTTCAATGGACACAGGCAGCGCTCAAGTCTTTGAACGCCAGATGAAAGCGATGCAGGAGATGCACCTGAAGATGAAGGCCGCCAAAACTCCAGCTGAGCGCGAGGCACTCATGAGCGAACACCAGAGCCTGATGAAAGCTGGCATGTCCGTGATAAGCGCGCTGGGCGGCGTGGGCACCATGGGAAGCCCCGCTGACCAAGGTCCGCAAGGCAGGAGGGGATCGCCCCCCTCTCCCAGTACGCCCGCCGGCACCACCGCGGCGCCACGAGCTGGCGGCTCTGGAATGCAAGGCATGGCCGGCATGATGAACATGCATCAGCAGATGGAGAAACGCATGGCCATGATGGAGCAGATGATGCAAATGTTGATCGATCGGGACGCGGCCACACCCAGCAAATAAAGAGACAGCGTTCCGGGTGGATTCGCATGAATCGCTTCGCTCGAGGGGACCGCTGCCCGCTCATCAACCAGCGCTAGTCGCAGACATGGCTTTGATATTCGCGCGATCGTCGAGACTAGACACCAACGGGCCCATCCCGGGCTCCAGGCACGTGGCCGTAGCCGCTGTTTTGAGATGAATTCGGCAGGGCTGCATGAATGACGGTGCGCGCTCGCTGGAGCCGGTCGGCGCAAAGCAGCACTGCTCCGACTTCACGCCAGGCTTTGAGCCACCAGGGCGCAATTAAGACCGCACGACGCTAGTCAGCCGCGGCCTGATCGATCTGCCCCTGAGCCTTGTGCTGCCGGGCGATCGCCAGTGCCGCGTGATAGCGGAAAGCGTCCAGATCGACATGAGCCCTGATAATGGCTCCTCAGTTCTGAGCTTGGAGCTCGTCCGTCGCAGTCGGAGCACCGGAGGCGCCGATCCATTTGGCTTCGGTACGCCCGAGGTCATCCTGAGCATCCGGCTGGCCTAATGATGCAAACTCGCCGATCGGTCTAAACCATCGTACTCCGGTCACGTGTTCTGCCGAATCAGGTTCAGACTCTTTGGCCGGCGTGCGGGACTCGGGAGGTAATCTGGGTGGGTCTGTATCCTGGCCACGAGGGGACGGCGGCGATGGCTCTCCCGGCGCAAGGTTGGCTGGCGGGCTGTCAGTCAAGGAAGGAATCCGATCGGGCGTCGTTGCTGGGGGCGGAGCATCACGATCGATACGGTTGACCCATCCGCTCAGGCTCTCAGTATCTCGAACATTCGGCGCGTACCCCTGCTGCGCAAACCTCATGGCGGCCTCGAGCAAGATACGGGTACTTGTCGTCCCCGGTATGGCGCTCAGTAGCGTCGAAGCACCGATGTAGGATGCGGTCGACTCAGCGCGCTGTGTATTTGACTCGGGAACAGCGGCCGTCAGCAAAGGCTCATACTCGACGGTCAGTCGGCCATCCGCCAGTAGGCCGCTGGCGAACCGGGGAGAGTCCGGAGATTTCGCATACCACCCGCGATCGCGCACAATGCCGCTTTGACTGCCAGGGCGGGCGGTCCCGCCGCAGGATCGAAAGGTACGAAGATGAACTCTGAGCCGATCGTCTATCTCGATGGCGATTATGTCCCGCTGTCGGGCGCCAAGATCTCGATCCTCGATCAGGGGTTTCTGCTCGGAGACGGCATCTTCGACGTGGTCTCCGTGTGGCGGGGCACGCTCTTCAAGCTCGACCAGCACATCGAGCGATTCTTCCTGTCGCTGCGGGCGACCGCGATCGTGTCCCGACTGTCCCCCGACGGCTGGCGCGAGGTGATCATCGAGACCGTGCGGCGCAACGGCTTGGCCGATGCGAGCGTGCGATTCATCGCGACCCGCGGTGTCGCGCGGGCGATCGGTGCCGACCCGCGGGAGCACCAGCCCACCGAGATCGTCTGGGTCGCGCCCTACGTGTTCCTCGCCGACGAACGCAAGCGGCGCGAGGGGATCCGTCTGGGCATCAGCCACCTGCGCGGCTTTTCGCCTGACACGCTGGATCCTCGCTACAAGGCGCTCGACCGGCTGCACTTCCAGCTGGCCCGCCTAGAGGGGCTCGACGCCGGCTACGACGCAGTGATCTGGCTAAACGCTCAGGGCTACGTCGCCGAAGGCCCCTCGTCCAACGTCTTCCTGGTTCGCGACGGCGTGCTCTACACGCCCGGCGACCAGATCCTGCGCGGCATCACGCGGCAGACCATGCTCGAGTGCGCCGAGCGCGCGGGCATTCCCTGGCGCGAGGCCAACCTGACCGCATTCGACCTCTATTGCGCGGACGAGGTGTTTACGACCAGCACTGCCGGTGGCGCGCTGGCGGTGCGCGAGGTCGCCGGCCGGCCGCTGCTTGCGGCACCGGGCCCGGTCACGCGGCGGCTCGACCAGACCTACTGGGCGATGCGCGAGGCGGGCGAGCACGGCACGCCGGTACGCTGAGGCAGCCGGTCAAAGTCCGGATCGCCGGCAGCCGCCCC
>JBIKVK010000346.1:0-3371 GCA_044356835.1 Burkholderiaceae bacterium
TTCGCGCCCCAGCCATCGGGCACACAGCATCGGGGTCAAGGTCAGCGAGACTGCAGCCGAGATCAGGATGGCCACAGCCATCGTCACCGCAAACTCATGGAACAGTCGGCCCACCACGTCTCTCATAAAGAGCAGAGGAATCAGCACCGCAATCAGAGATACGGTGAGTGAGACAATGGTGAAACCGATTTCACGAGCACCGTCGAGCGCGGCCTGCATCGGCGGTTTGCCGGATTCGACATGTCGGGCGATGTTTTCGATCATCACGATTGCGTCATCCACCACAAATCCGGTGGCAATCGTGAGGGCCATCAGCGTCAAATTGTTGACCGAGAAACCGCTCAGGTGCATGACGGCGAAGGTGCCGATCAGGGATACCGGGACCGCCACGCTCGGAATCAGGGTCGCGCGGGCACTGCGCAGAAAAATGAAGATGACCGCCACCACCAGCGCCACCGCAAACAGCAACTCGATCTGGACGTCGCGAACGGACGCGCGGATCGTCACCGTGCGGTCGGTCATCACCTGGACATCAAGCGAGGCCGGCAGCGTCGATTGAAGGCGGGGCAGCAATTCGCGGATGCGATCCACCGTGGCAATGACATTCGCACCGGGCTGCCGGTGGACGTTGAGAATCACCGCGGGTGTGCGATCGGCCCAGGCCGCGAGGCGAAGGTTTTCAGCATCTTCGACTACCTCGGCCACATCGCTGAGCCGGATTGGCCTTCCCGCTCGCCATGCAATGATCAGCTTTGAATACTCATCGGCCGAGCGCAACTGATCGTTCGCGTCGATCGTCGATGCCTGGGCTGGCCCGTCGAAACTGCCTTTCGCCTGGTTGACATTGGCGGCATTGGTGATCAAGCGCAGGTCCTCAAGCGACAGGCGCATCGCAGCCAGCGCAGAGGGGTTGACCTGAATCCGGACGGCCGGGCGTTGTCCCCCACTCGTTGCGACCAGGCCTACGCCGGTGACCTGCGAAAGCCGCGGGGCGAGCCGATTCTCGACGAGGTCGTTCACCCGGACCAGAGGCAGGGACGGGGAGCTGATCGCCAGGGTCATGATGGGCGCATCGGCCGGGTTGAACTTCCGGTAGATCGGCGGCATGGGCAGATCATTGGGCAGCAAATTGCTGCCGGAGTTGATGGCGGCCTGGACCTGCTGTTCCGCCACGTCCAGCCGCATCGCCAGCGAGAAGCGCAGAGTGATGATCGATGCTCCACCCGAACTGGTGGACGACATCTGCTCGAGGCCCGGCATCTGACCAAACTGTCGCTCGAGGGGCGCCGTCACCGACGAGGCCATCACGTCGGGCCCCGCGCCTGGGTAAAGTGTGGTCACCTGAATCGTTGGGTAGTCGACTTCGGGCAGGGCGGATACGGGAAGGACCCGCCACCCGAGTAGGCCTGCAATGACCACCGCCACCATCAGGAGCGATGTGGCCACCGGGCGAAGTATGAAAATGCGCGACAGGTTCATTGCGGCGGCGGGCGCTGTTGTGACTGCTGCCTTTCCCGCATCCGTTTGACGAATTCGGCCCGCTCCTCGGGGCCCATTTTCATGAACCGTTCTTGAACCTCCTGCGGCAGCCGATCAAGCCAGGGAGGGCGGTCCGGGGCGGTCGCCGTCGCACGCGGCGTGATCACTTCGACCCGTGCGCCCGGCCGAAGGCGGTCCGCACCGTCGGTAACGACCTGTTCTCCAGCCTTCACGGCCCCCTGGATGGAGACCCATTCCCCGTCGCGGGGCCCGGGCTGCACTGGGCGCACGGCTACTGCGCCTTCTGGGCCGATGACATAGACGAAGGCGCCCGAAGCACCGCGCTGCAGGGCTGTGACGGGCACTGCGAGGGCCCGGCTGAGGGTCTCAAGATGCAGCCGGATGTTGACGAACTGATTGGGGAAAAGCGATCCGTCACGGTTCTCGAATTGCGCCTTGATCCGGATGGTGCCCGTGGCGACATCAATCGCATTGTCGATGCTGACCACCTCCCCCGTGGCCAGACGGCTGCGCTGCTCACGGTCCCAGGCTTCGACCCTTGGGCGGTCCTGACGGGCAAGCCGGGCTCTGACCTGGGGCAGTACCGATTCGGGGATCGAAAACACCACGCTGATCGGTTGGGTCTGGGTAATGACCACCAGTCCGGCGGCATCACCCGCCCGGATCATATTGCCGGGGTCGGCCAGCCGGAGCCCGACCTGACCGCCGATCGGCGCAGTGATGCGGGTGTAGGACAGCATCAGGCGAGCGGTCTCGACCGCGGCCTCGGCGACCCGGATCGACCCCGACAATTGCTTGACCAAAGCCGCCTGGGTATCGAGTTGCTGCCTTGCGATGGCGTCGCGGGCGGCGAGGTCCTGATAGCGGGCCAAGTCGCTTCGTGCATTGGCGAGCTGCGCCTGATCCCGGGCGAGCTGACCCTCGGCCTGAGCGAGCTGGGCTTCAAACGCTCTAGGATCGATTTCCGCGAGGAGCTGACCGGCTCGCACGGTTTGACCCTCTGCGAACTGCACCGTCTTGAGTTCGCCATCGATGCGGGAGCGGACGACGACGGTGTTCTGCGCGGTGATGGTGCCGATGGCCTGCTGGGTCAGGTTGAGATCCCGAAGCTCCGCTCGCCCCGCCGAGACCGGCTGAGCGCGACCCGAACCACCTGGGCCCGGCCCGCGGGAGGGCGGTCCGCCCGAGGCTGATGGAGTGCCGGGCGGAGGCTGTTGCGTCCACCACCACGTCACGGCACCCAAGGTGACGAGGCTGCCCACGACGAGCACGGTGACAAGGTAGCCCGGGCGCCGGGCTCGAGGGTGATCGCGTTCAGCGTTCATGAAGATTCCGGTCTGACGGTCTCGGATTGTAGGGGACGGTGAGCCGTGGCGCCGGTCGCTCGATCCCGGAGTGCGCAAACAATGCCCATTGGAGTGTGTCGAGCCTCGGCGAATTGTGCAAGGCGGCCGACTCGGTTATTTTGTCGGACCTTTCGAAGTCGCCGCAGGATTCCGTTCGATGCTGTCGTTGGATCAAGCTCAAGCTCTCGAGCACTGGTTGCAGGCGTTTAACGAAAGCCTCCGGCAACCCGACCCAGCCCGCATCGCTTCGCTTCTGCTGGAGGACTCGCACTGGCGCGATGCGGTGGCTCTGACCGGCGAACTGCGCACTGTGAGCGGAGGTCAGGCCATTGCGGGGGTGTTGGCTGCGGCGTTGGCCCGTCTGGAGGTCGGTCCGTTTGAGGTCGATCCCGCTCGGTGTCCGCCTCGAGTGGTGGATCGGGTGGGCGTTCGGGCGATCGAGGCCATGCTCCGTTTTCGAACCCGGATTGGCGTTTGCGCAGCGGTGGTTCGCCTGCCTGCAGCCGGGCCAACACTGGCCTGGAC
>JBIKVK010000087.1:0-12033 GCA_044356835.1 Burkholderiaceae bacterium
ACCCAGAGGGAAAGCCCGATACCGCGCTCGCGGGCCAGCGTAAAGGCGTAAGCGCCGAACGCGCCGCTCTGACTGGCCAGACCGATCGCGCCGACCTTGACCAGACCGACCTCAGGCGCCGGGCTGAAGGTGGCGTAGACCCGCTCGCGCGGGTTCATGATGCCCAGACAGTTGGGACCCACGGCACGGATCCCGGCCGCACGCATCTTCGCGGCGAGACGATTCTGCAGGAGGGCTCCCTCGGCGCTGACTTCGGCCAGCCCCGCGGTGAAGATGACGGCGGCTTTGACCCCCGCCTTGACCGCATCGTCCACCGCCGCCTCGAGCGACGCCTCGGGCACGGCAAAAATCGCGAGGTCGATGGCCTGCCCCACGGCAGCCAGCGCCGGGAATGCGGGCAGCCCCTGGATCTCATCGGCCTTGGGGTTGATTGGGAAGATTTGCCCCTCGTAGCCGAAACGCTTCAGATAGTCGACCGGCCGTCCTCCGATCTTGCTTGGGGTCGCAGAGGCACCGACGACCGCGATCGAGCGGGGCCTGAACAGGACATCAAGGTCAGAGCTCATCCAACGCTTCCCATGCTGTTATATCCGATTATAATAGGCTGAAAATGTCCACTCTGTCTCGTCATCCGGATCAGGCTGGCACCGGCCCAGGCCGGACGCCCACTCTAAGGTCCAGCCCGCCACTGGATCAAGGCGGACCTCTCTTTGCACAAGTGCGCGATCGCCTGCGGAGCGAGATCCTCGGTGGCGCGCTCGCCCCGGGATCACAGCTTCCGTCCGAGTCAGACCTGATCGCGCGGTTCGGCGTGAGTCGCATCACTGTGCGGCGCGCGCTCGCCGAGTTGCAGATGGCCGGACTGGTCAGCACCGTGAGCGGCAAAGGATCCTTCGTAGCACGCCCCGGCAACGCGCGCGCGCACGGGCCGCTCATCGGTGTGCTTGAGACGATTCGCCGCCGTGGGCACAGGGCTCATGGTCGACTGGTGTCCCATCGCACGGTCAGCGCGCCTGCGCATGTCGCCAGCGAGCTCGGCATTGCGCCGGGTTCGAAACTGGGCGCGCTCACGCTGCTGCGCTATCGCGATGATCAGCCCTTTGTGATCGGCACAACCTGGTGCGCCCCGCAGCTCGCCGCCCGGGTCGCATCCGAGGACCTCTCCGAGCTTGATGTTTCGGTCATCATGGAGGAGGTGCTGGGCCTGCGCGTGGCACGGACTCGCCTGCGGGTCGAAGCAATGCTCGCCGATGCCCGACTCGCCAGGCGCCTGAAATCCCCGCCCGGCTCAGCCGTCCTGCGTATTCACTCCACGAGCCACAACTTTGACGGTCGGCCCATCTCCCACTCGGTGACAGACTGTCGGGGTGATCTCATGGACTATCGGGTGACGCTGTGGCGCTCGAGCCAGGGCGAATTCGCCGAATCGGATCGCCCAGCCTAAACACCGACAGGAGCTTGCACCTCATGGCCCAGCCTGCCGAACGCCACTCGCCGCAGCTGTCCGAATCGGAATTGGACGCGCTGTGCGCCCGGGTGCGTCAATTCGTCGACGAAGTCGTGATTCCGCGAGAGCGGGTCGAAGACGCCCACCATATGGCTGCAGTCGATGCGGTGGTCCGCGAACTGCGTCCACGCGCCCGGGCCGAAGGACTGTTCGGACTGCAACTGCCGGTCGAACTGGGCGGTCTGGGCTTGAGCTACAGCGAATGCGCACGGGTGTTCGAACAGGCCGGGCGCGGCTTTTTCAGCGCCAGCGTTCTGGGCTGCGGCGCACCCGATCAACCCAACATCGATACCCTGCTCCAGGTCGCAAGCCCCGCGCACCGCGAACGCTGGCTGAAGCCGCTGATCACGGGCGAGATCCGTTCCAGTTTCGCCATGACCGAACCCGCCCCAGGGGTAGGCTCAGACCCCAGGATGATCCGCACCACCGCGCGGCGTGAGGGCGATCACTGGGTCATCAACGGCCACAAATGGTTCGCGTCGGGCACGATTGGCGCAGCCTTCACCATCGTCGTAGCCCGAACCGAAGAGGGTGCCAGCTGGTTTCTGGTCGAAGCCGGAACGCCCGGATTCACAATCGTTCGCAATGTCGAGGCGATCGATCCGTTCTCGATCGGTGGCCATCCTGAATTGAAGTTCGAGGACTGCCGGGTCCCGGCCGACGCCTTGATTGGCGAACCGGGGCGCGGCTTTGACTACGCGCAGCTGCGCCTGGAAGGCGCACGCTTGTTTCACTGCATGCGGCATATTGGCCTTGCCAGCCGTGCGCTCGAGATCGCGCAGGACTATGCGAGCCGCCGCGAGTCCTTCGGCGCCAAACTGGCCGACCATCAGCAAATCCAGGCGATGGTGGCCGATTCCCATATCGACCTGTACGCGGCCCGCCTGATGACCGCCGATGTCGCGCGCCGCTTGGACGCTGGCGAGTCCATCAGGCACTTTTCGTCGATGGCCAAGGTCTTTGTCGCTGAGGCCCTGGGCCGGGTCACCGATCGAGCCGCTCAAATGTGTGGCGCATTGGGCATGTCCTTCGATTCGCCCCTTTCGATGATTCATCTACGGATCCGGCCATTTCGCATTTACGACGGCGCATCCGAGGTCCACAGGACCGCGATCGGCAAGCGCATCTTTTCAAGATCGATCAAGCCCTGAGGCCCGGCGAAGGTCCTCCGGTATCGAACCCCACCGCAGCAAGAGTCCCTGATCATGGCAGACACTGCGCCCCATTCGACACGAGCCACCGCGCCGGACCCGCTAGCCGAATTTCGAACTGAAGTTCGAAGCTTCATCGCAGCGGAACTGCCCGAGGTCGTCCGCGAGAAGGTCCGGCTGGGCATCGAACTGAGCAAGGAGGACACCCTCGCATGGAACCGGCGCCTGGCAGCTCGGGGCTGGATCGCCCCCAATTGGCCCGTGCAGTGGGGGGGTACGGGCTGGAGCGCCGCCGAGCGCGCTGCTTTCCAGGAGGAAATGGCCACCCACCATGCGCCTGAGCCAATGGGCTTTCCGTTCGAAATGATCGGGCCGGTGTTGATCCGTTACGGGTCGCCCGCCCAGCAGCATTACTTTCTGCCGAAGATGCTCTCGCTCGAGCATGCCTGGTGCCAGGGCTACTCCGAGCCCAATTCGGGGTCGGACCTCGCCTCGCTGGGCACCCGCGCCCGACGCATCACCGCCGAGGACGGATCGGAGCACTATGTGGTGGACGGCTCCAAGATCTGGACGTCCTACGGCCACCGCGCCGACTGGATCTTCTGTCTGGTGCGCACCGATACCGAGGCGCGCCAGCAAGAAGGCATCACCTTTCTGCTCATCGATATGCGCTCACCCGGCATCACCGTCAGACCGATCATCGGTATCCACGGCTGGCACCTGTTCAATCAGGTCTTTTTCGATGGGGTTCGGGTTCCCGTCGAAAACCGCGTCGGCGAAGAGAATCAGGGTTGGTCCATCGCCAAATCGCTGCTTGAACACGAGCGGCTGAATCTGGCCAGGGTCGGCGAAAACCGCCGGCGCCTCGCGCGGCTCAAGGCGGTCGCGCATGAGGTCACGGAAAGCGACCGACCGCTCTGGGAGGCGCCCGGTTTTCGATTGCGTTTTTACGAACTTGAGACTCGGGTGGAGGCGCTGGCGGCGCTGGTGCTGCGCTTTCGGATCCGCGCCGAGAGCGGCCACACGCTCGGACCCGAGACCGGAATGTTGAAGCTCGTGGGGAGTCAGCTCATCCAGGACCTCGAAAACGCCACGGTGGATGCGCTGGGTCCGGACACGCTGGCCTACGACCGGCGTGCTCATCTGGAACTCACGCCCCCTGATCCGTTCCGAAGCGAATACGCGGCCACCGCCTCGGCGCGACGTTTCGTGAGCCGCGGCTTCACGATTGCCGGCGGCTCCAGCGAAATTCAGCATGAGCTGCTTGCCAAGCAGGTCCTTGGCCTCTGACTGGACGCCCATCACCATGCAGATCGATACGCAAGAGCGACGGATGCTGCGCGAGGCCGCGCAGCGTTTCGCCGAGCGCGAATACAGTTTCGAGGTGCGAAACCGCTCAGCGGCGCTGCCCGAAGGGTTCGATCTGGCGCACTGGCAACGCTACGCAGAAATGGGGTGGCTCGCGCTCGGCTTGCCCGAGGACTGCGGTGGCTTTGGCGATATCCACGACCAGCTGGCGCTCGCCGAGGCGCTCGGCAGCATGCTCGCGCTCGAGCCTTGGCTTGCGAATCTGGGCCTCGCCGCCCCGATCCTCGCGGCAAGCGAGCGGCCTGAGCATCGCGCACTGCTGAGCGCCCTGGCCGAAGGGCGGATGCAAGTGGCGCTCGCAGCCTGGGAGCCAGGTGGGCGCTACGATGCCTTCGAGACCCGAACGATCGCGACGTCGCTTCCAAACGGTCGCATCCGGATCGACGGACGCAAGTCGCTGGTGCTCGGGGGCGGTACGGCCCACCGGTTGATCGTCAGTGCCCGCATGTCGGGCGCGCCACGTGATCCCGGCGGCATTGCCCTCTTCCTGATCGATATCAACGCCACAGGGGTCAGCAGACGAAACCTGCCCGGCTACGACGGCCAACCGCTTTCCATGGTCGAGCTGTCCGGGGTCGAGATCGACGCGTCAGCCCTGGTTGCAGCACCCGATTCAGGCTGGCCACTTCTTGAATCGGCCATCGATCGGGCCACCGTGCTTGCTTGCGCTCAGGCCGTCGGCGCGATGGATCTGGCGCTCGCACGCACCCGCGAGTACCTGTCCACCCGCAAGCAATTCGGTCGGGTTCTGACAAGCAACCAGGTGATCCGCCACCGACTGGTCGATCTGTATGTCGCAATCGAACAATCCCGGGCAATCACCGAGTCGGCGGCCGGACGTCTCGATGCCGCTCGGGACGCACGCATACGTTCGGTCTCCCAGGCAAAAGCCTTCGTCTCGCAGGCGGCGCGACGCACGGGCGAGGACGCCGTACAACTGCACGGCGCAATTGGTATGACCGACGAGTATCAGGTCGGTCATGCTTACAAGCGGCTGGCCGCGTTCGCAAACCTGTTTGGGGATGCCCCCTGGCACCTGCAGCGTCTTGCGGCGCTCGGTTCGGCCTGACGGGGTCTGGCCTAACGCCCGCCGGCGAGGCCGTCAGCAGACCTCGAACAGTCCAGCCGCGCCCATCCCGCCCGCGATACACATGGTGACCACAACGTAGCGGACACCGCGACGCTTGCCCTCGATCAGGGCATGGCCCACCAGGCGGGCACCCGACATGCCAAACGGGTGGCCCACAGCGATGCCGCCCCCATCGACGTTCAGAATGTCGTTCGGAATGCCCAGGCGATCACGGCAATAAATCACCTGCACTGCGAAGGCTTCGTTGAGCTCCCACAAACCGATGTCTTCCATCCGGACACCGGTGCGCTCGAGCAGTCTCGGCACCGCAAAGACCGGGCCGATTCCCATCTCGTCAGGCTCGCAACCTGCCGTGGCGAAACCTCGAAAAATACCCAGAGGCTGCAGGCCGCGCCGCTCGGCGAGCCGGGCATCCATCACAACACAGGCAGACGCACCGTCGGACAACTGGCTGGCATTGCCCGCCGTGATGCACCCGCCCTCCATCACCGGTTTCAGACCGGCAACGCCCTCATAGGTGGTCGCCCGAATGCCCTCGTCCTGGGTGAGGGTCACTTCCTGCATCACGCTCTGACCGGTCTCCTTATTTGTGACCGCCTTCATCGTCGTGAGCGGCGCAAGCTCAGACGACATCCGCCCGGCCTCCTGCGCGGCAATCACCCGGTTCTGGCTCTGCACCCCGTACTCGTCCTGCGCCTCCCGCGAAATGCCGTAACGGCGTGCCACCGTCTCCGCAGTCTGGATCATGGTGTGATAGAGCGAGGGCCGATGTTCGACCAGCCAGGGCTCCCGAGCCATGTATTGATTCGTGTGCTCGTTCACAGTCAAACTGATCGACTCCATGCCGCCTGCCACAAGCACCGGTACACGATCGACCATCACCCGCTGCGCAGCGACAGCGATCGCCTGCAAGCCCGAACCGCAGGCCCGGCTGACGACCAACCCGGTCGAACTCACGGGCAGTCCCGCGCGGATGGCACTCTGCCGGGCAATATTGCCGCCGGTCGTTCCCTCTGCACGACCCACCCCGAAGATCACCTCCTCAACCTCGCCCGGATCAACGCCAGCCCGACCTATCGCATGCTGAATCACATGGGCGCCCAGCGTGGACCCATGGGTCGCATTGAAGGCTCCGCGATGGGCCTTGCCTATCGGCGTACGGGCGGTTGAAACGATCACGGCTTCGTTCATCAGACAAGACTCCGTTGCGGTTGGACGATCGGTTGAAGGGGCAGGCGATGCCGGGAGGCGACCATCAGTCGAACGAACCCGCACCTTCGGCCGCCTTGCGCAGCAGTAATGGCGCGGGCGTCCACCACGGGCCCTGTTCGGCATGAAACTGCTTGACACGCTCGGCGACACGGCCGATTCCGACAGTCGCAGCGAAATGCATCGGCCCGCCCCGCCAGGTTGGAAAGCCATAGCCGTTGCAATACACAAGATCGATATCCGAGGCACGCAGCGCCATACCCTCTTCGAGAATTTTCGCGCCCTCGTTGATCAGCGCGTACATCGTGCGTTCGACGATTTCTTCGTCGGTGACCACGCGCTGACGAATCCCCGCCTCGGCCGCACATCGGCGGATGATGGTCTCAACCTCGGGGTCCTCGATCGGCGTGCGGCTTGCCGATTCGTAGCGATACCAGCCCGCTCCGGTTTTCTGGCCAAAGCGCCCCATCTCGCAGATGACATCGGCGACGCGGCTGTACCGCAAATGGGCCGGGCGGGTGGGTGCGAGCCGTTTACGGTTAGCCCAGCCAATGTCGAGTCCGGACAGATCGCCTACCGTGAACGGGCCCATCGCCATGCCGAAACGGTAAAGCACCTGGTCAACCTGCTTGGGCGTCGCGCCCTCCTCCAGCAGAAAACCAGCCTCACGCGTGTAGCAGGAAAGCATTCGATTGCCGACGAACCCGTCGCAGTTGCCCACGAGCACCGGCAGCTTCTTGAGGGTGCGACCGATGGCCATCGAGGTGGCGATCACGTCGTCAGCGCTGAACTTGCCGCGGACCACCTCGAGCAGCCTCATCACATTGGCCGGCGCAAAGAAGTGAAGGCCAACCACGTCGGCGGGCCTGCGCGTTACGCTGGCAATCTGGTCAATGTCCAGGCGCGAGGTGTTGCTGGCCAAAATGGCACCCGGCTTGCAGATCGCATCCAGCTTTCGGAAAACCTCCTGCTTGACGGGCATCTCCTCGAATACCGCCTCGATCACGAGGTCCACATCGGCGAGCGCGGAGAAGTCGAGCGTACCGTTCACCAGGGCCATGCGTCGATCGGCATCCTCCTGCTTCAGGCGCCCCTTGGCGACGGTACCGGCGTACAGACGTGCCATGTTGGACCGCCCACGTTCCAGCCCGGCCTGGCTCATTTCGACCTGCACCACCGAAATGCCGACGTTGGCCGCACTCATGGCAATGCCAATACCCATGGTGCCCGCACCCACAACGCCGATACTGCGAATCGGGCGAGGCTGGACGCTTTCGGCCAGTCCCGGGATTCTCGCCGCCTCGCGCTCGGCAAAGAAGAGATGCCTCAAAGCCTTGGACTGAGGCCCATCGATGAGCACCTGAAAGCGGGCCCGCTCAAAATCGAGACCCTGTTCAAACGGCAAGGTCGTGGCTGCTCGCACGCACTCCAGAGCCTCGAGCGGTGCCACCATGCCGCGACTGCGGATCTCGATCTGTTGGCGCACATGGGCAAAATAGGCATCGGCATCCGGCACCGAGACAGCCTGATCGGCAAGCACCGGATGCCGACCACCCGCCTTGGCCTTCGCCCGGGCAAACGCAATCGCGCCATCACGCAGATCGCCCTCGATCTGTTGGTCGATGAGGCCCAGTTCGAGTGCTCGGCGGGTCGAAAACGTCTCACCCCAGACGATGGTGGCGAGCGCGGCATCGACACCGATGAGGCGCGGCAGACGTTGAGTCCCGCCGCCCCCTGGCAAGATGCCGCGCTGAACTTCGGGCAGACCTGTCTGGGTCCCGGGGGCGGCTACCCGATAATGGCAGGCGAGTGCCATTTCCAGGCCGCCCCCCAAAGCGCTGCCGTGCAAGGCCGCGACAATGGGCTTCGGCGAGCGCTCCATTCGGGTTCGAAGCTCACGCGAGGCCGGAGGCAGACTGTTTGCGGGGGTCCCCAGCTCGCGCAAGTCCGCTCCGCCGCAAAAGAGCCGCCCGGCCCCAGCCAGAACGATCGCCTGGAGGGTCGGGTCGGCGATGGCCTCATCCAGGCACTTGCCCAAACCCACGCGCAGGCCGTGAGCGAGCGCGTTGACCGGCGGATTATCGAGTTCGATGACAGCCACGTCACCGTGGCGAAGAAGTCGGGCAGTTGCAGACATCGGGCGGTCCCCCTGGGAAGGCCGCCCGATCTTAGGTGAACCTGTTATGTCAGGTCAAGACAGGATCGGCGAGCCGCGCGCCGATCCGGCCCCACGTACCAATCAGATCGCCTGAGGATTCACCCGCTCGGTATTGCTGTGCAGCTTGTTGAGCGCGTTGATATAGGCCTTGGCCGAGGCCACGATAATGTCGGGGTCGGCTCCCACGCCGTTGACGATCCGTCCCCCTTTGGACAGACGTACGGTGACTTCCCCCTGAGACTCCGTCCCCGTGGTGATCGCATTGACCGAGTAGAGGAGCAGCTCCGATCCCGAACTCACCTGGGCCTCAATGGCTTTCAGAGTGGCATCCACCGGGCCGTTGCCGTCTGCGCGTTGTCGCGACTCGCGACCCGCGATTGACAGCGTCACCTCGGCATGCGGACGCTCGCCGGTCTCCGACGCCTGAGCGAGTGACACCAGCTTGAAATGCTCGGCCTCGGGCGTTGCCGACTCGTCGGAAAAAAGCGCCTGGATGTCCTCGTCAAAGATCTCGCTCTTGCGGTCGGCGAGATCTTTGAAGCGCATGAAGGCCGCATTGAGCTCGGTCTCGGACTCCACCGGAATGCCCAGTTCCTGGACTCGCTGCTTGAAGGCATTGCGCCCAGACAGCTTGCCCAGAACGATCTTGTTCGCCGTCCAGCCCACATCCTCGGCCCGCATGATCTCGTAGGTGTCTCGCTGCTTGAGCACGCCGTCCTGATGAATGCCTGATGCGTGGGCAAAAGCGTTGGCGCCCACCACTGCCTTGTTGGGCTGGACCGGGAATCCGGTGATGCCCGAGACCAGCTTGGATGCCGGCACGATTTGCGTCGTGTCGATTCCGACCTCCAGACCGAAGAAGTCGCGGCGGGTCTTGACCGCCATCACCACCTCTTCAAGGGAGGTATTGCCGGCCCGCTCGCCCAAACCATTGATCGTGCATTCGACCTGACGCGCACCACCTATCGTGACACCCGCGAGCGAATTGGCGACCGCCATGCCCAGATCGTTATGGCAATGTACCGACCAGACGGCCTTGTCACTGTTCGGCACACGCTCGCGCAAGGTTCGAACCAGCTGACCAAAGCGCTCGGGCACCGCGTAGCCGACCGTATCCGCAATATTGATCGTGGTCGCCCCTTCGGCGATCACTGCCTCAAGGACACGGCAGAGAAAGTCGATGTCGGACCGGCTGCCGTCCTCGGGCGAAAACTCGACGTTGTCGGTGAACTTGCGGGCATACCGCACTGCGAGCCGCGCCTGTTCGAAGACCTGGTCGGGGGTCATGCGCAGCTTCTTTTCCATGTGCAGCGCCGAGGTCGCTATAAAGGTGTGTATCCGGGCCGATTTCGCACCCTTCAGCGCCTCGGCTGCACGCGCGATGTCGCGGTCGTTGGCGCGCGAGAGCGAGCACACCGTGGAATCACGAATCGTGTCCGCGATCGCCTTCACCGCCTCGAAGTCACCATTGGAAGACGCCGCAAAGCCGGCCTCGATGACATCAACGCGCAGCTTTTCCAGCTGGCGCGCGATACGCAGCTTTTCCTCACGGGTCATCGAGGCACCCGGGCTCTGCTCGCCGTCACGCAAGGTGGTATCGAATATGATCAATCGTTCAGCCATGATGTGGACACTCCTGGGTCTGCCCCCGCGGGATCGGGGAGCTTGCGTCAACGAATTGTGGGGGGGTGGGGATATCAGCGCGCGGGGCGCAGTAGCAGGTCATGCGCCAGCAGCGGACGCAGCAGACCCGCAGGCGTAGCCGGTAGGCTCGCTGGTACGGCAAGGGCAGCAACGAAGATGGATCGTTGGTTCATCCAAAAACTATAGGGGAAGCGCAGCGCCGATGCAAGCCGGCCGCGGTCGTTTCCATCACCGTTTGACGCCGAACCGTATCGGAGATCAGGCGCCCGAGACCGGAGCCGGGTCCGAACCTTCCGCCTCCGGGGGAGGCAGCGGAACCGCCAGCACCTTGTCGATGGTTCGCCCGTCCATGTCGACGATCTCGAAAGACCAGGACTCCCAGGAGACCTTGTCGGCCTCCGAGGGCAAACGGCCGGTCAGCAGCATGATCATGCCTGACAGTGTGTGGTAGCGGCCCTTCTCTTCTTCAGGCACAGCCCGCAAATCGAGCCTGTCCTTCAATTCCGGGATCGGAATATGGCCGTCCAGCAGCCAACTGCCATCGTCGCGCCGAACCGCCCACGACGAACCCGCATCGCGCGGCGTGAACTCTCCAGTGATCGCCTCGATCAGATCGTGCAGGGTCACGATGCCCTGAACCTCCCCGTATTCATCGATGATGAAGGCCATCTCGGAGTTCAAGGTCCTGAAGTTCTCGAGCAGTTCCATGCCCGTGAGGGTCTCGGGGACGAAGAGCGGCTGCAACAGGTCCTCGGTCTTCAGCTCCCGGAGCCCCGGGTCACGCACCAGCGTTGCAAGAAAGCGCCTTGCATCCAGGACACCTACCAAGTCATCGAGCCCGCCTCGCACCACGGGGAAGCGGCCATGGTGGCTGGATTCGATCAGCTCCAGATTGTCCTGAAACGGAAGATTGATATCGACGATCACGACATCGGACCGCGGCACCATCAGCGAACCGATCTGGCGATCGTCGAGCCGGAACACGTTGCGGAGCATGGTGTGCTCCTGAGACTCGATCACACCGGCCGAAGTCCCCTCCTCGAGCATCGCGTGAATTTCCTCTTCAGTCACGGCGGAGTTGGCCTGCTCGCGCACACCGAACAAGCGGAGCAGCAACTGGGTGGACCCCGAGAGCAACAACACGAAGGGCTTGGTCGCGACCGCCAGCAAATGGATCGGTCGGGCGGCAAATCGGGCCAGCGTCTCTGGATAGGTCTGCCCAATCCGCTTGGGGACCAGCTCGCCAATCACGATCGAAAGGTAGGTGATGACGATCACGACCACCGCGGTTGACAGGAGCGACGCAGCCGAGCCCTCCATGCCCAGGCGCTGCAGCCAAACCGCCATCGGATCGGCCAGTGCGGACTCGCCGACAATCCCGCTCATCACCCCGATCGAGGTAATGCCGATCTGGATGGTCGACAGGAAGCGCGTTGGATCCTCTCCAAGCTTCAAGGCCGCGGCCGCAGCCGAGTCTCCGTCATCGATCAGTTTCTGCAGCCGCGCCTTGCGGGCGGTCACCAGCGCAATTTCGGACATCGCGAAGAGTCCGTTGAGCAGGATGAGGGCAAGAAGAATCAGGATTTCCATCGGCAAAATGTCACAAAATGTTTCAATTGATGATACACGTTTGACCCGAGACCCTCGCGGGAGCCAGGCCGGTGCCGGCCATCAGGGCAGGGCGAGCAGGTCCTGATGACCGACCGTGTAGGAGAGCCGGCCTTGTTCGATCTGGGCCTGCCGGGCCTGATGCCACGCAAGGATGTCCGCTCGTGCATCGAACCGTACCTCGGCCGCCACCCGGGCAGCCTCATCGAGCAAATACCCGAGCATGGCTCCTCCAGATCGTGAATCGATCCGCCAATCGCTGCCCCGCTGTTCGACCCGGAACCCTCGATTCGTCAGG
>JBIKVK010000347.1:0-3368 GCA_044356835.1 Burkholderiaceae bacterium
TCATGGTTACATACCCGTTCGCAAGCTTGCAGCAACGGATCAGGTGGATGGTTTCGATTGCGGTCAGGCCGCGCTGAACCAGTTTCTGCAGCGCTACGCGCTCGTCAACCAAAAGGCCAACAGTGCACAGACCTACGTCTGCTGCCAAGGCGACGTGGTGGTCGCCTTCTACAGCCTGGTCGTCGGCAGTGTCGATCCGCAGACCGCTCCGTCTAGAGTCATGAAGGGTCAGGCGCGTCACCCGGTGCCAGTCATGATTTTGGCTCGGCTTGCGGTAGACGAGGAGCATCAGGGCAAAAGCCTCGGGAAGGCCTTGCTCAAGGACGCGCTTCTGCGCACCGCACAGGCTGCCGACATTGCCGGTATCCGCTGCCTGCTCGTGCATGCCAAGGACGATGTGGCGCGGCGGTGGTACGAGTCGTGGGAGTTTGAGCCCAGCCCAACTGATCCGTACCATCTGTTCCTGATGCTGAAAGATCTCAAGAGCCTGCTGGCTTGATTCGGAAATTTACGAACATAAATTCCGAGATCAAAAATGAAGACCCATGACCAACTTGTCAAAGCGATGATGAAGCGCCCTGGCGTCAAGGCCGAGGCGGATCGTATCGAGCGCGAAGAATCCGTTTTGCTCGATGCCCTTCTCAAGGCTCGATATGAAGCAGGGCAGACTCAGGCGACAACTAGCTTGACGCCCGCCCCGATCTCAGCACCTTGCCCGGCATCACCTCAGGCGGCTGCATGCCTGCCGCCGGAAGCGGGACGCCATTGACCACCACCGCTGCGATCCCGCGCGGCCGCGACACCAGACGTTCGGCGCCGCCCGGGAGATCCGCAACCCGCTCGAGCGGACCGGACATCACGGTGGCCGGGTCGAACACCACGACATCGCCGGCCTGGCCGAGCGCGAGTGTGCCCCGATCGGTGATGCCGTAGACCGCCGCCGGCTGCGCAGTCATACGATGCACCGCCTGCTCGAGCGACAGCACCCCGCGCTCGCGCACCCAGTAGCCCAGCGTATAGGTGGTCCAGCAGGCATCGCACAACTGGCTCACGTGGGCCCCGCCATCGCCCAGGCCGAGCACGACCGCAGGGTCCGACATGATGTCGGCGACCTCGGCATCATTGGAATTGGCCCGTGGCATCCGGAACCGCGCCTGTAGCTGGCTTTGCCCGACCAGGTCGAATGCGAGATCAATGGGATCGATGCCCCGCTCGGCCGCGATGTCGTAGACGAGCCGCTCCTCGAGGGACGGGTCCGTGGGGCAGAACGACACCGCCGTTTGCCGCCAGTAGCCCACGTTCATGTCGTGCTCGCGCTGCCCGGCCGCGAAGTGCTGCGGATTGCTGCCCCGGCCGGCCACTTCGTCCTTGAAGCGCTGGCGAAACGCGGAATCGGCATAGACCGCAAGCCGCTCGGCATCGTTCTTCGCAACGCGCACCGGTGCGAAGTTGTTCCAGGTGTCAAAAACCGTCGGCATGCGGAAGTCGAACTCGAGCGTGATCGGTCGGGCTGCCCCCTGGGGATGGATCGGCAGTCCTGCGGCAAGGAGCTCGTGCGATCGTTCCAGATATTGCAGGTGCTCGCCCGGCCGCATGCCGCCCGCCAGGAGTGCAGTCCAGCAGAGCGGCCGACCGGTCGAACGCACCAGCTGCTCGTACTCCTCAAAGTGAGGCACCCGGCCGACGTTGTAGTGGATGATGCCCTTGCCGGCCTCGCCCAGCGCCGCGCAGAGCGCCATAATTTCGTCGAACGTGGCAAGGCGGGAGGGCACCGGCTTGTTGTCGAAGCCGAGGTGAATCGGGCTGACCGACGTCCCGAAGCCGATCGCGCCCGCGTCGATCGCACCGCGCACCAGCGTCTTCATTGCAGCGATTTCATCGGGTCGCGCGGCGCGTTCGACCGCCTCCGCCCCCATCACGAACAGCCGGATCGGTGTGTGGCCGGCCAGCACCGCCACGTTGATCGCGACGCCGCGACGATCCAGCGCATCCATGTACTCGGGGAAACTGACGAACGGCCACTGCGCGCCGATCCCGGTCTGCAGCGCGGACAGTGTCATGCCCTCCACCCTCTCCAGCGTACGCAGGATCAGATCGCGATGCTCGGGACGCGTCGGCGCAATGCCAAAGCCGCAATTGCCCAGCACCGCCGAGGTGACGCCATGCCAGGGCGACACCGTCATGACCGGATCCCACAGCACTTGCGCGTCGTAGTGGGTATGCACATCCACGAAGCCCGGACAAACGGCCATGCCGCCGGCATCGATGGTTCGGGCCGCAGTGCCGTCAACCTGACCCAGCGCGGTGATCCGGCCGTTCTTGATACCGACGTCACCTCGGTAGCGGGGGGCGCCCGTTCCGTCGATGATGTCCCCGCCCACGATCTTGAGATCGAAATCCATCCGATTACTCCGCTTTCACGCCAGTCATCCGCACCATGCGGGTCCACAGCTCGACATCGGCCTTTTGCCGCGCGGCGAAGGCCGCCGGTGTCGTCCCGACCGCGTTGAGTCCGAGGTCGGTCATGCGCTGCGCGATGTCCGGGAGCTTCATGATGCGGTTGATTTCAAGACCCAAGCGCTCGGTGATCGCTGCCGGTGTACCGGCGGGAGCCATCACGCCCAGCCAGGCCTCGATCACAAAGTCGTTCATGCCCAGTTCGACCATCGTCGGGATGTCCGTGGCACGCGGGTCCCGGGTCGACCCGACCTGCGCGAGCGCCCTCAGCCGGCCGGCGCGAACGTCCCCGAGAATGTTCGGAAAATTGTCGAAGGCGACCTGAACCTGACCGGCGATCAGATCGATCTTGGCCGGGGCTGAGCCTCGGTAGGGCACATGCACGATATCGAGGCCGGCGCGCAGCTTCAGCCATTCCATCGCGATGTGAGCCGACGTGCCCTGCGAGGGCGATGCATAGCTCAGCTTGCCGGACATGCGTTTGGCGTGTGCGATGAATTCGCTGACCGATTGAACCGGTAGCGACGGGTGCACCACCAAAAGCAAGGAATTGGTGGCCAGCAGCGTGATCGGGGCGAAGTCCTTCACCACATCGATCGGGATGTTGGGAAACAGGCTGGGGTTCACCGCATGCGTGCTGTTGGTCACCAGCATGATGGTGTACCCGTCCGCAGGCGAGCGCGCGACAAATTCGCTCCCGATGATGCCTGCGGCTCCCGCCTTGTTCTGCACCACCACGGGCTTGCCGAGCCCCTCCGCCAGGCGGGCCGCAATCAACCGGCTCAGCACGTCCGACGGTCCGCCTGTGGCAAACGGCACGACCCACTGGATGGGCTTGTTGGGGTAATCCTGCGCTGTGGCAGGGGATGAGGCCATCAGCCCCAGAACCGTCAGCGCACTGAGCGCGCATC
>JBIKVK010000348.1:0-3351 GCA_044356835.1 Burkholderiaceae bacterium
GATATGGCCGGTGGCCGTCTGGATTATTCGTTCTTGAACTATTTGGGAACGCTGTCTTTCGTCAAGTCCGGGAAGGTTCGAGTCATTGCGGCCTCATCCCTTCAGCGCTCGGATCTCTTTTCGGATCTTCCGGCGATCAGCGAAACACTGCCTGGGTTTGACTTTGCCTCCTGGTACGGGTTGCATGCACCGGCCGCTGTCCCTGCTCCCGTGCTCGATGCAATTCATCGCGCAACCATCCAGGTGCTTACCAGTGAGGAGTCGCGCCAGCGGCTGCGTCAAGGTTCGTTTGAACTGGTCGGAAGTACCCCGAAAGAGTTCGCGCAGCGGATTCGCGTTGAGCTTGAGACGTTCAGCCGGGTGGTTAAAGAGTCGGGCATGGCGACCAGTTGATTGGGGTCAGCGCATTTCCTGGCCGGCCCTATCGCGTGATGGCAGCTGCGCGGGCTTGAGTCGATGCCAGTCGGTGACCCTCTGGAGCGCCGCGCCCAGCCGGATCAATTCAACATCGCCGCCTGCTGGGGCTACCAGCTGCACACCGACCGGAAGGCCCTGAGCGTCGATCCCCGACGGCAACGAGAGCGCACAGCCGCCGAGGTGGTTAGCGACGCGCGTGAAGGTGGAAAGAATAGGGTCTGCCTCGTCAACTTGGTCAATGGGGGGCGCGCTGATCGGAGAGCCCGGCATCAGCCAGGCATCCGCGCCCCGCATCCACTCGGCCCATCGCTCGGCTGTCCTGGCCGCATGGTCCATCGCCTCGCGGTAATGTGCGCGGCTGATCGTTTGCGCGCGAAGCATTCGCAGTCGCACCCCGGGGTCGATCGGGAGACTCTCATCGAGCGCAGCGCATCCGTGGGTTTGCCAGACCTCGAAGCCGATGGCGCGTCCATTGTGTTGGAGGAGCTCATGCCAGTCGAAGGGCGGATCCCTCCGGTCGATCGTGACTCCCAGTGCTGCTAGGGCTTCGACGACGTCGTTCAGGCCACGCCCCACAGCGGGTTGGACGGCCACCGGCCAGGCCACCTCAGGGCTCACGATGACACGACGCCCCCGCAGATCGGCGCACTCGTCCAAGGCCCGGACGAGATCCTGCGATTCGAGCATCGGTCGAGATAGCGGGTCGCGCGGATCGTGTCCGACCAGTGCTGCGGCGATCCAGGCGCAGTCATTGACGCTGCCTGCGATCGGTCCGATCGAGTCGAAATTTGCCGACAAGGGGAGGCAACCGAACAAGCTGATCAGACCGACGGTGGGCTTAAAGCCCGTCAAGCCCTGGAGCGCTGCCGGTATTCTGATCGACCCTCCCGTGTCTGATCCGAGGCTCGCCGGCACCATGCCCGAGGCCACGGCCACACCCGAGCCGCTCGAGGATCCGCCCGGCGAGCGATGGACCCTCGGGTCGCAGGGATTGCGGGGCGCGCCCATCCCGCGATTGGTGCCCCAGCCACCGTAGGCGAACTCGACCATGTGTGCCTTGCCCACGATGATCGCGCCTGCTGCGCGCAAACGCTCGACCACTGCAGCGGTCCGAGAGCTGAGGCGGCCTGCCCGCGTGAGCGAACCGTTGGTGCTGACCGCGCCCTCGATCTCGATGAGGTCCTTGAGTACGATGGGCAGACCATCAAGCGCGCCCCTGCGTTCGCCCGAAGCTCGCCGGCGATCGGTGAACGCAGCTTCCTGCCTCAGGGCCTCCTCATCGACCGGCAGCAGTGCGTGCCAGAAGCGGTTCCCGTTCCGGATCCTCGACAAACAAGATTCAACGATCTCCGCCACAGTCGATTCGCCGGAGTCGAGACTCTGGCGAATCGACGCAAGGTCGGTTAGGGCCTGCTCAGCCCCCGCGTGCCGGGCGCGCGCCATGGCGGGCCTTCAGTCAGTCGATCTTGATCTTTGCGTCGGCGATGACCTTTTGCCAGGTCGCCCGCTCGGCGCTGAAAAACCGGGCGAACTGGGCAGCGCTGCCACCGACCACCGATGCGCCCTGAGCCTCAAGCCGTTTGATCACCTCGGGCGATCGCAGGACCTCGTTCACCAACTGGTTGATCCTTTGGAGCACGGGCTCTGGTGTGCCAGCGCGCGTCATGACACCCCACCAAACGTCGGCCTGGAAGCCTGCGAGCCCCTGCTCCGAGATCGTCGGCACATCGGGCAGTAAGGCCGAGCGTTGCCCACTCGCCACCCCGAGAACCCGCATCTGGCCCGCACGTATGTAAGACATCACGCCCAGTTGGTTGTTGAAGACCAGATCTGTGCGGCCCGCGAGCATGTCGGTGTAGAGCTCATTGCCTTTGTAGGGCACATGGTTTGCGCTGATCCCCGCTCTGCGAATGAATAATTCGTAAAGCAGATGGCCGGAACTGCCGAATCCGAAATGAGCGAAGTTGAGCTTTCCAGGGTCCGCCTTTCCCGCGGCGATCACGTCCTGCACCGACTTGAAGGGCGAGCCGGCCGCAACCACGAGCACCGTAGGTACCCGACCGATTTGAAGCACCGGCGACAGATCATTCGCCGGGTTGTACCCCGCGCTTGAGTACAGGAAGTCGTTGTAACTGTTGGAGTTTGATGCCAGGAGAAGCGTATAGCCGTCTGGCGCCGATTTGGCCACGCTGGCTGACCCGATGTTACCGCCCGCCCCGGCCCGGTTCTCGACGATCACCTTGTGCCCCGTCTGACGGGTCCATTCGTCGCCGATCGTTCGAGCGACGATGTCCACGCCACCGCCGGGGCCGAAGGGCACGATGATCTTCACTGGCTGAGTGGGCCACGCCAGCGTCTGGGCGGATAGGGCGGGAGCGGTCATCAGGCCGGCCGCGCCCGCTGCGGCGAGTGCGAGCGCGCGCACGAGCGCCCGGCGGGTGGGTTCGAAGCGATGGCTGAGGTCCGAATGAGTAAGTTCGATCATGATCTGTTTCCTCCTTGTTGTTGGATTAGCGCTGTGGATGCGGCGCTTCGGTCTGGGGTCAAAACAGCGCCGACCCAGTGTGGGTCCCCGCATCGGCCTCGGACGGTCCCACGATCTCGTCTGCTCGCACGCCTTCTGATCCAGGGGGCTCGATGTCGCGAGCCGGACTTTGGTAGGTGATGACCAGGGATGCCTGCACCAGAGGCGCGGCCGCCCGACTATGCACGATTTCAGAGGCTTTTTCCACAGATCGACCCTTGGACGTCACGCACCCGGCGGGGCCTGGGGCCGCGACCGTGCCTCCCCGATTCCTCATCCATCCCGCGGATTCAGTGGGTCGATGCCGTGCACATGAACGGTCTGCTGGGCGCGTATGGGTAATCCTCCCTCAGGTTAGTCGGGTTGAGAAGTAGAATTTTCTCGTTGCGAGGGGTTCTACAGATGAAGAA
>JBIKVK010000349.1:0-3350 GCA_044356835.1 Burkholderiaceae bacterium
TCGGGTCAGGTCAAGCGCGGCTACCTCAAGATCACGACGGCAAAAGAGGGGGCCTTACGCCTGGGCACGCGTTGGTCGACCAGCGCCGATGCGTCAACCAGAGCCGCGGTGGACTTCATCAAAAGCCTGGTGGAGCAGGGTTTCCGCGATCATCCCGGAGTCAATCGGGAGGCCGTAGAGAAGGCCTTGGCAAGCTACACGGCCAAGAAAGGCGACCGGCTGGGCACGCACAGTTTCGTGAAACTCGTACGTGACCTGGAGTCGGCGGCGGGGATATCCGCAAAGCAAGACGACCGGCTTCTCCAGGCGCGGGTGAAAGAGAACGCACAGCTGGACAGCGGCGACTTCGAACTCGCCCCTCCGAGCCAGCCGTCGCCGCAGATGGCCCTACCCCAGGCGCAGGCGCAGGCGAAGCAGGTCGTTCAAGCCCCGCAGCCCGTCAAGCCCCAAAGCCAGCCGTCGCCGCAGATGGCCCAACCCCAGGCGAAGGCGCAGGCGCAGCAGGTGGGTCAAGCCCCGAAGCCCGTCGCAGCCGCACGGACTGAGGCTGACCTCAGGGCTGAGGCACAGGTTCACACACAACATGCTCTGACCGAGCTTCGGCGCGGGAACTATCGGGCCGCGGCGGCGAGTCTGCGCGCGGTGCAACCACCGCTCAGTGCCTCGGATCTGGCGCGGATCGTCGTAGAAGACCATCCGGAGCGCCGTCCCGCCACGACCCGCCTGGTTTTGTTCGCCCGGGAGGCCTTTAGTGGGCGCGAGGCCAGCGCCGAGGAAAAGGCCGAGTTCGCCTTTGCCGCCGTGACCCTGCCCCTCGGGGACGATCTCAAGCAATCCGGGCTTGACCCCCGGCGGCTGAGCGGACTGAAGGACTTTGCAACGCTGATGCTGGCACTGCAGCCGAGCGAGTCGAAGGCGGTGGCGCAAGCCCTTGCCAACCGGGTTGCCCAGGAGCTACCCACCCTTGAAAGCGGTGAAGGGTTCTGCGCCGAGCTTCGCCGGATCGACCCTGAGCAAACGATCGTGCTGGAGCTCGACGGCGACGACATCGAAGTGGAGGTCCCCGAGACCCCGGAGGGCATGAACGATTACCTGGATCGACTCCAGACCGACCATCCCGAGACGTTTCTCGCAGACCGCGCCAAAAAGTTGCAAGAGAAGATTCGGCAGGCTGCCAACCCTGAGGCGCCGGCGCGGCAGCGGCGGTTCAATCCCAGAGCTGAATTCGAAAAATTGGCCGAGGAAGCGGCCTTGTTTGTAGGCCATATCGCCAAGATGGCGAGCCAGGCGAGGGAGCACAAGGCGGTTCAGATCGATATTCCTGAATCCAGTTACAGATCTAAGTTTTCGAACGTGGCGGCCCAAACCGCCGATCTCTACGGTGCCCGGATCGAGGGTTCCTCGTTCGACCGAACGGCTGTCCGTAAGGCCGCCCTGTCTTCGTTCACAAGCATTACGAGCGAGGAGATGGAAGGCGCCCAGTTGGTGGGATGTGTGTTCAACGGAGTGCTCAACCAAGTCTCTTTTCAAGGGGCCGATCTTTCTGGCTCGGATTTCACGGTGACGGTGCAGCCCTACCATAACGTCATGATGCAGGGCGTCGATTTCGCAGGGGCGAAACTCGATGACGCGAGCATCAGGATCGACTATGACGGCTTGAGAGAAGAGCTCGACCGCAAAAGGTCGCCCGGCGATCGTCAGGCAGCCTTGGTCAAGACGATGAATACCTTCGATCGTACGCCCAGCGGCAGCCCGCTCACAACGATTGCCTCGATTGATGACCGGTATGCCGCGCTCAAGGTCGGTCTGATGCGAGACGCCCTTCGTTTCATCGTGCAGGAAAACGGCCTCGTTGCGCTTGCTCGCCCCCTGGAGGATGTCCTGGTGCGCAGCCCGCTGTTTCTGGCGGATCCTGAAATCCGTCGGCTGGTGGCTCCGCTGGTTCCCGGCCTGTTGAGAGTTATCGCACTGGGCCACAATGAGCTCCTTGTCCCCATCGTCCTGGCCGTGATGCAGCCGACCGCCGGCGAATCACCCCAGGAAGCCCAACAACGCCTGCGTGAGGAGCTGAGTCTGGTGAGTACCTGCCTGCACGCGGTCGAGAGGGACCCTTCGAAATACTCGACTGCGGATCAAGAAGCGGTTGCAGCCTTGAGGGCGCGAATGGTTCAACTCCCGGAACTGAAACCGATCGCAACCTTGTTGGACGGTCTCTACCTCGAATACACACGCCCGGATGGTCAGACCGTAGACATGCCGTACTACTTTGAGCTCGACCGCACAGGGAGCATTGCGGCCATGACCGCAGACCAGTTCGCGAAGGTGACGGGCCAAGGGCCCACACCCGACCTGATCGGGGGCAGTTTCTTCTTCTTGCCCCCAGATCAGCGCTATGGTGAGCAAGGGGATCACTATTACCCCGTTGAAGGCTCCAACCATGTTCAGCTCGTCACAAACAAGATAGGCGACCGGGGACCGGGTCTACTGCAAGGCTTCCCTCTCCTGAGCTCGGCCTTTCAAGCCGGACGCCCATCGCCCACTGCGCTCCTGACCCAAAAAATCTTCACGGGCAACGAGACAACCGACGGATGGTTCAACGTTGCCCTCAGGGGCGTGCAGATCCGTTTGAATGAACAACAGATCGTCGACCTTGAAACCCAGTTCAGCCGGATCGTGCCCGGCCTGTTCAAAGACCCGGACAAGGCAGTCCGGATCGCTGATTGGCCTCAGATCGAGATCAGCGATTCGTTCGCCACGATGCTGCGCGAACAGGCGGTGCTCGCGGGAGTCGACCCGAACGACCCGCGGGCCATGGCCCACTTCATGTTCGCCCAGTCGGCCGTCTTCGCCCGGCTCAGTTCCGAAAAGGTATTTGGGGACGGCAGCAATTCCATCCCGGCGCTGCGCGTGATCGGCTTTGCGCTCTTTGCCCAGGCCCGCAAGGACTACCCAGATCTCCTCGCTCCCGACAGCTGGAACGACATGAAGGACCGATTCCTGGGTCAAAACAAGGCCTTCGATTGCGCGGAGATCCTGAGCCGGATGCAGTTGAAGGCCAGCAAGTCCATCGACCCTGCGGAATTCGATCGGTTCGTGCCCGGCATATTCAGGAGCGCGGGCGAGTGAGGGCGAAGCAGTAGCGCATTCAGCGGCGATCTGTGTTCGCGGGTCGCCGGGACCCGAGCGGCTCTTGCCGAACCAAAACTCAAGACCAACACGGCCCAAGTCGATCGGAAAAATTCCCCAGACACACCGCCGAGCAGAAATGCGCCTATTGCGTGCAAGTGCTTCCAGCCCCTTGTAGATCAGGGCCTGACCTCACCAACCGTTTGCCTTCAGGAAATCGACGG
>JBIKVK010000088.1:0-11969 GCA_044356835.1 Burkholderiaceae bacterium
CGGCAAAGCCGATCCCGGCGGCCACCCAGCGCGCCGCCACCATTTTCTCTCCGAGGAAGAGGGCCGCTCCAAGCATCAGGAAAATGGGGCCTGTGAAGCCGATCGCGGTGATGTCGGCGAGCATCACATGGGGGAGAGCGCTGAACCACAGGGCCAGGCCCACCACATGAACCGAGGCGCGCATCATATGGTTGCCTAGGCGCTGCGTGCGGTAGCGGTCGAGCCCGCCGCGAAGCGCCAGCGGGAGCATCACCAGGAAACCGGCCAAATAGCGCACGAACATCGTCTGCAAGGGGTCGACGTGCTGGGCAATGCTGCGCAGGACCGCATTGAGGAGCGTCAGGATGACCCCGGCCGCGATCAGCCAGAGCATGCCGCGGACCACCGGACCGCCGGCATCGAGCCGCGCTTGAACGGCGCCGATCAGGCCACGCGCCGCGCGCTCGGGCCAGCGTTGGGCGCGGCCTGGGCGAGCGCCGGTGTCGGACCCCTCTTCAGCCATTGCACCGAGCTCCCGGTTCGGTGGATGGCCTGTGTTGCCCCCGCTCCAGGGTGTGCTCAGCCGGGTAACATGAGCGCATCATGATCAAATGGCTGATCACCACGGTGCTCGCGCTCGTGCTCTTTTCCGGGCTGTCGCGCCTTCTGTCCAGATTCGGATTCGGCCGCCTGCCTGGAGATTTCAGCATCCAGCTGCGCGGCCGTGAGTGGCCGATGCCGCTCGGCTCGACGCTGCTCCTGTCCGCGCTTGCCGCCGTCATTGCGCATCTGATCTGAAACAACTGCCCCTGCTGTGCGCGCATCGCTCAGGGCTGGATCACCACCTTGCCGGTCACGCGCCGGTTCATCAGGTCTTCAAGCGCACGAGCCCCCTCGGCGAGCCGATAACGCGCGCAGATGTGCGGATTGATGCGGCCTTCGGCCATCCAGCCAAACAGGGCGGCGATGTCTTTGGCAAAGTTCCCGGGTTCGCTCTGCATGTAGCGCCCCCAGAACACGCCCACGACCGACGCCCCCTTTAGCAGGGCAAGATTGAGCGGCAGACGGGGGATCTCCCCATTGGCAAAGCCGACCACCAGGTAGCGCCCGCGCCAGCCGATCGAACGGAAGGCAGGTTCGGCGTATTGGCCTCCCACCGGGTCGTAGATCACCTCGGGCCCCCGGCCCTCGGTGAGCGCAGCAATCCGCTCGCGCAAATCCTCTGTGGCGTAGTTGATCAGTCCGTCCGCTCCATGGTCAGCGCAGACGGCCAGTTTCTCCGCGCTCGACGCCGCAGCGATCACGCGGGCGCCCGCCGCCTTGGCGATCTGGATCGCAGCCAGGCCCACACCGCCCGCTGCTCCGAGCACAAGCACGGTTTCGCCGGCCCGCAGCGCGGCCCGGTCGATCAGCGCGTGATAGGAGGTCCCGTAAGTCAGCACGAACGCGGCCGCTCGATCAAAGTCGAGGGTGTCGGGCATCGGCAGCGTCCGCGCCACCGGCAAAGCGATGCGCTCGGCGAATGCACCCCAGGTCGACGAGCCGATCACCCGGTCACCGACCTTTCGATCGGTCACCCCAGGGCCCACCGCGCTCACCACTCCGGCGAGTTCGGCCCCCGGGGCAAAAGGCAGTGGCGGCTTGGCCTGGTAGAGATTTTGAATGATCAGCACGTCCGGGAAATTCACGCCGGCTGCGCGGATGTCGATCAATACTTCTCCGGCCGCGGGAACGGGGTCTGGGACTTCCTCGAGGACCAGAGTGTCGGGCAGGCCGTGTTTCTTGCAGAGCAGGGCTTTCATGGGGGCGGGGCTCCAGGGGCGGGATTGAACCGGGTTGAACGATCGGTCACGGCGCGGCGCTCTGCGACCCCGAGCGCTCGAGCGCTCCGATCCGGGCTGCGCGGACGGCGGCCGCGATCTGGCTGCTGCGCTGGTGCGGGGTCGCCGTCGCGGCGCCGGCGCTGACCGCCTGGGCGATGTGCCCGGCGTCGATGCCACGCGCTGCGGCAAGATCGCGCTCAAATCCGAGGGCGACAGACGGCGCAGCCCTGGGGTCCAGAATCTGGGCAGCCGCGCGGGCCCATTGGGCCAGGCCGAGCGCGCGTTCGGGTCGGCGCAAAGCGTCGCCTGCCTCGAACGCAGCCAGCCGCTGCTGCGCCTGCAGTTCGGACCAGTCGCGCAAGTGGGGCCACATCAGCACCGCCAGGCGCGCGAAGTCACGGCATGGGACGGGTACCCGGAGTCGGTCGCTGCAAGCCGTATCGAGTGAAGTGGGACCGGTCGTCTCGTTGATCTGCAAGGTCAGGCTTGCGTAGCGTTCGTAAAGCCCCAGCCCGGCATCGCTACAGGCTCGAATCAGCGCGGATCGGGGTAGCTCGTCCCAGGCGCGGGACAATTCGGGCAAGAGCCGCGGCAATGCCCCGCAATCGATGAGCACTCTGAACATCCGTTCGGGCGCCCGCTCCATCAATCCGGTGGCGATCTCTTGCCAGACGCGCTCTGCGATCAGGGCATCGACTTCCCCGGCCTGCACCATGGCGTGCATCAAGGCCTGGGTTGAGGGGGCCACTTCAAAATCCTCAAACCGCGCCGCAAACCGCGCCGTCCGGAGGATGCGTACAGGATCCTCGGCAAAGGCCTCGCTCACATGCCGGAGTATCCGGCGACGCAGATCTTCCTGGCCACCCCACGGATCGATCAGCTGACCGGAGGCGTCCCGGGCCATTGCATTGATGGTCAGGTCGCGTCGCCGCAGATCGTCCTCCAGTGTGACTTCCGGGGCGCAGTGCACGACAAAACCACGATAGCCGCGCCCTGCCTTACGTTCTGTGCGAGCGAGCGCGTACTCCTCATGGGACTGTGGGTGAAGGAAGACCGGGAAATCGCGTCCGACCGGCTTGAAGCCTTGTGCGGCCATCTGCTCGGGGGTGGTTCCCACCACCACCCAGTCACGGTCCTGCACGGGCAGGCCCAGCAGCTCGTCGCGCACGGAGCCGCCGACCCGGTAGACCTTCATCAGCGCTCGGCCTGGGCGGATCGGCGGGCGTGGGCACGCTCGGAATCCCGTCGTCGCTGGCGTATCGCCTCCGGGTCGGTCATGCCCGCCTCGATTGACATCGGCGTGATGCCCAGTTCGGCCGCGATCGGGCCCTCGGCGACATTGTCGATTTTCATGGAGTCGAGATTGTCGGGCGACATCAAGGTGGGTCCCGGCAGGGCCGACAGCAGCATGGCCTGCAGTCGCCCCAGCGCGTCGGGCAGATCGATGACCGGTCGGCGGCAACCCTTGAGCCGTCCCGCCAGCCCTACGATTTCGCGCAGGCGCAGCACCTGCGGCCCGCCCAGCTCATACACCTTGCCGACCGTCTCGGGCCGGGACAGCGCATTCACGAAGGCCTGTGCGACATCGCCCACCCAGATCGGCTGAAAGCGCGTGTTCGCGCCCGCGAGCGGAACAAACGGTGAAAAGCGCTGCAGCTGTCCGAACAGGTTGACGAAACGGTCTTCTGCGCCGAAGACCACCGAGGGCCGAAAGACCGTCCATGCGAGTCCGCTGTCGCGCACCAGCCGCTCGCCTTCGGCTTTGGAGCGCAGGTACATGGAGGGCAGAGGCTGTGCGCTCCCCACGCCCAAGGCCGACATGTGCAGCAGTCGCGTGACGGCATGAGCCCGGCAGGCGGCAATGACGGCGCGCGGGATCGCGACGTGCGCGGATTCGAATTCCGCACCCCAAGGTTCGGCACGCCGCCCATGCAAGACGCCCACCAGGTTGATCACGGCCTCGGTTCCAGCCGTGAGGTGCTCGATGATCCCGTCCGCGTTGATATTGCATTCCAGCACCTCCACGGTAGGCAGCGGCATGAGCGCGCGCGCACGGGCCAGGCGTCGGGTGGGCACCCGGACGCGCCAGCCGGCAGCGCTCAGGCGGGCCACGATGGAGCGACCGATGAAGCCGGTGCCGCCCAGGATCAGCAGGGTAGGTTGGGCCATGTTCAGGGGGTCTTCAGGGAATGTTTCGGTGTGTGTTCAAGGACAGGCTCGCCCGTTTCATCAATGCAATTTCCAGGCGGCGAAGTCGTCTAAGGCCCAACGCGGCCCAGACGCGCCCGCAGCGACTGCGGTTCGCCTGACAGCAATGCGGCATAGAGCGTTGCATTGGCCAGTACTTTCTTCACGTAGTCCCGTGTTTCATTGAACGGAATGATTTCGGCGAATATTTCGCCCTCGACCGGGCCAGACAGGGTCTCGCGCCAGCGTTGCGGACGCCGCGGCCCCGCGTTGTAACCGGCCGAGGCAAGCACCGGCGAGCCATCGAGGTCATCGAGCACGTTACGCAAATAGAAAGTACCGAAGCGGATGTTGGTTCGGGCCTCATGCAGATGCTCGATGCGGAAATTGCGCTGTTCCAGCTTATCGGCGATCCAGCGACCGGTCGCCGGCATGATTTGCATCAGCCCCTGCGCCCCGGCCGATGACCCGATGTCTGTGATGAAGCGGGACTCTTGCCGGATCAGGCCGAAGACCCAGGCAGGATCGAGACCGCGTTCGGCCGAGGCCCGCTTGATATCGTCCCTGAACGGCGTGATGAAGCGCAGTGCAAAGTCATGCTCCTGGCGCGTCATCTCTGCGGTATTGACGCAGCGATCGTGCACGCCGCGCTGGCAGGCCCAGGTGGCGACCGCGAGGAGCTGTCGGTCGCTGAGCCCGCGCAAGGCGTGGCCCCATTCCCGATTGCCATCGGGCCGCAGCCCCAGCGAGTAGAGCTTGAGCGCGCGCATCAAACCCTTTTTCTGTCCGGCGGCCTCCACCTCGGCGGCACTGGGTGGTCGGTCGGTGCTTGCGGGGATCCGGATCGGACGGCCGAGGTCTTCATTTGCGAGCAGACCATAGAAGTCGAAGCCTTGGGCGACTCGCGCGAGCACTCGTTGACTCTCATCCTTGCGCCCGCGCTCGGCGAGCGAGCGGGCTGCCCAGTAAGCCCAGGCGGGGTCGTCTCGCATGGTCGGGCTCATCCGATCGATGATCTGGCCGACCAGCAGCCAGTCCCGGTCACGCAGCGCGGCCCGAGCGAGCCAGCCCAGGGTTTCATCACTGATGTCTGCGCGCAGCCCCTTGCGGGTCCAGACAAGGGACTCCGCGGCCATGCGCTTCATCCCGGCCATCGCGATCTGTGACCAGACGAACTCGCGATCGGCCGGTCGCAGTGGGCTCCGGGTGCGCTCCAGAGCGCCCGAGGCGAGCCCCGGGTCGTTTCGGGCGAGCATCGACAGCGCGATTACCGCGGGCAGCCGGGCGAGCTCGGGGTGGTCGGCCGCGCCGGAGTCGCCTGCGCCCAGCGCGCGGTCGAGTTCGGCCTGAGCCACGCCGGCCGCCAGCGCGGCGGGGCGGATCGCGTTGCGTGAGCCCGACTCGATGGCGCGCATCAACCGGCGCTCGGCCTCTTTGGGCCCGAGCTTGGCCGACTGAAGCAGTTGGTCAAGGAGCCGTTGGCAGCCGTCGGGCAGTTCGCGCGGTACCATCAGCAGGCTCTCGACCAGGTCGGCGGCGAACGTACCCTGCTGGGCGAACGTGGCCTGGGCGCGCTGGCACCTCAGGCCCGCGTCTGGGGGCTGCGCGAGGGCTGCGTAGTGGGTTTCGAAGCGACGCCAGTCGGCTCGCAGAGCCAGCAGGCCCAGCCACTGCCTGCGCAGCAGATCTCCGGGCACGCCCGTACCCAGTCGTTCGATCATCCGTTCGACGTCGCGCTCGAGCTGGGCGTTCGCCCCGGGGGCCTTGAGCTTGAGCGACATCTGCCAATACTCGACATAATCGGCGAGCAAATGTCCCCGGGTCGCTCCGGCCGCGGCCTCGAGCGCCCGCGCATCCCGTTTCAGATATGCTCGACGCGCGGCGAGGAAGGCCTGATCCGGGTTTGGCTCGGCAGGCGCACTGGCCTTCGATGGGACAGCAGATGGTGCGCGCGGATCAGATGCAAGAGCATGAACTGCAGTCAGCGATGCAATCAGGCCTGCACATACTGCGCCGATGATTGGGCGTATCAATTGGAGTCACCCTTATCCTGCCGGGGCATGGCCAATGGTCGATTTGAGGATACCACGCGGTGAGCCGACGGCTTCCAGGGCCGAGCAACGCAAGCGCCTCCTGACCTGGCGAATGTCGCTCGCGGCCGCTGAGCGAGACGCTTGGGGACGGGCCATCGCGCGGGCGCTCGCGGGCGTGCTTGCAGAGTTCGGAGGGCTTGCCGTGATCGGTGTCTACTGGCCGATTCGCGGCGAACCGGCTCTGCCAGCGGTGGATGACCGGGCGTTCTGGGGCGAACGCCTGCTCGCCCTGCCCCGTGTTCAGGCGCCCGGCCGTCCGCTCGAATTCGGCCGCTGGCCGCCGGGATCACAGATCCTCCTTGACCGCTGGGGAATCGGCAGTCCCGATCCGTTCGAACCCATCGCACCTGATGTCTTGGTCATCCCGTGCGTGGGCTACGATGACCGAGGATTTCGGCTGGGTTACGGGGGCGGCTATTACGACCGTACCCTTGCCGCTCGCCGTGTGCCGACCATTGGGGTGGCCTATGAGCGATCCCGACTTGACGCATTCGAGCCCCAGGCCCACGACCAGCCGCTCGATGTGATCATCAGCGAGCGGCGGGTGCTCCGTCGAGTCGATCAAGCCGGCTGAGACGCGCCAACCGCGCGCAGCAGTTCGAGCGTGGGCTCGGCCTGGTTCATGGTGTAAAAGTGCAGCGCCGGCACCCCCTCGGCGACCAGCCTTCGGCACTGATCGGCCACCACCTCAGCGCCGAATCGGCGGATCGAATCGAGATCGTCGCCCAACGCGGCAAGCCGCAGCCGGATCCAGCGCGGAATTTCCGCTCCGCAGGCGTCCGAAAAGCGTGCGAGTTGCCTGAAGTTGGTGATCGGCATGATGCCTGGAACGATCGGCATCGAGATGCCCGCACCCAGGGCCGAATCTCGAAACCACAGGAAAGCATCGACATTGAAGAAGTACTGTGTGATGGCGCTGTTGGCACCGGCCGCCTGCTTGGCCACCAGCGCCTCGAGGTCGCTGGCAGGCGAGGCAGCCTGCGGATGGATCTCAGGGTAGGCCGCGACCTCGATCCTGAACGTGTCGCCGCTGTGGGCCCGAACGAAAGCCACCAGATCGTTGGCATAGCGGAAATCGCCGCCGTCGACCATCCCCGACGGAAGGTCACCTCGCAACGCGACCAGCCGCCGGATGCCCATCGAACGATAGTGGTCCAGCAATTCGGCAATCGAGCCGCGTGTTGCGCCGATGCAAGACAAATGTGGGGCCACCGCATGGCCCTCGGCGTGAATGCGCGATACGGTGCGAAGGGTCTTGTCTCGCGTCGCTCCGCCCGCCCCATAAGTGACGCTGAAGAAGGCCGGCCGCTGGACCGCCAACCGGGCTCGCGTCGCCGCGAGCCGGTCTTCACCTTCTTCGGTGTTGGGCGGGAAGAACTCGAAGCTGAGTTCGGGTCGCATGTCAGTAGCGATAGGTCTCGGGCTTGTAGGGGCCGTCCGCAGAAACGCCGATGTAGCTGGCCTGCTCGGAGCTCAGCTCGGTCAATTGGGCACCGATCTTTTTCAGGTGCAGACGCGCGACTTTCTCGTCGAGGTGTTTGGGCAGCACATACACCTTGCCCCGCTCGTAGGAATCGCGGTGCGTCCAAAGTTCGATCTGCGCGATCGTCTGGTTGGCAAACGACGAGGACATCACGAACGAGGGGTGGCCGGTGCCGCAGCCCAGATTCACCAGACGGCCTTCGGCGAGCATGATGATGCGCTTGCCGTCGGGGAAAATCACATGGTCAACCTGGGGCTTGATGTTTTCCCAGCGGCATTTGTCCTTCAAGGACGCAATGTCGATCTCGTTATCGAAGTGGCCGATGTTGCACACGATCGCCTGGTCTTTCATTCGGGCCATGTGCGCGAACGTGACGACATCGCGATTGCCTGTGGCGGTGACGAAGATGTCGGCCTTGTCGGCTGCGTATTCCATCGTGACCACGCGATAGCCCTCCATCGCAGCCTGCAGCGCGCAGATAGGATCGATTTCGGTGACCCAGACCTGCGCCGACAAGGCGCGCAGCGCTTGGGCCGATCCTTTGCCGACATCGCCGTAGCCGCAGACCACTGCGACCTTGCCGGCGATCATGACGTCGGTGGCGCGCTTGATTCCGTCGACCAGGGACTCACGGCAGCCATACAGGTTGTCGAACTTGCTCTTGGTGACCGAGTCGTTGACATTGATTGCGCGAAACGCGAGCTGACCCTGAGCGGCCATCTGGTAGAGACGCTTCACGCCCGTGGTGGTTTCTTCGGTGACGCCCACCACCGAATTGAGCTGCCGTTCGTACCAGCCCGGATCCTTCGACAGACGGGCCTTGATGGACTCGAAGAGGGCCGCCTCTTCCTCGCTGCCCGGGTGGGCGATGAGCGACGGATCCTTGGCGGCCCGGGTGCCCAGATGCAGCAGCAGCGTGGCGTCGCCGCCATCGTCCAGGATCATGTTGCTGGGCGCACCGTCAGCCCATTCAAAGATGCGGTGGGTGAAGTCCCAGTACTCGGTGAGCGACTCGCCCTTGTAGGCAAAAACCGGAATGCCTGCGGCCGCGATGGCCGCTGCGGCATGATCCTGGGTCGAGAAAATGTTGCAGGAAGCCCAACGCACCTGCGCACCCAGGGCGGCCAAGGTCTCGATCAGGACGGCCGTCTGGATGGTCATGTGCAGCGAGCCGGTGATGCGCGCGCCTTTCAGGGGCTGCGCTGCGGCATACTCCTCGCGGATCGCCATGAGACCAGGCATTTCGGTCTCGGCGATGCGGATCTCCTTGCGGCCCCACTCGGCAAGCATCAGATCGGCAACATAAAAATCTTTGAAGTCAGCGGGTTTGAGAACGGCAGACATGGCTTCTCCGGCAACGTTGGGTGTGCACGTGGAGGTCGAGCCTGAAAGCTCGCCGACCAGGTGACCACACGGTTCAGCGAGCGCCGTTGACAAAGACAACGAGGCAAACCACCCGTTGCCGTTCCGAGCCTGGCAGCATCCCGACGTTGAAAGGGCAAAGCTCAGAAAGCTTTGCCAGGTCAGGAAGCGTCGCAGCGCTCCTCGGAACAAAAGACAGGGCGAATGGTAACAGGGGCTCGTAGGCCGGCGGGCCAATGACCCTGGATGTCATGCCTCTTCTTTGAGGCTCCGATCGTTGCTCGCCGGCTCGATCGGCCCGACGATGCCCGCGAGCACAGCGGCCTTGCCCGCAAAGCCGTAGCCCGTCGGTTGCACTTCATGACAGCCCCGCGTGCAGCGGGTGCCAAAGCTGCAGCCGGCTTCGACCTGGTGAAGGCGGTCGGCAAACCCCGAGCGGCAATCACCGGCGAGCGCTTCAACTATCTGGCAGCAGATCAGCTCTCCGGAGAGAGCCGATAGCGCCGATGGGTCTAACAGAAGTTTGGCTTGGGTCGACATGGCTTGGATTAACGCTCAAATCGGGCCACCGTGCATTGATCTGGATCAGGACGGACGAGCGAATAAGCTGCTTGATCGGGGTGGCGCCGGATCGGCTCAGCGAGCCGCTGCCTTGAGCGCCTCGGCTCGATCGGTTCGTTCCCAGCTAAATTCGGGCTCGTCGCGGCCGAAGTGACCATAGGCTGCGGTCTTGCGGTAGATCGGCCGCAAGAGGTCGAGCATCTTGACGATCCCTTTGGGCCTGAGGTCGAAATGCTCGGCCACGAGTTGCGCGATCCGCTCGTCGCTCACCTTGCCCGTGCCTTGGGTGGTGACCCAGACCGAAGTGGGCCGTGCCACTCCGATCGCGTAGGAAACCTGCACCAGGCAGCGCTGGGCGAGCCCCGCGGCAACGACGTTCTTGGCCACATATCGGGCCGCATAAGCGGCCGAACGATCGACCTTGGAGGGGTCTTTCCCGGAGAACGCCCCTCCGCCATGCGGCGCGGCTCCGCCGTAGGTATCGACGATGATCTTGCGACCGGTGAGACCGCAGTCGCCCTGTGGGCCGCCCACGACGAAGCGTCCCGTCGGGTTGATCAGATAGCGGACGTCGCCCTTGATCAGAGCCGACGGGATGATCGGTTTGACGATCTCCTCGATCACGCCTTCCCGGATGGTCTGCATCGACACGTCCGGGGCATGCTGCGTCGAGATCACCACGGTGTCCACCGAGTGGGGGCGGCCATCGACATAGCGCAGCGTCACCTGCGATTTCGCGTCCGGGCGCAGCCAGGAGAGCTTGCCGCTGCGGCGCACCTGTGACTGCCGCTCGACCAAACGGTGTGCGTAGTAGATGGCCGCGGGCATCAACTCCGGGGTCTCGTCGCAGGCGTAGCCGAACATCAGGCCCTGATCGCCCGCGCCCTGCTCGAGGTTGTCATCATGCGCGGCATCCACGCCCTGCTTGATGTCGGGAGACTGCTTGTCGTAGGCGACCAGGACGGCGCAGCCTTTGTAGTCGATGCCGTAGTCCGTGTTGTCGTAACCGATCGACTTCAGCGTGTCGCGCGCCACCTGGATGTAGTCGACGTTGGCTTGAGTCGTGATTTCGCCTGCCAGCACCACCAGACCGGTGTTGCACAGCGTCTCAGCCGCCACGCGGGAATACTTGTCCTGGGACAGAATTGCGTCGAGGATTGCGTCCGAGACCTGGTCTGCGACCTTGTCCGGGTGACCCTCGGAGACCGATTCGGAAGTAAACAGATAGTCGTTGGCCATGCCATGCTCCATGAAGGGACGGTTCGGACTGGAGGCGTCCGGTATCGTTCCGGAACACACCCGCGCGGCCGCTTCAGGAGAAGGGCGACGCTTTAGCGGTATTTGCAGCGCGACCTTTCGGCCTTGCTGATCGCCCCGCAAGTTGTCCATTAAGTCGGCGATGGATGAGATTATATGATGCTTTGAAAGGCCGTTCAGGGACCCCTGTTGTTTGAGCAAACCGCCGTGCCCCCACCCGTGGATCGAACCGAAAGCCAGACTCGCCCCGGCGCCCCGAGCGGCCTGCCCGGGGACGCGGGGCGGGATCCGGCCAACCCCGCCTCCAGGAGGGACAACTGGAGCGCGTCGGCACTCACGGTCGCGGTGGCTGCGTTTGGCCGACTGCCGCTGCGCTGTGCTCGCGCGCTCGGCGCCGTCTTGGGCCTCCTCGTGTTTCTGGGGTCGCCGCGTTATCGCCGAAAGCTGGTGACCAATCTCATGCAGGCGGGCCTGGATGGGGGCGGACGGCGCTGGCGGGCTGCGATGCAGGCCGGGCAGGCCCTCGCCGAAATGCCGTTCGTGTGGACTCGATCCGGAGACGAGATCGCGGCGCGCGTGCGCACCGAGGGATATGAGCGCATCGCGGTCCTTCAGGAGCAGGGCGTGGGCATCCTGTTCCTGACTCCGCATCTGGGCGCCTTCGACCTGGCTGCGCGCCACTTCGGCAATACCGCCCCGATCACGGTCATGTTCCGTCCGCCGCGACTGCGGGCGCTTGAACCGGTGTTGTATCAATCACGCAACAACGCTCAGAGGTCGGCCGTCCCAGCCAATTTGGCCGGGGTGCGTGCGATGATCCGCGCCCTGCGGGCCGGGCAGGCCGTGGGGCTCTTGCCCGATCAGGTTCCCCTGGCGGGTCACGGTCGCTGGGCGCCCTTTTTCGGGCGACCGGCGTTCACCATGACGCTGCCGGCCCGTTTGGCTGGGGCGGCGCGCCTCAAAGTGCTTCTGGCGGTCGCCGAGCGCGTCAAGGGCGGCTGGAAACTCAGGATCGAGCCCCTCGAGGCCGACCCCCAGCCCGAGGTGCTCAATGCCGCGATGGAGGCGCTGATCCGCAGCTGTCCGGATCAGTACCTCTGGGGCTACAGCCGCTATCGCTCGCCGCCTGGCGCCGAGCCCCCGGGAATTCCGTCGTCCGGTTGTGAGGCCTCTGGGTCGTGTCAATCGCCCGCGCCTGCGGCCGATCGCTCCATCGGCGGAGCG
>JBIKVK010000350.1:0-3347 GCA_044356835.1 Burkholderiaceae bacterium
CTTCATGAGTGGCAGGCATTTCAGTGCGGTCGATCTTGAAGTCCTTTGGAGCCGATTGATCACCGCGGTGGACGAGGCGGCCTACGCGATCCTGCGGACTTCGATGTCGAAGATCGTGGTTGAGGCTCGGGATTTTGGGGCGCTGTTGCTCGGGACTCAAGGTCAGTTGCTGGTGCCCGATGCCGGTGTCGCGTCCAAGATTGGCACCAACTCGATTGCGGTGCGTGAACTGCTCAAGGTATTTCCTGCTGATAGCCTCAAGCCCGGTGACATGCTGGTCACCAACAATCCTTGGTGGATACTGGGCCATCTCAACGATGTGGCGGTGGTTGCACCGATCTTTCATCGGGGTCGGCTGGTCGGTTTTGCGGAATGCATGGCCCACCTCTCGGATATCGGGGGCTGCCTCTCGGCGTCGCCACGAGAACTCTGGGAGGAGGGCTTGATCATCCCGCCGCTCAAGGTCTTGGAGGACGGTCGGGAGAACGCCACTTTTTTCCAGATGCTTAGAGCCAATGTTCGGGTCCCTGAGCAGATCCTTTCCGACCTGCGTGCGCTGATTTCTGGCTGCAAGGTCATGCAGCGGGCCGTCGGGGCGTTCCTGGACGATACCGGTTTACCCGATCTGGATGACCTGGGCGAGGCGATCTGCACGCATTCACGCGAGACCATGCGTGCGGCCATTCGCCGCGCGCTGCCGGATGGCCGCTACCATGGGGTCACCGAGATTGCGGGAGCGGGTACGCCTCTGCGTATCGAAGCAACCCTCACGGCCAAGGATGGCGAACTGCACATCGACTTCTCGGGCTCTTCGCCCCAGCAGAGCGTCGGCATCAATTGCACTTTGGTGTACACCCATGTGTGGGCGGTCTACACCATCAAATGTCTCTTCTGTCCGGCGCTGCCCAATAACGAGGGCACCTTTGCGCCCATTCGCGTCACCGCTCCGGCGGGGAGCTTCCTGAATCCAAACCCGCTTGCGCCGGTGCGACTCAAGTCGAGCAGCGGACATTTTGTCCCGGATGCCCTGTTCGAGGCGCTTCAGGGGGTGCTGGAGGAACGAATGATTGCCGAATCGGGCAACAAGTTTGCGGTGCTCTTTTCCGGGCAACGCGATTCGGCGAGAGGAGCGGGCGGCTTTGCCGAGTCGATGTTCATCATGGGCGGCATGGGAGCGCGGTCGAGGCGGAACGGGCTGGACTGTCGCAGCTTTCCCGCCAACTCATCGAATATGCCGGTCGAAGTCCTTGAGGCCACCGTTCCCGTCCTGGTTCACCACAAACGCATCCGCCGTGGGTCTGGCGGCGAGGGACGGTATCGCGGCGGCGCAGGTCAGGAATTTGAGTTTGAATCGGTATCCGATTCACCCATGATGGTGCGTGCCTCTCATGGAAAGCTCACCCTGCCGCCCAAGGGGCTCCGCGGGGGCGGCGATGGCGCTACGGGCGGCATTCTCCGTAATGGCGAATCGGTGCCCGACAAGACGCCCGTGTACCTCAGGAAAGGCGACGTCATGACCTTGCGCACGCCTGGATCAGGGGGTATGGGCGAGGCTTGAGCCTGCGCCGGCGCGACCGTTTTGCCTACCTGCGATCGCAAGAATTGGTCATAAAATGAGGGGTTTTGTTCGATTCGAGACCATGCACTCATGACCGCTCCTAGGCGTTCACCTGTTCAAACCCCAAAAGCCGGCTCGAATCGTTCCCCGGCGCGAGTGCCCGACGATTCGGATGAACGCCTGGTCGATCGACCTGTCTCTCACACTCTGACCCATTCCGGGGATGACCTGTCCGTCGCTGTCGCGGCTCGGGCGCAGGAACCTTCGGGTGATGAGCCCGCCTCGGTGCGGGCCGAGGCTTCGACGGCCCAGAGCGCTCTTCCTTCCGAGCCCCAGCCCACTGCGGCTGAAGGGCAGGGCGTTGCCGGAGCGAACAGTGCGTTGGCGGGCGTACCTTGGGTGCTGGGTATGGCCTTTGCCTACCATCACAACCACAGAGCCGAGCCGCCGCGCCCGGGTCTGACCGCCATCACCGCCTCGGCAGCGACCGACACCATCGTCCTGCGCTTCGACACGGCGCTTGACGTCGTCAACCTGCCCAGCCCGTCGCAATTCAAGATCACTCAAGGCGGCAATTCGCTAGCAGTGAGGACTGTCGGAGCCATGCCCGACGGTCGAGCGGTTTCGGTTCGCATCGAGGGTGATCTCACGGCACTGCCATTTACCCTCCGTTATACCGATGCCACGGCGGGCGACGACGCAGTTGCACTGCAAGGCGCAGCGGGTCATGACGTCTCGAGCTTCGAGCAAGGCCTGGTCGCAGACGGCCCAATCCAGGCGGCCCGAATCTTCGTTGACGCCAACCGAGACGGCATCGCGCAGGCGGGCGAATACACCGGGGTGACGACCGACAAGTTCGGCCGCTATGTCCTGAGGGATGTGGGGCGCTCCGGTCCCATCATTGCGGTGGGCGGCTTCAATGTCGATAGCGGCGTGCCGAACACGATGATCCTGAAGGCGACCGAAGGATCGATGGTGCTCAACCCCATGACGACGCTGGTTCAGTCGCTGGTTCAAAACCGGGGGATGTCGGCCGGCGGGGCGAGCGAGCGTCTTGCCTCGGCCCTGGGGTTGGTCGGTCTGGACCTTGCCACATACGACCCGCTCGGCGCCGAGGGTACGCCGACGGCGCTCGCAGCCCAAAAGGTGGCGTCAAAGATCGCCAGCCTGGTGCAGCGGCTTGCTCATGAGGGTGAGGCCGCTGACGAGGTCGCCGTTGCACTGGCAACTCGACTGGCCGCTCTGGGCGGGGATGGCTCCGTGCAGCTTCCAGGCGCGGTTCTGGGGCAGGCCGGATTTATTCAAGGCCTCCTGAACGATGTGGGCCTGGCGTCGCCCTCGCTTCAGACGGGGTTGATCAGTCAGTTGATCTCGAAAGTCGCCCTGATCGGCAGCGCCTCTTCCAATCAGTCGATCGCCAACATCATGGCATCGTCCGGACTGGATACGGTGGCACCGGCTGCGCCGACCGTCAAGATGATCCTTCCCTCGTCCCTGGCCAAGCCCGCGCTCGTGGTGGTCAATCTCGAATCGAACAATGCCGAAGGGCGGGCTGCACTCGCCGGCGACGTCTTGACCGTGGTCGTGGGCAATCAAGCCTACAAGCACACCCTGACGAATGCCGATATCGCAGCTGCCTCGGCCTCGGTGGCGGTGGCCTCAGCGGGTCCAATCCAACAGGCCAGTGTCACCCTCACCGACCGTGCGGGCAATGTGAGCGCTGCCGATCAGCCATCCCTGTCGGGGGATGATTCGATCGAGATGGGTGAGCACTTTGCGCGAGCCGTGC
>JBIKVK010000351.1:0-3342 GCA_044356835.1 Burkholderiaceae bacterium
CAAGACCTTCATCGATCGACTGTTGTCCGGCCGGCTCGCCCAATGCGACCGCTATCGCGATGCGCAGGTCGACCGCGACGCAGGCTTTGGCGGACATGAGGCACGGGTATGGCTAGCCGCCTTCGCAGCGATGCGGGCGACCAGCGATGCTCCCGCGACGCTGGACTTTTACCGCGTGATTCCGGAGTGGATCACCGGGATGGCCGCGGCCCAGGCCAATCTCGTTTCGGAGCACTGACCGCTTGCTTGAACCCAGGGGCGCCCTGATCAAAAACCCAATGGAGACACCATGCGCAACCGCCGACGCAACTTGATCCTGGCCGGCACCGCTGCACCCGTGCTGGCCAGCGCATCCTCGATTGTCAGGGCACAGACCGATGTGCTCAATCGCAGCCGACCGATCCGAATCCTGGTTGGATTTCAGCCCGGAACTCCACCTGAGGTCGTCGCCCGTATCCTGGCCGAATCGATGTCCCGCTCAACAGGCTTCAAGTTCATCGTCGAAAATCGTGCCGGTGCAGGAGGCACCGTCGCCGCAGAGTATGTCGCCCGCGCGGCGCCGGACGGTCATACGCTGATGCTCGGCGTGGCCGCGAGCCTCGCGGTCGCACCCCATCTGCTCGGATCGGTGAAATACAGCCCTGTCAATGACTTCACGGCGATCGGCTTCGTCCAGAGGAGCCCCTATTTCCTGACCGTCAACGCCGGCGTACCGATCCGGTCGATCCGCGATCTGGTCGAGGCCAACCGGGCGAGTCCCGGATCCGTATCAATCGCCATACCGGGCCTGGGGACGCCGCACCACCTGGCTCTTGAGTTGCTGATGGCTCGTACCGGGACGCGCTTCACGGTTGTGCCCTTCCCCGGCAGCCTGCCACTTGTCACGGAAACCGTGAGTGGCCGCGTGACGGGCTGTCTGGATGCCGCATTTCCGCTTGTGATCGATTATGTGAAGCAGGGCAAGCTCAGGCAGATCGCGATCACCGACAGCGAGCGCAGCCCCCGCTTTCCTGACGTCGCGACCACGGTCGAACAGGGCTTCCCGGATCTGATGCTCTATTCCTGGTGGGGCATGACGGGACCCGCAGGTCTGCCCGCTCCCATCGTCTCCTACCTGAACCGGACCCTCAATCAGGCTTTGGCCAGCGCTGAGGTGAAGAGCAGGATGACCAGCGAAGGCTTCGACGAACGAGCCCAGCGGAGCTCAACAGCCGAGGAGTTCGCCGCATGGATCCGGACCGAATACGCGCAGGCAGGTCGAATCGTCCGCGATGCCGGCATCAAGTTGCAATGACCTGAACCGGGGTAGGCCATGCTGACCGACACACAACGCCGCGCCGCAGCCGAATCACTGGACACCGCCGACCTCGAGCGACGGGTCATCGAGCAGATCAGCCAGACCTGGCCCGACATCGAACTGGCCGACGCCTATGCCATCCAGAACCTGTGGCTTGACCGTCGCCTGGCTCGAGGGGCTCGGCAGGTCGGTCGAAAGATCGGCCTGACCTCCCGAGCCATGCAGATGGCCTCGAACTTCAATGAACCCGACTACGGCTTTCTCACCGATGACATGCTGTATCCGGATGGCGCAAAGATCGAAGCCGCGCGCTTTTGCAGCCCAAGGCTTGAGGTCGAACTCGCGTTCGTCATGGGCGAGGACCTGAGCGGCTCGGGCTGCACTGTGGCCGACGTATTGCGGGCCACCGAGTTCGTCACCCCCGCTCTCGAACTGATCGCTTATCGCACCCGCGTGCCCAGAGCGATCGCAGACACCATTGCAGACAACGCGGCCGCAGGGGCAATGATCTTGGGAGGACGAATGATCCGCCCCTTTGACGTTGATCTGCGATGGGTCTGCGCAACCCTCGCAAAGCGCGGCGTCATCGAGGAGTCCGGGGTATCGGCCGCAGTGATGGGTCACCCGGCCGCCGGGATTGCCTGGCTGGTCAATCAGCTCTCACGTCACGGCGCGGGATTGAAGCGCGGCGAATATGTGCTGGCCGGCTCATTCACTCGCCCTGTTTCAGTCGCAGCAGGCGACGTGATCCATGCCGATTACGGGCCGCTGGGCTCGATCGGCGTGAGCTTTGCCTGACGAAACCGCCCGCCGACCCATCCAAAGGAAATTGCACCTATGGCATATCAGTGCCTGGAAGACATCCTACGCGCCGAAGGCAGCATCCTGCCGACCCTGCGTCATTCAAAGGCCGGGATGTACCTTTATCCCGGGGTCGCGCCCGAGTTCTCCAACTGGCGAGACGAACAGCGCGCCTGGCGCGAGACCGCGGTTTTGTTCGATCAGTCGCACCACATGCATGAGGCGATCATCGAGGGGCCCGATGCGTTCGATTTCTTGCAAGGGCTTGCGGTCAATAGCTTTGCGAACTTCGACACTCATCGCGCCAAGCAATTCATCGCAGTCAATCCAGAGGGCTATTTCATAGGCGACATGGTGGCCTTCCGGGAACAGCCCCAGCAGTTCATCCTGGTCGGACGGGAAGTCATCGCCAATTGGGTGGAATTCAATGCCAGCCAGAGCGGCATGAATGTGCGCGTGCGCCGTGATCATCGTTCACCGGCCCGACCCGATGGCAAGGCCATCCTGCGCAGCCGATACCGGTTTCAGATCCAGGGCCCCCAGGCGCCTGCGATTTTCGAAAAGCTGCATGGCGGGCCGATCCCGCAGATCCCGTTCTTCCAGATCGGACTGATCAACATAGGCACCCGCACGGTCCGGGCCTTGCGTCACGGCATGGCGGGCGCTCCCGGACTCGAGCTATGGGGGCCGTATGACGACAAGCACTACATCCGCGACACCATCCTCAATGCTGCGGCCTCTCTGGGTATCGATCTGCGCCAGGTCGGCAGCCGAGCCTATCCGACCAATACGCTCGAATCCGGTTGGATTCCCAACCCGCTCCCCGCGGTCTACAGCGGGGGCGGTCTGATGCAGCGTTACCGCGAATGGTTGCCTGTGGACAGCTACGAGGCCTCAGGCGCACTGGGGGGAAGCTTTGAAACCAGCGACGTCCAGGACTACTACGTGACGCCCTACGACATGGGCTATGGCAATTTCATCAAGTTCGATCATGACTTTATTGGGCGAGATGCGTTGGCGGCGATGAAGGACCGAAAGCACCGCCGGAAGGTCACCTTCGAGTGGAACGGGGACGATGTCGCGAAGATCCTGGCCTCGGCATTCCAGCGCGAGGCCTTGCCCTACAAGTGGATCGAGCTGCCCTGGGTCAGCTATGCCGCGACCACCGTCGACCGGGTCATGCAAGGCGATCGTGTGGCGGGGCTTTCGCTGTTCACAGGCTACAGTTACAACGAGCGCTGCGT
>JBIKVK010000352.1:0-3341 GCA_044356835.1 Burkholderiaceae bacterium
TCCTTGCCGAAGGGGCTGATGGCTCGTCCATGACCCGCACCATCTCGATGGAGGCGGCGCTCGACGACGTGATGGTGGCCTGGGCCATGAACGGAGAGATGCTGCGGCCCGAAAACGGCTACCCCTTGAGGCTGGTCGTCCCCGGAGTCCAGGGCGTGTCCTGGGTCAAGTACCTGCGCCGGATCGAAGTGGGCGACGAGCCCTATGACACCAAGGACGAGGTGCTGCACTACGTGGACCTGATGCCCGACGGTCGGCACCGCCAGTACACCTCGATCCAGGAAGTCAAGTCGGTGATCACCACCCCGTCGGGCGGACAAGTACTGCTCGACAAGGGTTATTACAACGTGTCGGGTATTGCGTGGTCGGGCCGCGGCCGCATCAAGCGCGTCGACGTCTCGGTGGACGGAGGGCGCAACTGGCGCGAGGCGCGGCTCGAGGGCTCACCGCTGCCCAAGGCGCTCACCCGCTTCAACATCGATTGGGTCTGGGACGGATCACCCGCAATCCTGCAAAGCCGGGCCATCGACGACACCGGTCACGTACAGCCACGGATCAATCAGCTTCGGGGCGTCCGGGGCACCCGGTCGATCTATCACAATAACGCGATCCAGTCCTGGAAGGTCGCGGAGTCGGGCGAAGTCTTCAACGTGCAAGTCGGTTAAAAAGAGGAGCGCCGAATCATGATCCGAATTCGTATCGCTGCCCGGCCCAGGCACCTCATTTTGGCCGCGTGCCTGACCCTCGCAAGCGGCGCCGCGCTGGCACAGACGGCTTCCGGAAAGCCCTGGTCCAACATCGGTCGCCCGGCGACCTCCAGCGAGATCAAGGCCTGGGACATTGATGTTCGAGCCGACTTCAAGGGGTTGCCCGCAGGCAAGGGATCGGTTGAGAAGGGCCTGGAAGTCTGGGAGGCGAAATGCGCCTCATGCCATGGCACCTTCGGCGAGTCCAACGAGGTGTTCACACCAATCATCGGGGGCACGACTCAACAAGATATCAAGACGGGTCGGGCCGCCAACCTGGCTCGACCCGATTTCCCGCAGCGCACCTCGATGATGAAGCTGTCCCAGCTCTCGACGCTATGGGACTACATCAATCGCGCGATGCCCTGGAATGCGCCCAAGTCCCTGTCCGTTGAGGAAGTCTATGCGGTGACGGCCTACATCCTGAACCTGGCCGAAGTGGTCCCCGATGATTTCGTGCTCTCCAACGACAACATTGCTTCGGTGCAGCAGCGTCTCCCGAACCGGGACGGCAAGGTCAAGTACACGGAAATGTGGCGGGTCAATGGCACACCCGACGTACAGGGCGAGGCCTGCATGGCGAACTGTGCGGGCGAGGCCAAGATCACCTCAATCCTTCCGGATTTCGCTCGCAATGCCCACGGCAATCTCGCCGAGCAGACCCGCGACTTTGGTCCCATCCGCGGCGCCGATACCACCCGACCTGCGTTGACCGGAACCGTCGACCAGGCTCGAACGATGACCCTGGCTCGGGCTCGCATCATGCCGGTCGAGGCCCATGCGACTTCGTCGACCAAGGCGCCGGCAGCCATCGCCAAGGACAGCAACTGCCTGGCCTGCCACGGGGTCGACCAGAAACTGGTGGGGCCGTCGTTCCATGAAGTCGCCCAGCGTTACAAAGGCGACGCCAAGGCGCAGGACCTGCTCGCCGACAAGATCCGCAACGGCGCGCAAGGCAACTGGGGGCCAGTCCCGATGCCCGCCAACCCGGGGCTCGCCGAGGCCGAAATCCGCTCGGTGGTGGCCTGGATCCTGGGCGGGGCCCAGTAAGCCGCGCGCTCATGCAGATGGCCTTCCTCAGACCGGTCCTCAGAGACTTCCCTTAATCTTTCGCATCGTTCCCGACATTCTTACCCCGCAAGGAGCTCATCGATGAACCCCCAAAGACGTACGACGCTCAAGGCTGCGAGCGGCGCCGGCCTCTATGGCGCACTGCTGGCCATCGGCCTTCTCAAACCCGGGCAGGTCAGCGCTCAGGCCCTGGCCGAAGCCTTCAAGGCCCAGGGCATCCCGGCCACACTGAAAGCCTTGGGCGCGGCCGACGCCACCCAGTCGAGCGAGATCACCATCGTTTCACCCGACATCGCTGAAAACGGGGCGGTCGTACCGGTGGGCATCCGCAGCGGGCTGGCCAAGACCACCTACATGGCGCTGCTCGTCGAAAAGAACCCGAGCGCACTGGCCGGGGCCTACGACATCATGGCCGGGGCGGAAGCCGAGGTCAGCATGCGCATCAAGATGGGTCAGAGCTCGGACGTGGTCGCTGTCGTCAAGGCCGATGACAAGTTCTACATGGCCCGCAAGGAAATCAAGGTCACTCTCGGCGGATGTGGCGGCTGAAGCCCCTCCCCATCGAACCAGATACAGGAGCAAGACATGGCAGATCCGATGAAAATTCGCGCAGTTTCGCGCAACAACGTCGCCGATGTCCGGGTGCTGATGGCCCACGAGATGGAAACCGGTCAGCGCAAGGACTCGTCGGGCAATCTCGTCCCGGCCTGGTACATCAACGAAGTGACGGCAAGCCTCAATGGCAAGCCCGTGATGAAGGCCTACTGGGGCCCGGCGATTTCCAAAAATCCGTACTTGCAGTTCAAGGTCAAGGACGCGCAAAAAGGCGACAAAATCACTGTCACCTGGACCGACAACAAAGGCGAAAAGCGCACCGACGAAGTCACGGTGGGTTGACCCCCAACCGCAATAAAAATCGGAGGAGACTCACGATGAATCGAAAATCACTGATGGCGGGGCTGCTGGCGCTGGGAGGGCTGCTCTCGGCCCAGAGCCCGGCGCTTGCGCAGAACACCCAGGCCGAAATCGAGCGTTACCGCCAGATGCTCGGCGACGGCAATCCGGCCGAGCTGCTGGTCATGCGCGGCGAAGGGCTTTGGAAGCAGAAGCGAGGCCCCAAGTCCGAAAGCCTCGAGGCCTGTGATCTTGGCAAGGGGCCGGGCGTCGTCGCGGGAGCCTACGCCGAACTGCCCCGCTACTTTGCCGACACCGATTCGGTCATGGACGCCGAGTCGCGCCTGGTGCACTGCATGGTCACCTTGCAGGGGATGGCGCGGGCGGACGCGGTCAAGAACCCTTACTCCGGCGCGGGCCAGCGGCAGACCGACATCGAGGCACTGATCGCCTTCGTCGTGGAGGAGTCCCGCGGCGTCACCATCAATGTGCCCCAAAAGCATCCCAAGGAAATCGCCTCCTACCAGCGCGGCGAGCAGATCTTCTTCTATCGTGCGGGCCCGTATGACTTTTCATGCGCGTCCTGTCACGGAGAGGATGGCAAGCGGATTCGACTGCAGGATTTGCCCA
>JBIKVK010000089.1:0-11940 GCA_044356835.1 Burkholderiaceae bacterium
GGCTATCCGTGAACCTTGACTTCTTCATCTGTAGAACCCCTCGCAACGAGAAAATTCTACTTCTCAACCCGACTAACCTGAGGGAGGATTACCCGGGCAGCTCAGGAGCCCGCTCTCGGCCCGTCCAGGCCAATGGCACCAACTTGCCTGACTGCACGTAAGGGAGCGCTGTGCTGATACCCATCACATTGATCGGAATGAGCCCGGCGACCGTATCAGTGACGCCCTGCCCCGAGTTGTTGTACGCCACATGGTTGAGCGCAATGCCGGCGTTGCGCTTGAAGAGTTCGACCGTGAGGTGGGCGGCCGAACCGATCAAAGGCGAGGTGTAGTTGATCGGCGCGCTGCTCGCTTTCGCCCGCGCGACTAGGTCCGCAATATCCCGGATGCCGCTTGCAGCCGAGGCGACAAGTAGATTGTCACCGCGGCCCACCAGACCGATCAGAGTAAAGTCGCCCGGCACTTTGTAGGTGACATTGCGGTAGAGGCTGGGCGTGATGATGAAATTGTTGGCCGTCACCATCAAGGTGTAGCCATCGGGGGGCGCCTTCGCGGCGGCATCGGTTCCGATGATCCCGCCCGCTCCGGGCCGGTTTTCGATGATCCAGTTCTGCCCGGTCCTGCGGCCCATGTCCTCTGCGACAATCCGGGCGACTGGATCGGTGAGACTGCCTGCCGCAGCCGGCACGATGACGCGAACCGGTCGGTTCGGAAAGCCTCCTGGACCGGACTGCGCCCAGGCGAGGGCTGAGGTACCCATCAAAACGGCAACAGCGACCCACCGAGTTATTCCGCTGCGCATAGAACCTCTCCAGAACGGCACCTGGCCGACGAATCACAACGGAAGGATATAAGCGGCTAACCGATGCGAATAGCGCTATTTGCGGGACGCGGCGATGCAAGAATTGCATCACATGCTTCAGCGCCCTGAAAGACCCCGCATGTGTTGGGCCGCCAGTTCGCAGAACGCTTCGACCGGGCCGGGCAGGCTTCGACGCGAACGGACATAAATTCCAAGCAGGGATGGCGCAGCATCTTTCAGGGGGATGTGCACCAGCCTTCGGGCATGCAGCTCATCCTCGATCCCGAACCGATTCACGAACACGAGTGCGCGCCCATGAATTGCGATCTGACGCATCAGATCGAACGATCCGGTCTCGAGAATCACCTTCGGAGGCTCGGTCTGCGCGGCCAGCATCGGTACCAGCGCGTCGCGTAATGTGAGTTCGGGCGAGGGGAGCACCATCGGGAAGCGCATGCACTGTGAAAATCGCACCGACTTCAGTCGCGCGAGCGGATGCTCGGGTGGAATGGCGACGCCGAGCTCGAACGGAGCCACCGCCCACTGTTTAAGTCCGACCTGACGCTCGTGGATAAAACCCAGGGCAACATCCGCGTCCCCATCGATCACACGGGTGGCTGCAAATCGTGAGCCCCCAATGCCGACCCGGAAGGTGACATTGGAATAGCGCTCTGCCATCTGATTGAGCACCGTAGGTACGAAGTTGTGGGTCAGCGCCTCGACCGTGAACAGGTCCACATGGCCGGCGTGCAGCCCCCTGAGCGCCTCAAGCTCGGCGGTCATGCGTTGTGCATCCTGCATGACATGGATGGCATGACGGGCCATCGCTTCACCGGCTGGCGTCAAGCGCAAGCCTGAGGGCAGGCGCTCAAAAAGATGAAACCCGACCTGTGCCTCGATCGCAAGTAGCTGCCGGTTGAGCGCCGACGACGACAAGTGCAGTTGTCGAGCGGCCTGCCGGATCGAGCCGCACCGGCGGATGGTGTCGAAATGAAGCAGCGCACGAGCGGGAAGTTTCATGGCGAGTCCGTCCGAGGGCTCTGCGCGCCTAGTCCAGGCCCTGAAGCATGCAAGGGCTCAACCCGTCGCTTCGCATAGGGGCGCTCAGCGGCTGCTTTTCGACTACGACCACCGGGTTTGCACCAATCGCTCGGCAGCGTGCTGTTGGAGTTTCGGGATCAACCCCTCCAGGGACTCGGGGTCTAAAAGCTCGCTTTTGACAAAAAATCCTTTGACATGTTTCCCAACACTGTCCGAGGCGTCCCTAAATATTTTTGCTTTCTCTTCAGCACTCGATTGGCTGGGGCGCCCCTCGTCAAAATCGATCATGCAAATTTCCAGCTTTTCTTGCGAAGGGTCTGGGTTAAAAAGAAAAGAGTCTACCTTCGAGCTGGGGGAAAAACCGCCCACAATCGCCACCGCCATATCATCGATCGCCTGCAACGCCGCCAACTCCACTTTTTGGTAGTAGGCCGCGATTTCTGCCGGACTGGTAAGCTTCGCTCTCGCGCCATCATCGAGTTTTGCATTCAAAAACGTTCCGCCTGCTCCGCCCACCGGGGTTATTTTCTTCTTCATATCTGCCGTGGGGACTCCCGCAAGCAGTCGATTCGAAATACCGGGATGTTTCTCTTCATGACTCAAAACATGCTCGAAAAACTCGGCCTCCATTACGTTGACTTGATAGAACTTCTTGACATAGGCACCGTCTCCTGTAGTCAAAACCCCACTGTAATCTGGATTAAGTTTGACGGTTGCCTTGTTTTCAAGTCGAGCCCAAGGAGCCTCTCGAGCCAGCTCTGCGACCGAAACCAAACCCGTATCTGATAATTTTTCGCGTAAGGGAACGAAACGACATGAAACGTCGTTCACAAAAGCGGGGACCCGGCCCCGATTAGGAGGGAAATCCGGTTTCGATTTCCCTGGAATTGAATTTAGGTCTACCAACCATGGCTGCCCATCGATAACAAGCTGAAAAAGCGCACGCCCGTGCTCGTTATAAGCGTCACGAATCGATTCAAGCTTAGTCGTATCTTTACGCAGGGTTATTTCAAGGGTTTTCCTTAGCAGGGTGATCAAAGTGCCCTGATCGAAACTGACGAATTCACCCCCTTCGAGCTTTTTGAGATCACCCCCCACATTGTAAAATTTGTCCTGGTAATCCTCACTCGCTTCAATCTCCAGCGTAGCGATCCTGAATTTCTGATCTCCCTGAATTGACGACCCCTTGGGCAAGATGGCCCGAGCCTTCCCGCCCGAATCGAAGTAGCAATAGACCTTTTCTCCATTGAGCTGGATTCTCGAGATCCCGCGAGGCGCTTTCAGACCACTGGCACGCAGGCTGTCATCGATAGCCCTACCCAGCCCTGTGAACTCACCGACCAGCACGTTGAATTTCTTGGCGGTCAACTTGGCGGCATAGTCGACGGAGAGCTCGTTCGCCTTGGACAGGGGATCGGAGGGCCCGGCCACCAGCGGCGGGACATCGTCTTCCCGGAGAACCTGTTCCTGATCCGAACGCTGAGCATCCGCCGCAAGCAGTTCCCGCGCCCGCTCATTTTCGAGCACCGGCTGCTTGACCTCCGTCCGCTCTGAGTCGCGCCCTTCGATCCCCCCCTCCGCCCCAGAACCGAGTTTGCCGTTAGCGCCTTGCCCGGGCTCACTGTCGATCCGCAAATTCGCCTCTCTGGCCAAAGACGCTTCCGACACTCGCCGAAAGTCGCCCGTGCCCAGTCCTCGCTCGTCGCGTTTTACCCTGGCAATCTCAAAGCGTTGTTGAAGCCTTTTCCCCTGATTGCCGTCCTCCAACAATCCGTCTTCATTCTGGTTTGCAATGCTCTCAAGGGCCTTAACAAGTCTGACAAAACTATGCGTACCGATCCGCTGCCCACCTTTTTTGGACAAATACTCATCAATCGAAGTGTTGACTTTTTCGATGTCAACGGCGGTGCCCTCATAGCCACGACGCACCAAATCCTTCACATGAGCGACCGCGTGTGCGGTGGAGTCAGTAGCTCGGCTCGTCCAACGCGTCCCGGCACGAAGCACTCCCTTTGCTTCGATGAGCTTGAGATAGCCTGATTTGACGCCTCCCTTCGAACTCACCAAATCCGAGGCGAGTCCCCTAAGCTGAGCGCGCACATCGGCGGCAGTCGGAGGAACACTATTGGCCGCTCGCACTTGGCCAAGATTCTTCGATGAAATTTCATCGCCCATTTCACGCCTCCCGTTCGAACCAGCCTTAACTCAGCGCAGTGTGTGTGGGTAATTCATCCGCCCAATGACCGTCCGCAGCGGGAACGTAAGGACTGAAGCTGAGGTTCAGACAAAGGCGTATTGTATTTGCAATTTGATCGACCGAAGCATGCAGCTGCGGCGTGCTGAAGAACCGCCGCGTGGTCTTCAATATACAAGGCAAAGAGTGCGACGCCTTCGACGCCCAGACCATTGAGTCGTCCTGACCGGCCACGTAGGAAAACATGGACATCCACCCTATCCGTAGGGAGGCAGACTACGAGGCCACCCTTGAAGAGATACCAGCCTTGATGGATTCGGACTCTGAGCCCGGCGTGCCGGAGGGTGATCGCCTCGACATTCTGGCGACGCTGGCCATGATCCGCCGACTGAATCAAAGCCGGGGTGTCCCGGCCAATGTTCTGGTTACGGAAACTGTTGTCCGGCGATCACCACCCATTCGATGTATTGGTGCGTTCGGCGGTCGCGGGTGCCGATGCCCCAGCTAGCGCAGGGCGCCTGGGCACCAGAGCACTCAGCCCGCAGCCGACCCCGAGGCGCCCGGAAGGTCCAGATGAACGGTGTCGCCATCACACTCGATCCGGCCTTTGTACTCGTTGAGCACGCTGCGCCACAAGGTCAGCGTGCGCTGATCGAAGACCCCCTTGGTGTCAACACCCGGCGCCCGTATCGATACGCGCACACGCGTTCCGTGGCGCGACCCGGACAGATGGAGCGTATCGCCAGGTACCGCGACTGCCAGCACCTCGATGACGACCGCCATTGCATCGAGCAGGCTCTGCTCGTCGGTATCGGCCTCGACGATTTCCATCCCGGTTTGAGCACTGGCCTGCGCCTCGTTCTCGAAACGGAAATCGATCGCACTGACGCGCGATTGTCGCGAGAGCCCCGCGATCAGCATGTCGGTGAAGCGGGTCGGCTCATCCACCCAGGTTAGCGCATCGTCTTCGGCCAGTGACGGGCGATAGTGAGCGATCACCTTGAGCAGGGCGGCGTTCACGTCGATGGGCTTTGAGGGCGGCAGATGGCGCAGGCCGATCGCCATCTCCTGGAACTGCCGAAGCAATCGGCTCGTTCGCATCGCCAGTGCGCCGGCCAGTCCCGGGGTGCTGCCCTGGGTCAGCAGCCGCTCCACCTTGTTCATCGTCGCGCATGCCTTCATGACCAGCTGCGTCTCCAGCCGCTGGCCCGCCTCGAAGGCCGCGCTGAAGGTCTGCAGGCCCTGCAGTTCGCGCTCGATCCGGTCGGCGTCCAGGGTGGCCAACACCTCGGCCGCCGAGTCGTGCTCCTCCAACTGTTCCAACCAATGGGCCAGCACCATCACCTGCCCGGCAATGATGGTGAAGTGCCGGCTCGCCTCGTGCAGCAGACACTGTGCATGCTCGCGCAGCATTCCCATCCGCTGGGGCGTGAGCCGCTCTACATCCCGAAGGCGGTCGAGCCGACTCTGCATGGCGCGCAACGTCGCCGCCATCTCTGCGGCGGTCTGCAGCCGGCCGTGACCGGGGCAACAAATCAGATGGGGCTCGCGCTCCAAAAGCCACAAGGCGTGCTGCAGGCTGCGGGCCAGCGCCTCTGCATCCCAGCCGCCCAGGCCGACCAGGCCCGGGTCGACTGCAAACGGCAGGTCTCCCACCCACAGCACGTCACCGATGCGCAGCAGCGTGCTGCACGGCGAGTGACCGGGCACCGGATAGGCGAAGACATCCAGAGAGCCAAATGAGCGCCTCTCGCACTGCCAGCCACCCGGCGCCTCAGGCAGCGCGATGCGTTGCGGGGTGTCGGCCAGCCAGGGTTCGTCCACCGGTCGAGGCGAGAGGTTGAGGCCAGAGAACCACGCCTGGGTGCGGTAGATGTCACAGTTGATCAGCGGCAGGTGGGCCTCCACATGGCCGTGCAGCACCACTGGACGGCGGAGATGGTCCAGTGCCGCGAAGTGGTCATAGTGCGCGTGGGTCAGCAGCGCCCGGATCGGGGGGCGGGGTGCGGCGTCCTGGTCCTCACCGAACGCCTGCCGCAACAGCCCTTCAATCTCGTCAGCCCGCTCGGCGGTGCCGCCAGGATCTACCACCACAGTCTGGCCCTCGGGGGTCACAACGATCCCCGCGTTAGACGAGATGATATTGGGCGGCAGGAGCAGGACCCGAATCCGCGCTCCAGTGGCACCGGGCAGGGTCTGCCAATCGTTGTCGATGAGTTGATTCATGCGCACGGAGCATAGGATTTTTAGATGGCCCCCGCAAGCCTTCACCTCGAGCAGCACAGGCAGTTGCGTTATAAGGTTGCCGAATAGCCAACCCAGTCTGAATCCATTAAAGCTTTCAAACATGACGCGTGATGCCAACGGTGTGCTCCCGGAAAGAGGGCCTCAGCAGAGGCGCCTCTGCAGTTCATCTAGCCTCATGCTGTCGGCCGTCGCCACGATTGCTTTGGCAACTGGTTGCGCGAACGCGCCGGAGCTCCGCACGTCGGCCGGTGAGGTGACAGTGCGCGGGCCAGCGTCGCTGGCCGCGCTCCCCGATTCAATCGACGGGGCACGCCGGATCGAGCTTCAGCGCTCCACCTCGGGCGGGCGCCGGGCTGCGACCGTCGTAGCCTGGCTCTTCGAGCCTCGGGATGCGCCTGCTCCGAGGCCTGCAGTCGTCGCGCTCCATGGCTGCGGCGGCTTGTACGACCGCCAGGGTGAGTTGAGTGCGCGGCACCGGATGGCCGTGCGCCGGCTGCTCGATCGGGGCTTCATCGTGCTGATGCCGGACAGCTTCGGCAGCCGCGGCCTGCGAGAGATTTGCTCCACCCGGTACACCGATCGCCTGATCGACATTGGAGAACGCCGGCTTGACGCGCGGGCCGCTCTAGAGCACCTATCCACCCGGAGTAACGTTCAGGCCAACCGCATCGCACTACTGGGCTGGTCCAATGGTGCGACCGCGGTCCTCGCGACCATCGATGCAGCGGCAGCACCCCCCGCCAAGCGGCCGACGGACGCCGGACGGCCCGCCTTCGCCCGAGCGATCGCCTTCTATCCAGGTTGCAGTGCGGCTCTCCAGCAAAGGCTTCAGCCGTCGGTACCTGTGCTGCTCCTCTTGGGTGCAGAAGATGACTGGACGCCCGCGCGACCTTGCCTGCGGTGGGCTGAACAGGCACGTGCTCCGGGAGGACCGGCGATCGAGGTGGAGGTCTACGCCGGTGCACACCACGGTTTCGACGGCCCGGGCTCGACTCCGGTCCGCCGCACCGACGTTCCCCATGCGCCCGACGGACGGGGCGTCACCACCGGCGGCCATCCTGAAGCGCGCCGACTCTCGTGGCAACGGGTCGAGGTCTGGCTCGAATGGCTAAGCGATCAAGTTCCCGTCCAGGTCAAGGGTACGCTCAACGAGCGTCCGTGATGTCGCGGCTAGGGACGGTCCGCGCAGTACACCGGCCCCGACCGGGCGAGCAGCACAGGCACCGCGGCGACGAATGCTCGAACATGGAGCGCGATCACATCGTCGACCACGACCGAGGTGCTGTCGCGGTAGATGTGGCGACGGATCGCGAGGTGCGAGATGTTACCGTGGAGTACCCACCCCATCTCCTGTCGCAGCGCCGGGTCAGCAGGCAGCGGCAGGCCCGCATCATGAGCGGCTTCTTCGAGCAGGGTCTCGAGCAGCGTACGGATGACCGCACCGATGTAGGTGGGGGCCATATCCACCTCGGCGAGCGAGGCGTAGAGAAACAGCCGCAGCCAGCGGCGGGTCAGCACGCTTTCGAAGTACTCGCGGTAAAAGCCGATCAGCCTCTCCTCGAGCGGTCGACTCCGGTCGCGCAGCATCGCGAACCAGACAGCCTTGAAGGGACCGGCGATCGCGCTCTCATAGACCGCCTCGATCAGCGCGGCCTTGTTCGGAAACACGCTGTAAAGCAGGCGCTGGGAGATGCCGCACGCCTCAGCGAGCGCGCGCGTCTGAGCCGTAAGCCCGTACTCGGCGAAGAACTCGAGCGCCTTGTCGAGAATCTGTGCACGCCGCTCGGCCGCACTCATGCGGACGGGGCGGGCGGCACCTGCCAGCTTATGGACACGACGCGTGCCCCGGCGTGCACCGGCAGCACGGCGTTGCGCGAGCAGGTCGGACTTGGCCTTCATGGAGCAGCAGAACGGTGGGGCGATCGATCGCACACGGGGATCACAACAAGGCCCGGACTATACCGCCGATCCGGACATACGGCCCGGACTTCGCCCTGCCCGGTGACGCGGATTTCGGGCGAGAGTCCTCCTAAATGGGAGGCTGAAGCGTCGGGCCGTTGACTCCTCAGGCAGCGCCGCGCAGACCCGAAACAATCGCATCGGACCGGGGCTGGACAGACCGCCGATGGGAGACGAGAATTCCGGTCGCTTGTCGTCATTCGACGACTTTTAAATGGGCAGTCAACGATGCGCCGCTTCGAACGTGCGCCGGCAGGCCGCTCTCACCTGCGGCGAGGAGACCACCGATGATCTGCGAGATGCGAACCTATCAGGTACAACCCGGCCGCGCGCCCGACTTCCTCAAGTTCTACGAGCAGGAGGGCTTGCCGATCATCAGCCGCTACGCGCGGCTGGTCGGCTGTTGGACGAAGGATTCGGGCGTTCTGAATTCGGTGGTCTTCATCTGGGCCTATGACGGCTATGGCGAGCGGAGCGCGCAGCGGGGCCTGCTGGCACGCGACCCGCAGTGGCAAGCCTTCATCCCGACGATGCTGCCATGGCTGGTCCATCAGGAAAGCGTTTTCCTGGCACCCGCCACATTCTCCCCGAAGATCTGACCTGGGTCTGCTGGGTTTGTCGTCGCTTGACGACCTTGACCGATGCCCGAATAATCGACGGGCAGTCGGCATTAAACCAACCGATCACTCATCCACCCGGGGGTAATGATGAACACCACGATGACCGCGGCCGAAGCCCGCCGAGAATTCCTCAAGATGTCCGCCGGAGTGGCGGGCACAGGGCTGCTCGGCGCCGACGCTATGGCGCAGGGCAATGCGCTGAATTACAACACCTGGTCGGCGGCGGTCGATCTCGTTCGGGGTCACACGAACGCATTTACCCAGAAGACCGGCATCAAGGTCAACTATGCCAATTCGCCCTGGGCTCAGTACCGGGACACAATGGTCACCCGCTTCGTGGGCAAGGCGCCGATGGACGTGCTGTGGGTCTCCGACAGCTGGCTTCCGGAATGGGTCGATGCCGGCTGGATCGCGCCGATCAACGATTACCCGCAACTGCTCGCCTATAACAAGGACGCCGACGACTTCTGCACCCAGTCGATGGTTTACAAGGGTAAGCAGTACGGGCTCAGCTACTACTCGGATTACATGGCCTTCTTCTATGACGCCCAGATGCTCGAAAAGGCGGGCATCAAGGAACCGCCCAAGACCTGGGACGAACTGGTCCAACAGTCGGTCAAGATCAAGGCTGCGGGTCTGAGCGAATACCCGATGATGCTGTCGATGGCGCGCGAAAGCTGGTTGATCGAGTTCCTGAGCGCGATGGTGTTTTCAAATGGCGGCAGCTTCACCGGCCCCAATGGCGAATCGGTCATGGCCGATCCGCAGAAGGGCGCGCTAAAGGCGCTCCAGTGGATCACGGACGCGGTCCAAAAACACAAGATCATCTCCCCGGCCTGCGTCGAAACCGGCGAGTTGAACGGACTGAAGGCGTTCAGCGCCGGCAACCACGCGTTCGCGCTGCTTAGTCGCTACCGGATCCGGACCATCAACGATCCCAAGCAGTCCGCGGTCGCCGGTCGAGTTCGGCAGGCACTGATGCCGGCGGGTCCAGGCGGGTCGCACACCACGGTGGGCTGGATGCGCTTCTTCGGAATGACCGCACAGGCCGCCGCGAACAAGAGCCGCGCGGCGGATGCAGTCAAACTGATCGAATGGTTCGGGGGCAAGCCCGAGGGCGAATACCGTTTCCAGAAAATGTTGTTCCTCGACCTCGGGACCGGCTTCGCGGTGCCTTCGCTCTTCAAGGATCCCGAGATCCAGGCCGATTACCGCAAGTACGCTGACATCGCGATGTTCGAGAAACAGCAGTCCATGGTTCGCAAAAAGGACGTGGTGTTCGCAAAAAGGACGTGGTCACCCGCTGGTTCGGCGAATGGGATGAGGTCAACGGCACCGCATGGCAATCGGCGGTGATCGGCAAGGCGACACCGACTGCGGCGCTCAAGCGCTCCTCCGACGCCTGGAACGACATGCGTAAGTCTTGAGGCAGGGGCGGCCGTAAGCCGCGGTAGACCCGGCGGCCGGATGCGCAACATACAGGACATCCGCGCCGGTCCGCCTCGGCAGCAAGCTCCAACACGGTTCACTCCGATGCCACGCCACCGACTGCTCGCGGCGATCGAAAGCCGCTGGCTCACGCGCCCGGCCAGCGTCCACGACCAGCGGGTCGCGATGCTGCTGCTCGCACCCATGATGCTGGTGCTGCTTGCGGTCGCGGTTTTCCCGGTACTTTACGCACTCTGGATCAGCCTGCATGACCTAAAGCTCACCCGTCCGCATCGGGTGCCGTTTGTGGGCTTCGCCAACTATGCAAAGATCTTCGCCGACCCGCTGTTCTGGGAGTCGGTCGTGCGCACGGTGTCCTTCACCGTCATGTCGGTCGCAGCGATCATGGTGATCGCCACCCTGATGGCGCTCTTGCTGAACGAGACCTTTCGCGGCCGGCGCTTCCTCGCGACGATCCTGCTGATTCCGTGGGCCGTACCCTCGGTGGCCAACGGCCTCATGTGGAAGTGGATCTACGACTCGGGCTATGGAGCATTAAATGGTCTTCTTCTGCAACTCGGCCTGATCGACAAGTACATGGTGATGCTCGGCGACACTGCGAAGACCATGCCACTGATCGTCAATGCCTTCGTCTGGAAGGAGGTTCCGCTCGCGACTATCCTGCTGCTGGTCACTCTCAAGTCGATCCGGCCCGACCTGTACAGCGCGGCGAAAGTCGACGGGGCAAACACGTGGCAGCGTTTGATCCACATCACGCTTCCGTCAATGCTTCCCGGCTTCGCGCTTGTGATCATCTACGAGTCGATGATGGCGATACGCCACTTCGACCTGTTCTTCATCTTGACCGAGGGCGGCCCTGCCGAGGCATCTCACGTAGTCGCCTGGCAGGTTTACGTTGAAACCTTCCGTAAGCTCGCCTTCGGTACAGGTTCGGCGCTCGCTTATGTCATGGCGATCGCAACCTTCGTTCTCGCCTTTTTTGTGATCCGTGCGTCGAGTCGCCGCCTGTGATCGAAAGACCGGAGGGCTCCAATCGATGAACGACCGTTCGCTCGGCCGCAAGATCGCAATCCTGTTTGGATCGGTGCTGTTCGCGCTCTACGTCCTCGCTCCGATCGCTTGGCTGCTGTCCTCTTCGATCCAGTCTGAGGCGGAAATCACATCGGTGCCGCCGCACTGGATTCCGGAGTCACCCACCCTGGACAACTTCCGGGCCATCTTCGACCTGAGCGACAAAGTCGTCACCTACGAGAATCGCCGTCAGGGCGACACCGCAACCGGGGGCTTCATTCCGTCGACCGCAGCCAATCTGCTGCCCTCGATGAAAAACAGCCTGATCGTCGCGCTCGCTGTGGTTGCGCTCAACCTGGTCATCGCCTTGCCGGCAGCCTATGCGCTTGCGCGCATCCGGTTCATTGGCCGGGACGGATCCATCTACTTCATGCTGAGCACTCGCGTGATCCCAGACATCGCTCTGGTGGTGCCCTTTTTTCTATTCGTGCAGAAGCTCGGCCTGATGGACAGTCTTGGCGGGTTGATCATCACGTATCTGGCGATCACGGTGCCTTTCAGCATCTTCATACTGACGGGCTATATCGAATCGCTGCCGGAGGAGCTCGACAAGGCTG
>JBIKVK010000090.1:0-11869 GCA_044356835.1 Burkholderiaceae bacterium
TCGCAGGCTGACATGTTTCAGGAAAGAGTCGTCTCAGGCATGCGCCCGACCGGCGCGCTGCACCTTGGTCATTACCACGGCGCGCTGAAAAACTGGGTCCGCCTTCAGGCGCAATACCCTTGTCTCTTCTTCGTGGCCGACTGGCATGCGCTCACCACCCACTACGACTCGCCCGAGGTGATCCAGGGCAATATCTGGGACATGCTGATCGATTGGCTCGCAGCCGGCATCGATCCCCGGCAGTCGACCCTGTTCATCCAATCGCGGGTGCCCGAGCACGCCGAACTGCACCTGTTGCTTTCGATGTGCACCCCACTGGGCTGGCTGGAGCGGGTGCCTACCTACAAGGATCAGCAGGAAAAACTCAGCGACCGGGATCTGGCCACCTATGGCTTTCTGGGCTATCCCCTGCTACAGGCGGCCGACATCCTGATGTATCGCGCGGCCTGGGTGCCGGTGGGCGAGGATCAGGTGCCTCATATCGAACTGACCCGCGAGGTGGCTCGTCGTTTCAACCATCTGTTCGGGCGCGAGCCCGGCTTTGAGGACAAGGCCCGTGAGGCAGTGCGCCGACTGGGCAACCAGCGGGCCCGGGTCTACGACGATCTGCGCAAGCGATTTCAGGAGCAGGGCGACGAGGAGGCCTTGCGTCAGGCGCGCGAACTGCTCGAGCAATCGGCCCACTTGAGCACGGGTGATCGTGAGCGCCTGTTGGGGTTTCTGGAGGGCGGTCGCAAGCTGATCCTGTCCGAACCGCAGGCGCTCCTCACCGAGGCTTCGCGCATGCCTGGCATCGATGGTCAGAAAATGTCGAAGAGCTATGGCAATTCGATTGCGATGCGCGAGGACCCCGAGTCGGTGCGCAAGAAGATCCGCACCATGCCCACCGATCCCGCCCGTGTGCGGCGCAGTGACCCGGGCGATCCCGGGCGATGTCCTGTCTGGCAACTGCATGCGGTGTACAGCGACGATGCCACCCGGCAATGGGTTCAGACTGGATGTGCCAGCGCCGGCATCGGTTGCCTTGACTGCAAGCAACCGGTGATCGACGCCGTGCTCAAGGAGCAGGAAGTGTTTCGTGAGCGGGCTCAGCCCTACATCGAAGATCCCAGTCTGCTGCGGAACATTGTCGATGACGGGTGTGAGCGTGCCCGCAGTGAGGCCCAAGCGACCATGCGCGACGTTCGGGAGGCGATGGGCCTGAGCTATGCCTGAGGGAGTGGCTGCGCCGTCGTCCTGGGTGCTTGCCGGACTGCGGCCATTGCCGGCCGGTTCACGCGTGCTGGATTTTGCCTGCGGCCGCGGCCGCCATGCGCTTGCCGCGCAGGCTTTGGGTCACTCCGTCGTTGCAGCCGACCGCGACGCCGAGGCGCTCGAGGGTTTGCGGGCGGAGGCTGCGCGCTGGGCGGGCCCGCCGGAGAGGGCGCCCAAGAGTCAGCCCGCCGGGCCGGAGCCCATCCTCGTTTGCGCCGATCTCGAGGCCGATCCCTGGCCGTTCGAGCCGGCCAGTTTCGATGCCGTCGTGGTCTGCAACTATCTCTTTCGGTCTCGTATCGATGAGCTTCCGGCGCTGCTCCGTCCGGGGGGCGTGCTGATCTACGAGACGTTCGCCCGGGGCAACGAGCACTATGGCCGTCCCTCCCGACCGGATTTTCTGCTCATGCCGGGGGAACTCATGGATTGGGCCGGCCGGGCCGGCCTGCACCGTCTGGCCTTCGAAGACGGTTTCGTGGGCGGGGCGAGACGCGCCCGGATTCAACGACTGCGCGCGCTGCGTTTGCCGGCCGACCTCGAAGCCTTCGCGCTAGAATGAGCTTTTCCCCGGAAATAGATCATGATCCTGGGCAGTATTGTTGCGATAGTCACGCCGATGCACGAGGATGGCAGTCTCGATCTCGATGCCTACCGGCGTTTGATCGATTGGCACATTGCTGAAGGCACTTCGGCCATTGTCGCGGTCGGAACCACCGGCGAGTCGCCGACGGTGGATGTGGATGAGCACCGCACCCTCGTCCGGGTTGCGGTCGAGCATTCGGCCGGGCGCATTCCGATCATCGCCGGTACCGGGGCCAATTCCACTCGCGAGGCGATCGAGCTTACCGAATATGCCCGCTCTGTGGGCGCACAGGCCACGCTTCAGGTCGTGCCTTACTACAACAAGCCCACCCAGGAAGGCCTCTATCGGCATTTCCGCAGCGTCGCAGAACAAGCGGGGCTGCCGGTCATCCTTTACAACGTGCCGGGCCGCACCGTCGCCGATCTTTCGAACGACACGGTGCTTCGGCTTGCGGAAGTGCCGGGGATCATCGGGCTCAAGGACGCGACAGGCGACATCCCGCGCGGCTCGGAGCTGCTGGCGCGTCTTCCCAAGGGATTTGCGGTCTACAGCGGCAACGATGATTCTGCGTTGGCCCTGATGGCAATGGGATCTCACGGGGTCATCTCGGTCACCGCCAACATTGCGCCTGGCCCGGTTGCGGCCATGTGCCGTGCTGCGCTCGCCGGTGAGTGGGCCCAGGCCCTGGCCCTCAACCGTCGCCTGCTGCCCTTGCACCTGAAACTGTTCGTCGAGGCCAATCCCATTCCCGTCAAGTGGGCGATGGCTCAGCGCGGCCTCATCGGTCCCGGCATTCGCCTGCCCCTGACTCCACTCTCGGCAGTGCATCAGTCCACAGTACGGAACGCGCTTGAGGCGGCAGGGGTCTGACATGAGCGTCTCAATGCGAGCGGTGAAGTTCCTTTGTGTCGGTCTGTCGGGCCTTCTATTTTCGGCCTGTGCGGTGACCGAATGGGCCGAGGAAAAAACCCGGATCGACTATCGTTCGGCGTCGACCAGGCCCTCGCTCGAGGTGCCGCCTGATCTGGTGACGCCCCGGGCTGATCCGCGCTACCAGTTGCCGGCGCCCGGGCCCGGCGAGCGAACGCTGTCCTCATTCGAGCGCAGCCGCGCTGGGGCCGCCTTGCCGCAGGGCGGGTCGGTGTTACCGCAGGTGCCTGGAGCTCGAATCGAGCGTGAAGGCAGCCGCCGCTGGCTGGTGGTTGATGCCCAGCCCGACGCCGTGTGGGGGCCCGTGCGCGATTTCTGGCTCGACAACGGTTTCCGTTTGGAGAGCGAGCGCCCCGATGCCGGAATCATGGACACCGACTGGGCCGAAAACCGGGCCAAGCTTCCGATGGATATCATCCGGCGAACGATCGGTCGGGTCTTGGACAACCTGTACTCGACGTCCGAGCGAGACCGGTTCCGCACCCGCTTTGAGCGCACGGCAAACGGGACTGAAATCCACATCAGCCACCGCGGGATGATCGAGGTCTACACCAGCAACCAGCAGGATCGGACGGTGTGGCAGCCGCGACCAAGCGACCCGGAGCTCGAGGTTGAGTTTCTCAATCGGCTGATGCTTCGCCTGGGCGGGAAAGAGGCGAGGGCGGCCGATTCTGCGGCGGCTGTGCCCGGCAAGCCGGCAGCTTCAGCATCGGTGCTCGGCTCAGGTTCGACCGCAGAACGTTCCCCCGCGCCGGTCTCGAGTACATCCCGAGTGGTCGGCCAGGGGGCGGACATCCGTATCGATCTCGATCAAACCTTCGACCGCGCCTGGCGCCTGGTCGGTCTCGCGCTCGATCGGGGCAGCTTTACGATCGAGGACCGTGACCGCTCTGCGGGGACTTTCTTCGTCCGTTACATCGATGCCGACGAGCAGGCGCGGGCTGCGGCCAGCGGTGCCGGGTTCTTCAGCCGATTTTTTGGCGGAAGCAAGAGCGCTCTGACCCAGCAGTTTCAGTTCGTGCTGAAGCCTGCCGGATCGGGCACCACGCTGACGGTACTCGACAAGGACGGCAAACCGACGGCTGAGCCTGATCGTACGACGGTGCAGCGTATGCTCACCCTGCTCAACCAGGAACTGTCCCGCTGAACCGGACCACCTCAGACCGTTTCGCGGAGCTTTTTTCTTGCGGTTTGCCAGCCTCGGGAGCGGCAGTGAGGGTAACGGGCTGCTGGTCCAATCCAGTGACGGCACCCGGGTCAGTCAACTCCTCATCGACTGCGGTTTTTCGCTGAGCGAAGCAGAGCGGCGTCTGAGAGCTGCCGATGCGGCCCCGGAGCGTCTGGACGGCATTCTCGTGACCCATGAACATGGGGATCATCTCGGGGGGGTGTACAAACTCGCGCTCGCCCATGGAATTCCGGTGTATCTGACCCATGGCACGCAAACGGCCGGTCCGAGGGTGCCGGCGGGCGTATCGATCCGGGAGATCCAGCCGGATCGGGCCTTCGAATTGGCCGGGTTCAGCATCATGCCGGTGTCCGTGCCGCACGACGCCCGCGAACCGGTGCAGTTCGTGGTCGACGATGGTCGCGTGAGACTGGGCGTATTGACTGACATCGGTCACGGCACGCCCCATGTCCAGCGAGCCTATTCGGGGCTGGACGCGCTGGTGCTTGAGTGCAACCACGATGCCAAAATGCTGGCCACTAACCCGACCTATCCGGAGGCGCTCAAACGCCGCATTGGTGGGCCCTACGGCCACTTGGCCAATGCGGCGGCTGCGGCGATCCTGGCCGGACTCGAGCGCAGTCGTTTGCGGTCTGTGGTTGCAGCCCATCTGAGTCAAAGAAACAATACGACCGATCTCGCTCGGCAGGCTCTCTGTGAGGTCCTGGAGTGCGAGTCCGAGGGGGTCACTGTCGCCGGGCAGGAGCAGGGTTTTGCCTGGATCTCTGTGTGAGCGTCCGCTCAACCGTAGTGCAACCATCCGAAGGCGAACCAGTTCCGCAGCGTCTCGATGCATTCATCGAGTTCGTTCACGGCAGCGCAGTCCTCGGGCGAAGCAGCGCGGCGATCAGCCAGGCGCTGCAGCCAGACTCGGGTCGGGCCCTCGACGCCGAGGGATTCGCCGTTGATGAAGATGGTTTCGCGTCGATAGAGGATCCGGCTGCGTCGATCGAGTCGCAGCCCCCTGCGGGCCGCCTCGCGCCTGAACTTCGCGGCCGAGGGAGTGGGTCGGGATTCGAACCACACCGAGGGTTTGGGCTCGGTCAAATATTCGCCGATGAAATGCCGGACTTGTCGATCATCGGGTCGCCAGCTCCGGGCCCAGGCGGTCAGCGTTCGCGCCAGGTCCTCGGGAAGCCTCGCCGGATGACGGCGGGCCGCCTGTCGCCCGGGGTCGCCGAACCTTGGGTCGCGCCCGTCGCAGGCGTCCGCCGCGGCCGTCAGGAACTCGCGCAGAAACTCCTGACGCGACGGCGCTCTGAAGCCGATCGATGCGGTCATGCACGGGCCATCGGCGATGCCGTCATGGCCCCAACCCGGCGGAAGATAGAGCATGTCCCCGGGCTCGAGCAGCCATTGCCCGGTGGGCTCAAAACGCTCGAGAATTTTCAGGGGTAGCCCCGGTTGAAGCCGGTCGTCGCCAGGTGGGGCGATGCGCCACTGTCGCCGCCCCCAAAGTTGCAGCAGGAACACGTCGTAGGCGTCGACATGGGGTCCGACGCCTCCCTGGTCGCTTGCCAGTGAGATCATCAGGTCATCGAGCCGGGCGTCCGGTAGGAAACGAAAGGCCTTCAGCAATGCGTGCGCGGGCTCGAGATGCAGATCAACCCCTTGGACCAATAGGGTCCAGCGCTTGCGAGACAATGACGGAAGATCGTCTGCGTGGAATGGACCCTGCTGCAATCGCCAGCGACCCTGAAAGCCAGTGATCAGGCGAGACTCGACCGACTCATCTTCGGCCAGTTGGCACAGGCCCGCAGGGTCGATGAAGGGCTGCATTCCGGTGATGGCCTGACGGAAGAGAAAGGGTCTTTTCTGCCAGTGCCGCTTCAGGAATGTTTGGGCGCCCATGCCCGCTTTGGGCCAGGCGAGTTGGGGCGTTGCGGAGAATTTCATATCTGATCCGAGGGGGCGGTAAGCAATGAATGATGAAATTACCGAGGGGCGGCGTGTTCGACTGCGCTATCGATTGCGGGATGCTCAGGACGAACCGATCGAGGACGGCGATCGAGAGCTTACCTATGTTCACGGAGAGCCGGACGCGTTGTTGCCGGCGATTGCCCGCCGCTTGACTGGCGAGCGGGCGGGCGCGCGTCTGAACCTGCACCTGGAGCCCGAGGATGCGTTTGGCGACTACGACGCAGATCAGGTCCACCTCGCAGACCGGTCGCTCTTTCCCGCTTCGCTCGAGGCTGGCTTCAGCTTTGAAGGCATTCCGGGGCGACCGGATGACGGGCGGATCTACACCGTCACCGATTTCACGGAGGAGACCGTCGTACTCGACGGCAATCATCCGCTGGCCGGCATGGCGCTGCGTTTCGAGATCGAGGTCTTGGAAGTGACTGAGCCCTCGGTCGAGGAAGAGGACGAAGACCAAGACCAGGTCTGATGGCACACCGAAGGCGCTGGGGCCGCGCGCTCCGACCCTGGTGAGCGATGGCCCCTGTGATCGGCCTAGAGGTGTTCAACGGTCACGCGAAACGGCGGCGTCGCAGCCGGGTCGACGACGATCTTGACCCAGGACTGGGCGAAAGGGCTGCCGAAGCACTCCACCCTGAGGAGGTCCCGCCTCAGCCAGTCGTGACGAAACCGATGAGTATCGCCGTGGAGCAGCATGACGGGCCGCCCCCAATCCGCCTGGATGCGGAATAGATCCGCCCTAAAGGCGGCATAACCGTCCTCGGATCCGGATGGGTCAACCCGGCCGGCTCCTTCGCTGGCCGCGGCGCGTTCGAATCGCGGATTGGCCTGCAGGGCGATCACCAGGGCACGAGCCCCGGTGGCGCGCGCTCGGGCGACGCCCGCCTCGAGCCATCGACGGTTCGCACGATCGCGCTCGATCCGGTGCTCATCCTCGATCGAGGCAGAGAGTCCGTTGTTGGAGCCCGGCAGGTTGAGGGTTATCCAGCAGGCGCCCCCGGCTTGCCAGCGCAGGTTCTCCGGTGGTCCGCCATCGAGTTGCGACTGCTGTTCGATCGGCCCCAGTCGTTCGAGCGCTTCTGGCGTCCCACCCAGGGATCTCTTCGGCTGCAGAAAGATGCGCTGTCGGATCCACTGGAGACGCTCGACTGGATCAAATCCGCCGGCCCGTTCGCGCCAGCAGTCCAGCCAATCGTTGTCTCCCGGAGTGAACAACAAGGGCACCGGGCTGCGATCGAGCAGGGCGATCCGGCGTTCGAGCAGGATGTCCGAGCAGGATTCCCGGGAGGCTTTCAGATCTCCGACGTGAAGGGCGAAGTCGACCTGACCAGCGAAGGCATCGAATAGAGCGAGCAGTCGCTGCTCTTCCCATGCGCTATAGGGAATGTCCCCGATGAATGCAACCCGCACAGCGCCCGGGGGGGGCTCGGAGGGCGCGCTGGCTTCAAGGGGTCGGGCGGTGAGCGAGCCCGCCAGGCCGGCGGCCGCGAGCCCTTGTAGCAGTAGACGACGGCCGCCGAGTGTTCCCGTGGTGCGGGGTGCACCACCCACTGCAGGATCGGGTGAGGGGTGAGAAACGGGTGCAGTGCGCGGCCGAATCATTCGGGTCGGTCCAGTAGCGACCGGATCGAGTAAAGCGCGTCCAGTGCCTCGCGTGGCGTCATCCGGTCCGGGTCGATCTCACGCAGACGCGCGACGATGGCCGAACTCGCAAGGGTCCCAGCATGGGGGGCCTCGCGATGCGATGCATCCTCTTCGACGATCCCGGCCTGATCCGCCCGATCGATGTCGGCGGGAGGGGGTTCACCGGGTTGACCGGCAAAGAGGTCGATCTGTGCATCCTGTTCACGGGCTCGTGATTCGAGTTCGGTCAGCAGCGCGCTGGCCGTGCGGATCACCGGCCCCGGCACTCCGGCAAGTCGCGCGACCTGCAGACCATAACTTCGGCTCGCTGGACCTTCCCGCACTTCATGAAGGAACGCAATGCCTCCCCGGTATTCTGCGGCAGCGAGGTGCATGTTGACCGCGCCCGGCTGATGGGCTGCGATCTGGGTGAGTTCGAAGTAGTGCGTCGCAAAAAGGGTGAGGCTGCGGTTGTGGACCAGCAGTCGTGAGGCGATGGCGTGGGCGAGCGATAGCCCGTCAAAGGTCGATGTTCCCCGACCGATTTCGTCCATCAGCACGAGTGAACGGTCGCTCGCCTCGTTGAGGATCGCAGCCGCTTCGGTCATTTCGACCATGAAAGTCGATCGCCCGCCCGCAAGGTCGTCGGAAGCACCGATCCGGGTAAAAATCCGGTCGACCGGACCGAGCTCGCAGGAGTCCGCGGGGACGAAGCTGCCACAGCAGGCGAGCAGGACGATCAACGCCACCGAGCGCATGTAGGTGGACTTGCCGCCCATATTCGGTCCGGTGATCAACAGCATGCGGCGCTTGGGCCCAAGTACGCAGTCATTGGGGACGTAGCGCTCGACCTGGCTTTCCACGACCGGGTGACGGCCGCCCCGGATGTCGAGGCCGGGCGCGAGGCTGAAGCTCGGGCGCGTCCACCGCTGGCTGAGAGCACGCTCGGCGAGGTTGGCGAGAACATCGAGTTCGGCCATCGCCTGTCCCAGTTGCTGCCATTGACTGACCGAGGGCTGCAGCTCCCGCACCAGCCTCTCAAACAGCATGCGCTCCCGGGCCAGTGCCCGCTCGCGGGCTGACAAGGCCTTGTCCTCGAAGGTCTTTAGCTCCGGCGTGATGTAGCGCTCGGCATTCTTCAGAGTCTGCCTTCTGCGGTAGTCCACCGGTACTTTGTCCGACTGGCCGTGGGTCACTTCGATGAAGAAGCCGTGGACCGCATTGAATCCCACCTTGAGATTGGCGATTCCGGTGCGCTCCCGCTCGCGCTGCTCAAGCTCGGCCAGAAAGCGGTCGCAGTGGAGCTCGATCGCACGCAGTTCGTCGAGTTCGCCGTCATAGCCTTCCCGGATGACGCCGCCTTCGCGCGCAAGCGCCGCCGGTTCGTCCATCAGGGTCTCGGCGATCGGACGCCAGGCGGCATCGGGCAAATCCAAAGCGGGTTTCAGCGTCTCGAGCTTTGCGCTCGAGAGCGCGGCGATCATCTCCACAATCGAGCGGAGCTCGACCTGCGCATCCCGCAACGCGGCGAGCTCGCGCGGGCGGACCGAGCCCAGTGCAATTCGCGAGGCAACGCGTTCGAAATCAGGCAGGCGCGCTATTTTCTCGTGCAAGCCCTGGTGCATCGGCATCAGGGCCTCCACTGCATCCAGACGCTGCCCGGCCAGCCGTTGATCGCGAAGCGGCTGCTGTAGCCACTGACGCAGCATCCGCCCCCCTGCGGCGCTGGCGCACCGGTCGATGACCTTGAGCAGGCAGGGGCCCTCGTCGGCGCGCAGGTTGTCGACGATCTCGAGGTTGCGACGCGCTACCGGGTCGAGCGTGACGAAGCCGTCCGACCGGTAGACCCTAAGGTCCTGCAGGTGAGCGGGAATCTGGCCCTGGGTGCGGCTGACATACTCGTGCAGCGCACCCGCTGCAGCGATGCCCAGAGGCATCTGGTCAATCCCGAAACCCCGCAGGTCCTTGATGCCGAAGGATTCGGCCAGCAGACGGGCAGCGCGCTCCGGGTCGAAGTGCCAGTCCGGGGAGCGTGCAATCGGTGTGGCACCGAGCATTGCGACCAGCGCCGGCGCCAGTGGCCGAGTATCTGCGATGAGTACCTCGGCCGGCCTCAGCCGGTCGAGCTCCCGGACCAGCGACTCGACTTTCATTTCGGCCAGCCGAAATTCACCACTGGCCAGCACCAGCCAGGCCATGCCTATCAGGCCGTCGGCGCGCGCTGAGGGGTGAAGCGCCACCAGCGGTCGATCTTCGCGTTCAGGCAGCAAGCCGGCCTCGGTGATCGTCCCCGGAGTGACGATGCGAACGACCTTACGCTCCACCGGCCCCTTGGTCGAGGCCGGGTCGCCGATCTGCTCGCAGACCGCAACCGACTCACCCATCCGGATCAGCCGCGCCAGATACTGTTCAGCCGCGTGGACGGGCACGCCCGCCATGGGAATCGGCACTCCCGCCGATTGCCCCCGGCGCGTGAGCGTGATGCCGAGCAGCTGTGCGGCCCGCTCGGCATCGTCGTAAAACAGCTCGTAAAAATCACCCATCCGATAAAAAAGCAGCATTCCCGGGTAGCCGCTCTTGATGCTCAGGTACTGCTGCATCATCGGGGTGTGGGCGTTGGCGTTGGATTCGCTCACGGGCGGTCTCGTGGTCTTCGGTCGAATCGGCTTGAGGGGGTCCTCGGTCACGGGCAGGCGCGGCGGCCCGCGTCGGGCGTGAGCTTTGTGCGAGTCCTCGGTCGGATTCGCGGCGTTCTCGAACCGTCAGTGTACACACCGCCCGCAAGGGTTCGGTTCCAGGAAGCGACGGGTTGGCACCGTCACTGACTCGGCGTACGCTCCGAGACCGAGACGGTCATGCGGGGGGAGAGGCTCGAGTGCGAAAGGGCGTGTTCGGAAGGCAAGCCTCATGAGGGTGCTCCTGTTGGGCAGCACCGGTACGATCGGTCGCGCAACGCTGGGCGCGCTGTGCGGGCGCGGCCACGAGGTGGTCTGTTTCCTGCGCGCGCAAGGGGTTGACGCCTCTGGAGCGGGTCCAGACGGTCCGGCTGACCCAGGCCGGCGCGCAGCCCCCGGCGGGATCGATCGTCGTTTATCGCAGAGATATGGGCGGCCGCTCGATCCCGATTCCTGGGTCCGAGACGTATTTCGGGGTGAGACCTTCGATGCCGTGGTCTCATGCATGGCCTCCAGAACCGGCCTACCCGAGGACGCCTGGGCGGTGGACCATCAGGCCCATGTGTGGGCGCTCGATGCAGCCCGGTCCTGTGGAGTTCGGCACATGGTGCTGCTCTCTGCGATCTGTGTACAACGTCCGATGCTCGCATTTCAGCAGGCCAAGCTCGCCTTCGAAGGGCGGCTGATCGCTTCGGGCCTGCGCTATTCGATCGTGCGGCCCACCGCCTTTTTCAAATCGCTCTCGGGGCAGGTCGAGCGGGTTCGAAGGGGCAAACCGTTCATGGTGTTTGGTGACGGGCGCCTGACCGCCTGCAAGCCCATCGACGACGATGATCTGGGGGCCTATGTTGCCGACTGCCTGACCGAACCGGAGCGCTTCGATCGTATCCTTCCGATCGGCGGTCCCGGCCCGGCCATCACGCCGCTCGAGCAGGGGGAGCGGCTGTTTGAACTCTTGGGTCTGCAGCCCCGTTACCGGCACGTACCCGTGAAGATGCTGGATGTCATCGCTGCCGCGCTGGCCGGTGCGGGCCGCGTCGTACCTTCGCTCTCAAGGCATGCTGAACTGGCGCGAATCGGTCGCTTTTACGCGCGCGAATCGATGCTGGTCTGGGATGAGCGGGCAGGGCGATATGATGCCGAGGCCACGCCCGAGACGGGCACTCGAACCCTGTGGGATCACTACCGCGATCTGATCGAGGGTCGAGTGCTCCACCGGCGCAGTGACCACAGCGTGTTCTGATCAGCGCTCACACCAGCGCCGAGAGAAACTGCTTCAATTCTGGCGTCTGGGGGTTTTCAAACAGGGCGTCGGGCGATCCCTGCTCACGGATGAGACCGGCATGCATGAACACGACGCGGTCTGCGACCTTGCGGGCAAAGCCCATTTCGTGAGTCACCATCAAAAGGGTCATGCCCTCCTGGGCCAGCCCTTCAACGACCTGGAGGACTTCCCCGACCAACTCCGGGTCGAGCGCCGAAGTGATTTCGTCGCAGAGCAGGATGCTCGGGGACATGGCCAGGGCCCGCGCGATCGCCACGCGTTGCTGCTGGCCGCCGGACAGCTGGTCCGGATAGGCGTGAAATTTGTCGGCCAGTCCCACCTTGGCGAGCAGCGCACGTGCCTGGGTTTCCCGGTCAGTGTCGGAGCGGCCC
>JBIKVK010000353.1:0-3309 GCA_044356835.1 Burkholderiaceae bacterium
CTTCTTCTTCATCACATCGCGCAGGCCGGGAATGGCGGGCTGTTTCGGCATCGGCAGGGCTCCTCGTCACGTCCCGGAAATCCTATCAGATCACGTCAAAACGCGCAGGTTTTTCAGACGTTCCTTAATAAGGGGCGACGGTTGTTAAAGGGTCGCACGATGACGGCCGAGCGCAGTCAAAGACTGAGCACCTTCGCTGAAACAAGCGTGGGCGGCGGCGCGCTCGCCGCCCAGATGCACGCGCACTTTGTCAACCCTTCTTGGGCGCCCGAGACATTTTTCGGTGAGACATCGCAGGCCGGGACAGATTCGCGTAGGGAAGGTATCAAAACCATATGTTGGGAAATTTGCAGGCTAGGCCAAACGCGCGTTGACTGAAGGGCCATGGGCGGTTCAGATGAAATTGCCGACGCCTACACGCCTGATTTCGCCGGAATGCCAATACGACACCTCGAAATGGGGGATGGAATGGTCAAGAGCGAACTCGTCACCCAGCTCGCGCACCTCAACCCCCATTTGACGCGTGCCGATGTCGAGCGGGTCGTCGACACTGTCCTCGAGGAGATCAGCGCAAAACTTGCCGATGGCGGTCGGGTCGAGCTGCGCGGCTTCGGCGCATTTTCCCTGCGCCAGCGCGAGGCAAGGCTTGGGCGCAACCCCCGCACCGGCGCATCGGTCGCGGTTGACGGCAAATCTGTGGTCCATTTTCGAGCCGGCAAGGAACTCCGCGATCGCTTGAACCCACCCTGACGCTGGAAGGGGCACAACGCTTTTCCTCTCGACAACAACGGTGCCGGTGTGCCCTCCGGTGGGCGTGATGGGGAGCGTGCATTGCAGTGACGTCTTTCCCCTCTGCGATGAAGTGCTTACGGCAGCGTGTACCAGGTCGTTCGCCCCCCACCGCGCCGAACCAGATATCCCTTATCGACGAGTTGACGGAATTGCTGCTTCAATGTGTTGCGGCTGGCGCCCGTCAGCTTGACGATGTCGCCCATGCTCACGCGGCCATGGTCTCGGACTTGATCCAGAATTCGAACCGACAACTCCGGTACGCTCGGCAGGATCAGCTTCTCACGCTCAACCTTTCCGGCGAGCCGCTTCATCTGCTGATGCAAGGCGCGAAGGAAGAACATCAGCCACGGCTGCCAGTTCGGCGCCCCGCTGCGGATCGAGCCCTGCGTTTGCCTCAGAGCAAGATAATAGGCTTCCTTGCTCTGCTCGATCACGCTTTCGAGCGAGCTGTAGGGGACATAGGCATAGCCCACCTGCAAGAGAAGCAGCGTCGTAAGGATCCGGCTGAGCCGTCCGTTGCCATCCTGGAAAGGATGTATTTCGAGAAACACCACGGTGAACACCGCGATTACGAGCAGTGGATGTAGCCGACGTTGTTCGCGCTCGTAATTCAGCCAGGCGACGAGCTCGGTCATCAGGCGGGGCGTGTCAAAAGGGGTCGCGGTCTCGAACACAATGCCGATCTGCTTGCCGCCCTCATCGAAGGCGGCAACACTGTTCGGAGACGTCTTGTAGTTGCCGCGATGCCAGGCGTCCTTCTCGCTGTGGACAAGCAGGTCGCGATGCAGCTGCCTGATGTGGTTTTCGGTGATCGTGATGTCTTCCCAAGCGCGGAAGATGAGGTCCATTGCCTCGGCGTAGCCGGCCACCTCCTGCTCGTCGCGCGTGGCGAAGGATTTAACTTCCAGATTGGCGAGCAGCTGCGCGACGTCCCGATCCGAGAGCTTGCTTCCCTCGATGCGTGTCGACGACCCGATGCTTTCGATGGTGGCGACGCGCCGCAAGGCTGAAAGCCGTTCAGGCGCCAGCGTCCCCAGAGCGCGCCACGCGCCCTTGAACTCGTCGATCTCGGCGATGAGCGCCAGGATTTCCGGCGTGATCAGGATCGTGTCGGTATTGATGGGGTTCTGAGTCATGCCCAAATATACGCCCGATTACACCCGTTTGGCAACTCCGCTTCGGCACCCATTTGCGCCCAAAAGTGACAACCCGTTGAAATTGAACGGGTCCCTCCTGTTTGTGACCGTATTCGGGAGGGCTAGGCCCGAGGGTTTCCCAGTGACACCCCTGAAAACACCCGTTTCGTTTCGCTTCGAGCGAAATCTCAAGGAAACAAAGGCCTGACGGCATCATGAACCCCGCCTGAACCGAAACGGGGGGCGGACCCCATTTCGTTTCGAGAGCATCCCCAAGGACATCACCATGGACGTCGTCGACCTGCCGCTCGAGCAGATCATTCCCTATGCGCGCAATCCGCGCCGCAACGAGCAGGCGATTGCGACGGTCGCGGCCTCGATCCAGGAATTCGGGTGGCGCCAGCCCATCGTCGTGGACGAGGCGATGGTGGTTCTCGCCGGGCACACCCGGCTGGAAGCGGCCCGCAAGCTCGGCTTCAAGACCGCGCCGGTGCATGTCGCCAAGGGGCTGACGGTCAGCCAGGCGCGGGCCTTCCGGATCATGGACAACCGCTCGAGCGAGAATGCCGAGTGGGACAAGGACCTCTTGAACCTCGAACTGGCCGATCTGCTGGAGGCGGACTTCGACCTCGGGCTGACCGGCTTCACCGAGGATGAGCTGAACGCGTTGATGTCGAGCCTTGAGGACGGCACCGGTCCGCAGGAGGGTGAGGACGATGTTCCGGAAACCCCCGAGGATCCGATCAGCCGCCCCGGGGATCTCTGGGTCCTTGGCAACCACCGGCTGCTCTGTGGCGACAGCACGATCGCCACGGATGTCGAGCGACTGCTCGGCACGGTCAAACCGCTGCTGATGGTGACCGATCCACCCTACGGCGTGGAATATGATCCGGGCTGGCGGAACCAGGCAGGCGCCGCCAAGACAAAGCGCACCGGCAAGGTGCTGAATGATGATCGCGCTGACTGGCGCGAAGCGTGGGCACTGTTCCCCGGCGACGTCGCCTATGTCTGGCACGGCGCGCTGCATGCAGCCACGGTCGCTGAAAGCCTCGAGGTCGCGGGGTTCAGCATCCGGTCCCAGATCATCTGGGCCAAGGAGCGGCTGGTCCTGAGCCGCGGTGATTACCACTGGCAACATGAGCCCGCCTGGTATGCTGTGCGCAAATCCGGCAAGGGCCACTGGGCCGGGGATCGCAAGCAGACCACGCTTTGGCAAATTGCCAACAAGGATCAGGACGAAAAGACTGTCCACGGGACGCAGAAGCCCGTGGAATGCATGCGCCGGCCGATCCTGAACAACTCGAGTCCGGGTCAGGCGGTCTACGAGCCTTTCATGGGGTCGGGTACCACTCTGATCGCCGCCGAGACCACGGGCCGCGTT
>JBIKVK010000091.1:0-11838 GCA_044356835.1 Burkholderiaceae bacterium
CCCGGTCAGACGCGTCTACCGGACTTCCCCAAGCTGCGCTCGGTCACGGTGCTCGGGCGCGCCGTGGCTGGGACCTTCAGCTGGCAAGAGTTCCTGGCGCTCGGGGCCGCTCAGCCGCCCGGCGCAGAGCGGCAGGCGCTTGCCGCGGTGACGCCCGATGACCTGGCATTCATCCTCTACACCTCGGGCAGCACCTCGGACCCGAAAGGGGTGATGCTGACCCATGGCGGCCTCACCGGCAATGGCTGGGATATCGGCGCCCGGCGTCGCATCGGTCGCGAGGATCGTGTCTGGGTGGGCACGCCGCTGTTCTACGCGCTTGGTTCGGCCAATGCCTGGCCGGCCACCTTCATGCGGGGTGCCACTCTCGTGATTCAAGGCGCCTTCGAGCCCGGACGTACGATTGAGGTGGTCGAACGCACCCGCTCGACCGTCTATTACGGCACGGGCAACATGACCATGGCCATTCTCGCGCATCCCGATTATCGGCAGGCGCGCATCGGCAGCCTCAAGAAAGGCAATGCCGGCATGACCGCGGAGTACAAACGGCTCACGCTGGTCGACATGAAGATGACCGAGGCCTGCGGCGCCTACGGGCTGACCGAAACCTATGGTCATGCCACGGTCCACGAGGTCGACGATCCGCTTGAGGTCAAGCTCCACACGCATGGCCGGGCCTTGCCGGGTATGGAATTCAGGATCGTCGACCCGACCACGGGCGAGCCGAAGCCGCAAGGAGAGACCGGTTTGGTGCTCGTGCGCGGATACACCACCCCGGGCTACTACCTGAACCCGACCGAGAATGCCAAGGCGCTTCGCGCTGACGGATTTTTCGATACGGGCGACCTCGCGTCCTTCGACACCGACGGCCAGTTCCGTTTTCACTCGCGGATCAAGGAGATCATCAAGACCGGGGGCATCAATGTTTCGCCCATTGAGGTCGAACAGCTGTTGACCGAGCACCCGGCGGTTTCGGACGCTCATGTCGTTCCCCTTCCGGACCTCCGCCGCGGGCAGATCATCGTCGCCTTCGTGGTGGCCGACCAGTCGGTCTCCGAGGCTGATCTTCAGGCGCATGTGCGAGAGCGGGCGGCATCGTTCAAGGTGCCCCACCATGTGTTGTTCCGCACCGAGGACCAACTGCCCAGGCTTGCCAGCGGCAAGGTGGCCAAGGCCAGACTGGTCGAGCAGGCTCAGGCCGAGATTGGTTGAGCGGGAGGTCCGCCCAAGCGTCCGCCCGGCTTACAGTGCGTCGGCCGCGAAGTCGGCCAACCGCGAGCGCTCGCCGCGCTGCAGCGTCACATGGCCCGAGTGGGGCCAACCCTTGAATCGATCCACCACATAAGTGAGGCCCGAAGAGCCCTCGGTGAGATAGGGCGTGTCGATTTGGGCGATATTGCCCAGGCAGACCACCTTGGTGCCGTTGCCGGCCCGGGTAATCAGGGTCTTGATCTGCTTCGGGGTGAGGTTCTGTGCTTCATCGATGATCAGGAACTTGTTGATGAAGGTGCGCCCCCGCATGAAAGAAAGCGACTTGATCCGGATCTTGCTACGGACGAGGTCGGCAGAGGCTGACCGCCCCCATTCACCGCCTGCAGAATCGGTCCCCATCAGCACTTCGAGATTGTCTTGCAGCGCCCCCATCCACGGCTGCATCTTTTCCTCTTCAGTGCCCGGCAGGTAACCGATGTCCTCGCCCACCGGCACGGTGGCCCGGGTGACGATGATTTCGGCATAGCGGCGGGTTTCCAGCACTTGAACCAGTCCGGCCGCCAGTGTCAGGAGCGTCTTGCCGGTGCCCGCCTGCCCAAGCAAGGTGACGAAATCGATTTCGGGGTCGAGCAAGAGGTTGAGCGCGAAGTTCTGCTCGCGATTGCGGGCCCCCACGCCCCATACGGCATGTCTGGGCTGGCCATGATCGCGCAGCGTCTGTAGCACTGCCGTGCTGCCCGCAATTTCGCGAACTCGGGCGAGCAGAGGCAATTCGCCTTCGAGGTAGACGAACTGATTCATGATGAGCTTGCCGACCAGCGGGCCCGAAATGCGGTAGAGGGTCAGGCCATTGTGCTGCCAGGATTCGACGCCTTTGCCGTGGCGATCCCAGAAATCGGCCGGCAGAGCCATCACGCCCGTGTAGAGCAGATCGGTGTCTTCGAGGACCTGGTCGTTGAAGTAGTCCTCCGCGGGCAGACCCAGCGCGTGCGCCTTGATCCTCATGTTGATGTCTTTGGACACCAGCACGATTTCGCGCCCGGGCTGGCCGTCCCGAAGGGATCGCACCACCCCCAGGATCTGGTTGTCGGCCTTGCCTACCGGCAGCGAGCTGGGTAGGGCCGAGGCTGCGGCCTGGGTCTGAAAGAACAGTCGGCCCGTCGCCTCGCGATGGCCCAACGAGTCAAGCTTGAGCCCGGACTCGAGAGGGGCGCCTGATGCGGCAAACAGGCTGTCGAGCGAGCGGCTCACCTGCCGGGCGTTGCGGGCCACCTCGGACATGCCCTTCTTGTGATTGTCCAGCTCCTCCAGCGTGACCATCGGTAGCAAGATGTCGTGCTCGTCAAACCTGAACAGGCTGCTCGGGTCGTGCATCAGCACATTGGTATCAAGCACGAACAGTTTCGGCGAGCCGCGCGCGCGGCCTGCTCGGCGACCGCCGCGGGCCGGGCGCGGGGCACGGGCTGCGATCGGGGCGGGCGGGGGGGCGGCAGATACGCGCGGGGGGGCCCCGCCCCCGGGGGGGGCGGGGGGGGGGCGGGGGGGGGGGGGGGGGGGGGGGGGGGCCCCCGGCAGATACGAGCGGAACGGACGGGGGAGCGGCATTCACGCGCTCTGCAGCGGGTGCCGCTGAGCGACGTGCCGGACCGGAGGGGGTGGTCGCGGTGCCCGCAGTGGCCGGAACGTTCCGCCGCCGCGCCGGCCGCGTTTCGGACTCGGAGGGGGGCGGCGATGATGCCTTTTGGGGGGTGCTACTGCGGGTAGCCCCGGACCGATCGGTTTCGACCCGGGAGCCCAGACCGGTCGGAGCTTTGGGGAGCGGCATGAGTCGTCTGGCCGGCCAGCTCAGAGCGCGCGTGCGGCGTCGAGCACTTGCTGGGCATGCCCGGCCACTTTGACCCCTCGCCACACTTTCGCGACGCGGCCCTTCCCGTCGATCAGAAAGGTCGAACGCTCGATGCCCCGAACTTGCTTGCCGTACATGTTCTTCATCTTGATCACGTCAAAGGCCAGACAAAGGGACTCGTCGGTGTCGGAAATGAGATCGAACGGAAGCCCGAGTTTGGCCCTGAAGTTTTGATGCGACCGCAGGCTGTCCCGCGAGACGCCCAGGATCGTCGCGCGCGCAGCCTGAAACTGATCATGCAGGTCGCGAAATTCTGCAGCCTCGCTGGAGCATCCCGGCGTGTTGTCCTTGGGGTAGAAGTAGAGCACGAGCCCGAGCCCCTTCAGATCCGACAACCTGACCTCGCCTAGCGTCGCTTCAGCCTTGAACTCCGCTACCTGTGCACCCGGCTCCAGACTCACCTTCAACCTCCATCATTCAATCGAACTACCATATCACAGGGGCGACCCCCGCCCCCGGAGTCGGGTCGGGATATTTCGATCAATGCCCTGTATCAATCGGCAGCAGTGCAGCCAAGACCTTGCGACCCTCGCTCATCAGGATGTTGTACGTGCGGCAAGCGGCACGCGTATCCATGGCGTCAAGGCCGATTCCCCGGGACGAGAGGCTGCGCACGAGGCGAGGACTCAGGAAGCTCTGTCGCTGGCCTGTGCCCAGCAAGACCACCTCCGGCTCATGCTGCAGCAGCGCGACCAACGCAGACTCGTCGATGCCCTCAAGCGAGCCGACCGACCAGGGATGGACTGGACCGTCCGGCATGATGAGGAGCGCGTGAGAGAAACGCTCACGATTGACCTCGATGAAGCCGGGACCGTATGCGGTGATCGTGTTCAGGCTCTGAGTAGGATCGGCGTGAAGCTTCATCGAGTGCGCAGGGGTCTTGATCGGGAAGTGCTACATTATCAGGTTGAGTTCCCGACGCCCCCAGCCAGGGTTTTTTGCAGCAGGTTCAGTGACTTGCCGCCTTCCCGAGTTCGCCCGATGAAACCGATCCTGAAGTCAGCCAAACTCGCCAACGTCTGTTACGACATCCGCGGTCCGGTCATGGCTCGAGCACGAGCGCTCGAGGAGGACGGCCACCGGATCATGAAGCTTAACATCGGCAATTTGGCTCCGTTTGGCTTCGAGGCGCCTGATGAGGTGGTCCATGACGTCGTGATCAACTTGCCCAACGCGTCCGGCTACTCGGACTCCAAGGGCCTGTTTGCCGCTCGCAAGGCGATCATGCACTACGCCCAGACCAAGGGCATTTCCGGTGTGCGCCTCGATGACATCATCGTCGGCAATGGGGTGTCGGAACTGATCGTGATGTCGATGCAGGGCCTGCTCGACAACGGCGACGAGGTGCTCGTCCCCATGCCCGACTATCCTCTCTGGACGGCTGCGGTGAGTCTGGCCGGGGGCGTACCCCGGCACTACCTGTGCGACGAAGGCAGTGGCTGGCTGCCCTCACTGGACGACATCCGCAGGCAGATCACCGATCGCACCCGCGCGATCGTCGTCATCAATCCGAATAACCCGACCGGGGCCCTGTATCCCGACGACATGCTGCGCGCTCTGATCCAGATCGCGCGAGAGCATCAACTGATCGTTTTTGCCGACGAGATCTACGACAAGGTGCTCTATGACGGCGTGCGCCACACGGCCATGGCCTCGCTCGCGGACGACGTGTTTTTTCTCAGCTTCAATGGCCTGTCCAAGAACTACCGTGCGTGCGGATACCGCTCGGGGTGGATGATCATGTCTGGCGACAAGCGGCATGCGAGCGACTACATCGAGGGTCTCAATATCCTTGCTTCGATGCGCCTGTGCGCCAATGTGCCCGGACAATTCGCGATCCAGACGGCGCTGGGTGGCCGTCAGAGCATCGACGAGCTGGTTTCGCCGGGCGGTCGACTGCTCAAGCAACGCGATCTGGCCTGGCGTTTGGTCACCCAGATCCCCGGGGTCAGCTGCGTAAAACCGCAGGCGGCGCTGTATCTGTTTCCTCGGCTCGACCCGAAGATGTATCCCATTGCCAATGACGAGCAGTTCGCCCTGGAGTTGCTCGAGGAGCAGCACGTGCTGGTCGTACAGGGCAGCGGCTTTCACTGGCACGCAACCGATCACATGCGCCTGGTGTTTCTCCCTACCAGCGACGATCTGGAGGTCGCGATTGGCCGGATTGCACGCTTCCTGGATGGCTATCGCCGGAGGTATGCCTGATATGTCCGTTCAACCGATTCGTGTGGGTTTGCTGGGGGTCGGCACGGTGGGTGCGGGCACCTTCAAGGTGCTCCACCGCAACCAGGCCGAGATCATGCGGCGGGCGGGGCGCGCCATTACCATCACCCAGGTCGCTGACCTCGATGTCGATCGTGCTCGGGCCCTCACCGGGGATGGGGTCGCAGTGACTCGCGACGCCTTCGAAGTGGTCCGCAATCCCGAGATCGATGTCGTGATCGAGCTGATCGGTGGCTACGGAGTGGCCCGTGATCTCGTGCTCGAGGCGATCGGCCGTGGCAAGCATGTGGTGACGGCGAACAAAGCGCTACTCGCCACGCACGGCAACGAAATTTTTGAGGCGGCCTCGCGTGCCGGGGTGATGGTGGCCTTCGAGGCCGCGGTGGCGGGGGGCATCCCGATCATCAAGGCCGTGCGTGAGGGGCTGACCGCGAACCGCATCGAATGGATTGCCGGCATCATCAACGGCACCACCAATTTCATTCTGTCGGAGATGCGTGAGCGCGGCCTGCCCTTCGAGCAGGTTCTGGCCGAAGCCCAGCGGCTCGGCTACGCCGAGGCCGATCCCACTTTTGACATCGAGGGGGTGGATGCCGCGCACAAGGCCACAATTCTGGCCGCGATTGCCTTCGGCGTTCCGATGCAGTTCAATCGCTGTCATGTCGAGGGCATTACCGGATTGCAGAGTGACGACATACGCTACGCGGAGCAGTTGGGTTATCGGATCAAGCTGCTGGGGGTGACCCGGCGACGCGAGCTTGCCGATGGTTCCACGGGCATCGAGTTGCGGGTGCATCCTACCTTGATCCCGTCCAAGCGACTGATTGCAAGCGTCGAGGGGGCGATGAACGCGGTGTGGGTCAAGGGCGATGCCATCGGCCACACCATGTACTATGGCAAAGGGGCGGGGTCCGAGCCGACCGCCAGCGCCGTGGTGGCTGATCTGGTCGATGTCACCCGGATGTTTACCGCCGACCCGGGCAATCGAGTGCCTCATCTGGCCTTCCAGCCGGACGCCCTGTCCGATGCCCGCATCCTTCCAATGTCCGAGATCGAGACGGCCTGTTACATGCGCATGCGTGTGGCCGACCAGCCTGGCGTGCTGGCCGATGTCACCCGTATCCTGGCCGACGCTGGCATCTCCATCGATGCTGCCTTGCAGCGCGAGGCCGCCGAGGGTGAGAGCCAGACCGATATCATTCTGCTGACCCACGTGGCCACAGAGGGTCGGATCGATGTCGCGATCAGCCGGATTCAGGCCCTGCCCACCGTGCTGTCGAAAGTGATCCGCATTCGCATGGAAGACCTGTCGTGAACTACCGATCCACCCGCGGCGGTCTGAAGCCGTCTGCGTTCAGCGACATACTTCTGGGCGGGCTGGCGCCGGACGGTGGCCTGGTGATGCCCGAGGTCTACCCGCAAATCGATGCGTCCACGCTCGAGCGCTGGCGGGGCCTGAGCTATGCCGAGCTGGCCTGTGAGGTCATCGCGCCCTATGCCGATGACATTCCCCGAGAGGCGCTCGCCGCGATGACGGCGTCGGCATACAACAGCGAAGTCTTCGGCAGTGACGATGTCACACCGGTCAGTTCGGTGGGAGAGGGGCTACACTTGCTGCATCTTTCCAATGGCCCGACACTGGCGTTCAAAGATGTCGCAATGCAGCTGCTGGGGCGCTTGTTTGAATATGCGCTCGCCCAGGAGGGCCGCGAGCTCAATATTCTGGGGGCCACCTCGGGCGACACGGGCAGCGCGGCCGAATATGCAATGCGGGGACGTCGAGGCATTCGCGTGTTCATGCTCTCGCCGTTCGGGCGGATGAGTGCCTTCCAAGCGGCGCAGATGTACTCGCTGCCCGATCCCAACATCTTCAACATCGCGGTCGATGGCGTCTTCGATGACTGTCAGGACATGGTCAAGGCGGTATCGGCCGATCTGCGCTTCAAGGAGCGCTTCGCGATCGGCACGGTCAACTCGATCAACTGGGCCCGGGTTGTGGCCCAGGTTGTGTATTACTTCAAGGCCTGGTTTGCCGTAACGGCTGCGACCGGGCCGAAGCCTGTCTCGTTTGCCGTGCCCTCAGGCAATTTCGGCAATGTGTTGGCTGGGCACATCGCTCGTCAGATGGGCTTGCCGATCGCGCGTCTGGTCGTGGCCACCAACGAGAACGACGTGCTGGACGAGTTCTTTCGCAGTGGCCGCTACCGGGTTCGAGTCTCGGCCGAGACCTTTCAGACCAGCAGCCCGTCGATGGATATCAGCAAGGCGTCCAACTTCGAGCGCTTCGTGTTCGATCTCCTCGGCTGTGACGCCGCGCGGGTTGCGTCTCTGTGGCAGATTCTGGATCGCACGGGTGAATTCGACCTGGGGGGAACACCCGAGTTTTCCCGCGTTGCCGAATTCGGCTTCTGCTCGGGCCGCAGCACCCACGCCAACCGACTTCAGACCATACGGGAATTTGCGGCCAGTACCGGGCGGATCGTAGACACTCACACTGCAGACGGACTCTTTGTCGCGCGTCGCTGGCAAGAGCCGGGCGTGCCGATGGTCTGCCTCGAGACCGCCCTTCCGGCGAAGTTCAACGAGACAATCCGTGAAGCCTTGGGGCGCGACGCGCCACGGCCGAAGGCCTACGAGCGGATTGAGTCGCGAGCACAGCGTTTCGCATGGATGCCGAGGGATGTGGCCATGCTCAAGCGCTATATCTCCGAGCGCTGCCCGGCCCGGGGCTGATGCCTAATGCCGGGGGTCAGGCCGACGCGACGCATGGTTCTGCAAGGAGAAACCGTTTGAAGGCACCGCTCCTGTCCTTCGATGAGGCGTTAGAGCAACTGATCGCAGCCGCAGGACCCATCACTGAGGTCGAGCACGTCCCCACGATCGCGGCCTCGGGGCGAGTCCTGGGTCGAGATTTGCGCTCGGCCATCAATGTCCCTCCGATGGACAACTCGCAGATGGACGGTTACGCGCTCAGGGTGTCTGATCTCGGCGGCCGGACCGGCGTCGCCCTGCCAGTGAGCCAGAGGATTCCCGCAGGCCAGGTCGGCGAACCGCTTGAGCCGGGCACCGTGGCACGCATCTTTACCGGGGCGTCGATTCCGCCCGGCGCAGATGCCGTGGTCATGCAGGAGTCGGTCCGGGCCGAAGGCGATCGCGCCATCATTGACCACCTTCCGGTTCAGGGCGAATGGATCCGCCGCGCCGGATTTGATATCGAGCGCGACAGCGTGATCCTTCGGGCTGGAGAGCGTCTTTCACCCCAGGCGGTGGGTCTCGCAGCCTCGGTCGGGCTGGCCGACCTACCGGTCGTTCGGCGCGTGCGAGTAGCCTGCTTCTTTACCGGCGACGAGCTGACGATGCCGGGCGAACCTTTGCGCCCGGGCGCGATCTACAACAGCAACCGTTTTATGCTGACCGCACTCCTCGCCCGGGCCGGGTGCGAGGTGCGCGACCTGGGCATCGTGCCGGACGACCTTGAGGCCACCCGTGCTGCCCTGCGCGATGCGGCTGTGTCGGCCGATCTCATTCTGACCTCGGGCGGTGTTTCCGTGGGCGAGGAAGATCATGTCAAGCCGGCCGTTGAAGCCGAGGGCAGTCTTGCCCTTTGGCAAATCGCGATGAAGCCGGGCAAGCCCCTCGCTTTCGGCCGATTGCGTCGTGCCCAGGGCTCGTCGACCGCATGGTTCATCGGGCTGCCCGGCAACCCGGTATCCAGCTTTGTGACCTTCGTCATGATGGTGAGACCGTTCCTGCAGAGGCTCCAAGGGATCAGCCAGGTCTCGCCGGTGTCGCTCCAGCTTCGGGCCGATTTCGACTGGCCCAAGCCTGATCGCCGGCGCGAATTTTTGCGTGCTTCGCTCAACCCTGCGGGCGGACTGGATCTGTATCCCAATCAAAACTCGGCGGTTCTCACCTCAACCGTGCGGTCTGATGGTCTGATTGACAACCCGGCCGGTCAGTCGATTCGCCGCGGAGATCTGGTTCGCTTTCTGCCTTTCTCGGAACTGCTCGGATGAGGGTGCGGGTGCGCTATTTCGCCTCCCTGAGAGAGGCTGTGGGGATCGATGTCGAGGACATCGATGTGCCCCCTGAGGTTGCGACCGCCGGAGCCCTTCGTATCTGGCTCTCAGAGAGAGGAGGCGTCTGGGCGGAACACATGGCTCCGGGCCGCGCCGTGCGGACCGCTGTAGCGCATCGCATCGCCACGGCCGATACTCCGATCGCCGCAGGCCAGGAGGTGGCCTTTTTCCCGCCGGTCACCGGCGGTTGATCGCCCAAGGACTGACCGTTCCGGCCCGCAGCCATGACTCATACCGTCCGAGTGCAAACCGAAGACTTTGACCTTGGCCTCGAGGTCAATCGAATGCGAGTTGGGCATCCCGGAATTGGCGCAATTGCCAGCTTCGTGGGCACTGTACGCGATATCAACGAAGGCACGGGGGTCAGCGAGCTCTTTTTGGAGCACTATCCAGGCATGACCGAGCAGGCCCTCGCTGATATCGCGATGGAAGCCGGGGGCCGCTGGCGCTTGATCGACACCCTGGTCATTCATCGCGTGGGGCCCTTGCGGCCCACCGACCAGATCGTGTTGGTGGTCGTTGGCTCGGCGCACCGCGGGGACGCGTTTGCCGCCTGCCAGTTCATCATGGACTACCTCAAGACCCGCGCACCCTTCTGGAAGAAGGAGCGCACGCTTCAGGGAGAGCGCTGGGTCGAAGCTCGCGACTCTGACGATCAGGCCGCGGCGCGGTGGGGCGGCAAGGCGAGCGACGGGCCGGTGTGATGGCAGCGGTCACCGTTTGGGCCCTGGGATCGATCGCAGTCGGTGCCGTTTTAGGGGCGTGGCTCCGCTGGGGGCTCTCCCTCTGGCTGAATGCCCGCCTGCTCCATATCCCGTTGGGGACCTTGTTGGCCAACGTCCTGGGCGGCCTGATCGCCGGCATTGCGCTCGCCTGGCTGGCCCGGCATCCCGAGCTGTCTCCCCATTGGAGGCTGTTGATCGTGACCGGCTTCTTGGGGGCACTGACAACGTTTTCGAGTTTTTCGCTCGAATCGCTTGAATTGATCCAGCGCGGCGCGATCGGCTGGGCCATCGCGCACAGCATTTTGCATGTGGCTGGGGCCTTGGCCGCAACGGCCTTGGGATGGTGGCTGGCCCGCTAGCCGGGCCGGATCTGTCGTCCGGACCCGTGTCTTCAGCGTTGTCCGTGCCTGACTTCGTTGAACACGACCGGCTTGCCGCGCGGCGTGCAGCGCCAGTACTGGCGGGCGGCGTCGACCTGGCCCCCAAGGGCTTCGGCGGCTCTCCACACCCAGCGCGGGTCGTGAAGGGCTGCTCGCGCGATGCCGATCAGATCTGCCTTGCCCTCCGCAAGAATGGCCTCGGCCTGCTGCGGCTCGGTAATCAGGCCCACAGCGATCACCGGTATCGAAAGGCCCGAGCGCACTGACTCGGCGAATGGCACCTGATAGCCGGGCCCCAGGCGGATCTGTTGCTTGGGCGAAATTCCTCCGCTGGACACGTGGATCCAATCGACGCCGAGTTGTGCACAACGTTGCGAGAACTCAACCGCCTGCGGTACATCCCAGCCGCTGCCTTCGATCCAGTCGGTGGCCGAGATCCGAATCCCCAGAGGCTTGTGGGCAGGCAATGCAGCGCGGACTGCCGCAATCACTTCCAAGGGAAAGCGCATGCGGTTTGCAAGTGAACCGCCATAGTCGTCCTCACGATGGTTCGCCACCGGGGACAGGAACTGGTGAAGAAGATAGCCGTGAGCGGCATGCAACTCGACCCCGTCGAAGCCGATTCGGTCGGCTCTTTGGGTCGCGTCGACAAAGGAGGCCACCAGGGCCGCCATTTCGTCACGCTCCAGCGCTCGCGGCGGTGGCTCGTCATCGCTGACGGGGACTGCGCTCGGCGCAACCCGCACCCATCCGCCGGCCTCCGGGGTAATCAGCTTGCCGCCATCCCACGGGCGTCCCGAGGAGGCCTTGCGGCCTGCGTGTCCGAGCTGCACTGCGATCGGAGTTGCACTCACGCTGCGCACCTCACGCAAGGTTCTGCCCATGCTCTCCTCGGTGGCGTCGTTGTACAGACCGGTACAACCGGGCGAAATGCGCCCGCGACGCTCAACGGCGGTTGCCTCGATGATCAGCAGACCGGGATTGCCGAGCGCGAGCTGACCCAGGTGGATCGTGTGCCAGGGCTGCGCGCAGCCCTCGACGGCCGAGTATTGGCACATCGGCGCAATCACGACTCGGTTGCTCAGCGTCAGTGAGCGCATGGACAGGCTCTGGAACAGTTTCGCAGTCATTGTCTGGATCTCCTGAAGGTCACGCCTTGAAATATAACCCCTTAACCCAAACCTCCGTTTTCGTATCAACTCGGGTGCTGCCCATCGGCCCACTGCACCGGCTGTCCCAGGAAGGTTCATCATGCGAATCGACAAGCTGACCACCCAGTTTCAGCAAGCGCTGGGCGAGGCCCAGAGCCTGGC
>JBIKVK010000354.1:0-3303 GCA_044356835.1 Burkholderiaceae bacterium
TGTAGTAGCCGGTGTGCCAGTGCACTCCGAGCATCGCCCTGAAAAGTGGAATCACGCGCCGGTAGTATTCATCGGTCACCTCGGCGTCCACCGGGCCGCCGAGGCTGATGCGCTCGGCCAGCGCGGCATTGTCGAGTTCCCGCGCAGGGCGGCGTTCGGCCACGGCGCTGGGCTCGATGATCTTCCCGGTCATCGATCGGGCAGGGGCGAGGGGATGGAGGCGAGCAAGTCGGGCGTTATTTCTGCAACCGTTCGAGCGCCGCACAATTGCATGGTGCGCGTGAACTCGTCGCGGAGGATCTCGAGCGCCCGCAGTGCGCCAGGCTCACCGCCGGCACACACGCCATAGAGCGTGGATCGCCCAATGAGTACGCCCTGGGCGCCCAGCGCGATGGCCTTGACGATATCGGCGCCGCGTCGAATGCCGCCATCGACCAACACGCTGGTGCGACCGCCCACCGCTTTTAGAACATCAGGCAGCGCATCAAGTGTGGCGATGCCGCCATCCAGTTGTCGGCCACCATGGTTGGAGACGACCACTGCGTCCACGCCTGCGGCCAGAGCGCGGATCGCGTCATCGGGTCGGACGATGCCCTTGACAATCAGCTTGCCGGGCCACGCATCACGAATGCGCTTGAAGCCCTCCCAGTCGAAAGACGGATCGTAGTTCCGGCCCGCGATCGATACGATGCCGCGCGCATTGGTCGCCGCCGGGGCGAGGCCGCGCAGGTTTTCCATGACGGGCATGCCCCGTGCGAGCATCTGCAGCGCCCAGCGGGGCCGCGATGCGAAGTCGATCAGGTTGCGGGGCGTGTATCGGAACGGGATCGCCATGTCGTTGTGGAAGTCCCGCTCGCGTTTGCCTCCCACGGGCAGGTCGACCGTGATCATCACACCTTCGTAACCGGCCACGCGGGCCCGCTCGATGAGTTTCATCGTGTTGGCCCGGTCTTTGAGGATGTAAGCCTGAAACCAGAGCCGCCCGCCCGCCTGTTCAGCGATCGTTTCGATGGAGGCAGTGGCCGAGGTCGAGAGCGAGTAGGGGATGCCATAGCGAGCGGCCGCCTTCGCAATCATGACGTCTCCGCCGTGGTGGCCAAAGCCGACGGCGCCCGTGGGCGCAATGGCCATGGGCAGGGACGAGGGCTCTCCGAGTAATCGACTCGATGGATCCACCTGGGCGACGTTGACCAGAACCCGGGGCATGAGCTGGTAGCGGGAGAAGGCCGCGCGATTTGCGCGCAGGGTACGCTCGTCTTCGGCGCCACCGTCGAAGAGGTCAAATACGGCTCGAGGGATGCGCCGTCTCGCAAGCGTACGCAGGTCCTCGATCGACCACGCTCTCATGCTGCTGTGCCTCAGTCGCGTGGTGCCGTGACCACGCCCGTCGGACGTCCCGCCGCGAAGGCCACAATGTTTTCGAAAGCCGCACCAAAGAGCGATTCGTAGCCATCGCGCGAGGTGTAACCCAGATGAGGGGTACACAGGACGTTCGGCAGGGACAGGATCGGATCGTCCGGGGGGAGTGGTTCGGTGTCAAAGACATCAAGGGCCGCAGCACCGGGTCGGCCGGATTTCAGGGCTTCGATCAAGGCTCCCGATTCGAATAGTCCCGCCCGGGAGGTGTTCACGATCAGCGCATCGGTCTTCATGGCCGCCAGGTCGGCCCGGGTGATCAGACCGCGGGTGGCCGAATTCAGACCGACGTGGATGGAAAGGATGTCGCTTTGAGCGAACAGGTCACGTTGGCTCGCGGCAAACTCGAACCCATCGCGCTCGGCATTTGTCCTCGAGGTGTCGCGCCCATAGCAAAGGACCCGCATGCCAAATGCACGGCCGATCTGGGCCACCGCGGTACCGATCCGCCCGTACCCCAGAATGCCCAGTGTTCGTCCCTTGACCACTCGGCCCAGGGTGGTCTGCCACCGCCCCTCGCGTACGCTTCGGTCCTCGATGGCAATGTGCCGCGTGGCTCCCAGGATCAGTGCCCAGGTGAGTTCAGGGGTGGACGAGCCGGAGCGTCCGCCCTGGCACACAGTAATGCCGCGGGCCTGTGCGGCCTTGAAATCGAGCTGCCCGCTCAACGGCCCGGTCAGACTGATGAGCCGAATGCTGGCAGGGAGTTGGTCCACGACGTCGCGATCAAACCGGGTGCGCTCGCGAATCGGCACCACGGCGTCGAAGCCGTCCAGCGCAGCGGCGATGGCAGCAGGTCCCGAGATCGTGCGATGAAACACCTGGACGTCATGACCCTTCAGCAGGCCGAAGCAGTCGAGGCTGCGAACGGCGTCCTGGTAGTCGTCAAGTATGGCGATGCGCATTTCGGACAGGAGCCTTTCAGACAGTGAGAGCCGCGTGTTCAGCCGTCGTTCCCTTGCTGAGGATTCGATCGGCCATCACCTGGCAACGTTTGATCAGTCGCGGTTCGTCAGGTCGGTAATCGGCCAGCGCCTGGTGAATGGTCCGAAGGTTGTCCCACATCAGGACATCCCCTCGGGACCACTGATGTGTGTAGACGAAGCGCTCCTGGGTCTGATGCCTGAAGAGGAACTCCAGGATCCGGTCGCTCTCGGCGCGATCCATGCCGTCGATCCACATGGCGTAGCCGGGGTTCGCGTAGAGCATCGGCTGGCCGGTGGCAGGATGCCTGAGCACGAGCGGGTGCGAGACGGGCGGCTTGGTCTTCCTTTGCGCATCGGTCAGTGGCGGACGGGTGCTGCCCCGCTCAGTGCGCATCATGTCCCAGAATTTTGCGAAATCGTGAGTCGCGGTGCGGCCCACGATAGCGCGCTTGATCTCCTCGGGCAGGGTCTCATAGGCAGCCGCCATGTCGGAGAACTGGGTTGATCCCAGCGGGCGTCCTTCGCGCTGCGGAACTTCGATGGCATAGAGCACGTTGGCAAATGCGACGGTGGAACTGTAGGACATGTCCGTGTGCCAGCCCTGTCCGGCATCGGCGATCCCGATGGGCTTGCCGTCGCGCACGATGTTTGAAAGGATCATGACCTGGGGAAGGCCCGGCTCCTGATACATCCCGGCGACATTTTCCTCGAGCGTGCCGAAGCGTTGGCTGAAGTCGTGTAGTTGCCTGGCCGAGAGGGTCTGGCCCGGAAAACGCAGGACGCCTCGTGTGGCCAGCCCCAGGATGATGGCTCGGTGATCATCGTCGGAAAGGGGTTTGGACAGATCCAGGCCTTCAACCGTGGCGCCGAGCGTGTGGGACGTTGGAATGATCTTCATCAAGGCAGCCTTGTCTCATCAAACGGTCGCTATTGTCTCAATTTGCCGGCGCGTCTGCCAACC